>NZ_JBANLK010000004.1:0-223208 GCF_054968425.1 Paraburkholderia sp. AV2
CTTCAGGCGCAGACCTCGTTGCTTGTACATCGTCGATCTCCTTCGGGACGGAACGCATGCCGTCGAGTTTTGGTATGAATCGGGTAACTGCGGGGTAACTGCGGGGTAACTGCGGATTACCCGAGTGAGTAATTGCGTCTTTTAATTAGCAATACTACCTATATGGATTACACCAGGCGGCTGCTTGATGTTGCCCTGGCGATTCCCCTGCGAAGCGTGTTGCCTGTTGTGCTGCTTGCTGCGTCGAGAGGCCGGCAAACCTCGTGAACCGGCGTGCGTGACGGCCCGGAAGGTTCCGGATCCGCTCCGATAATCGCGGTTCGATATTCGAACTCGATTTCGTTTTCCGAACCGTCCGGGCGATCTTAGGAAAAATCGCACGATCGTGTCAATGTAAAGTACCGCAGGAACAACAATCTGTTGCCTACACGTTTCCACTCATTTACCGGCGTGCCGGTTTCCTCTTGAAGCCCTCGGCGCGGCTTCGCCGGCCTCGGGCACAAGGCGTCCGCCATGTGCCGGCGCAACGACTTCGGGAATGCACGAATGGGGAGTGCCCCAGGTTGCCCGGGTTTTCCCTTGTGGTGGAGTGGCGACGCTCTGGCCGAAGTTCGCCGCGCACTTCGCCAGAATGGTACGGAATGCTATGCAATATTCGGGTTAAACCGGATCAGATGGTGCCGTCACGGCCCAGCAAGCGTCTTGCGGCGAGCAGCGGCAAACGTGCCCCGAAGCCGGCGACGAGCCGCAGGTGCATCCAACTGAGCAGCAGGTTGTCGCGCGCGTAGTTGAAATGCGACACGCCCCCCTCCTGTGCACTGAAATAGCGCACCGGCGCCTCGATCTGGATCGGCCGCACCCCGGCCCAGCACAGGCGCACGGCGGCCTCGGGATCGAAGTCGAAACGGCGCATCCACGGCTGCCGCCGCATGATCGCCTTGAGCGGCGCAATGGGATAGACGCGAAAGCCATAGAGCGAATCGCCGATGCCCGCCCATAGCGTCTCGACATCCGCAAAGAGGTTCGAGAGACGCCGCCCTTGCACGCGCAGTTGTGGCGCGCTCGCATCGAATTTCGGCAAGCCCAGCACCATCGCGTCGGGCGACGCCTGCGAGGCCGCCATGAAGCGCGGAATCAGCGCGGCCGGGTGTTGGCCGTCGGAGTCCATCGTCAGGACGTGCGTGAAGCCTTGCGTCGCAGCCGCCTCGATTCCCGCGAGCACCGCGCCGCCTTTGCCGCGATTGGCCGGCAGCACGATCACATGCAGCCCCGGGTCCTGCGCGGCCATCGCCTGCAGACGTCCGGCGCTGCCGTCGGTGCTCCCGTCCACGACGACCCACACCGGACTCCACTGAGCACGCGCCGCGCGCACGGTTTCGTCGACCTTCATGCCCGGGTTGTAGCTCGGGATCAGGACGAGATGCGTGGTCGAGGGCGTAGGGGAAGCAGCGGGCGCGGTCATGAAAACAGCCGGTTGCATGGAACAGGAATCCAGGGACGCAGACGCGCGCTCAGGCGAGTCCGCCGTTGATCGACAATACCTGCCCGGTCACATAGGCGGCCGCATCGGAGACGAGGTACGCAACCATGGCGGCGACCTCCTCGGGCTGGCCGGCACGCTGCGCCGGCACGAGCTGCTTGATGCGCTCAGCGGGAAACACGTGCTCAACCATGGGCGAAGCGATGATGCCGGGCGCGATCGCGTTGACCGTGATGCCGCGCGAGGCCACTTCGAGGGACAGCGCCTTCGTCGCGCCGATCAGCCCGGCCTTGGCGGCCGAGTAATTGACCTGCCCGCGATTGCCCATGACGCCCGCGAGCGACGCGATGTTGACGATGCGGCCATGCCGCGTGCGGATCATCGGCAGCAGGAGCGGCTGCGTGACGTTGAAAAAACCGTTGAGCGAGACGTCGATCACGTGGCGCCACTGGTTGCGCGTCATGCCGGCCAACGGCGCGTCGTCGTGCACGCCCGCGTTGTTGACGAGAATCTGCACCGGCGCGTCCTCGATGAGACGGGCGAGCGCGGCCTCGGCGGCGTCGGCATCGGTTACGTCGAACGTGATCGCGTGCGCCGTCCCGCCCGCATCGGCAATGCGTTGCGCGACCGCTTCGGCTTCGCCCGCACGGCGATTGGCATGCACCCACACATCATGGCCGGCCCCGGCGAGCGCGAGGCAAATGGCCTGGCCCAGCGCTCCGCTGCCGCCTGTCACGAGTGCACGCATCGGCTCTCTCCTCTCGTTCGCGCTTGACGTTCAACGCACGCGGTGCGCGGCGACGTAGGCGGCCAGCGAACCGAGCGTCGCGAAGATCTTTTCGTTATCCGGATTGTCGGAGCGCAGCTCGAAGCCGTACTTCTTCGAGATCAGCAGGGCGATTTCGAGAATGTCGATCGAGTCGAGCCCGAAGCCTTCGCCATAGAGCGGCGTCTCGGCGTTCACGTCGTCGAGCGAGACATCTTCGAGATTCAGTTCGCCGACGATCAGCGCGGCAAGCTCTTGTTCCAGTGCGTTCATCATGCGTGCGATCAAACGGTACGGGCCGTGCGCACAAACGGGGGTGGCGCCCCCGTGCCGGACAAGGGCACCGCCGGCTTCCCGGCTCCTGCCCACCGCCCCGCCCGCCTGGGTTTGGAGTCGATTTGGTAAAAGTTACGCGGATTTTAGACGATGGGTACCGGTGCGTATACGGGATGTACGGCAGAAAGGTTACAGACGTTAGAAGGGGTGACGTCCGTATTTTGGGATACAACGGGGCGGCGACGCCTAAGCGGCCTTGGGTGTAATCGGATTGTAGGGCGACGTGGCCGTCCGGCGAGCCATACAAACGGTTACAAACGCGCCGCATGTGCTCTGAAAGATGCCCCGCCGCGGCCCTAAAATACGCCTGCCGCAATCCTGCTCGCCGTCATTCCCGTGACCAATGCCGGCGGCCAGGGATTAAGTGCACCGACTCACCGCGCCGCTGCCGGACGCAACCCGATGAAGACTGCTACTCATTTTTGAAGCCTATCGATCATGCCGCGCTCACCCACCCCACTTCGTCACGCACCGGACTGCCGTCTCGTCCATGCACGGACGCGGGGCCGTTTCGCGGCTCACGGAGTTCATGGGGCTCATGGGATTCAGGGCCGGGTCTGTGGCAAAATTCGCGCGCGATCTGGATGCGAAAGCAGAGGCAAAGGCGGACGACGCACCCCCTGCCCTTGCCCGTCGGGAGGTCCGCAATGAATGCGTTGGCCGGTTTCGTCCGCGGTGCGCTGGCAATCGCCGCCGTAGCCGCGTATCAGTTGCTGGCGCACCACGCTGTCGCGACGCCCGGCGAGCACGGACTCGGGCTCGCCATGGCGCTGCTGCCGCCACTGGCCATCGCCCTGGTTGCCGCTGCCCGCTCGTCGCACCGCGCCGCGTGGCTGCCGCTTTGGGCGCTCGCGGTTGCCGCGGTCTGGACCGCGCGCACGCCGCTTGCTCTTCATTTCGAATGGGGCCTATACATCGAGCATGTGAGCTTCAACCTCGGAATGGCGCTGCTGTTCGGCCGCACGCTGGTCGAGAGGCGTGTTCCGCTCTGCACGCAGTTTGCGGCGCTGATCCGCGGTTCGCTCCCGCCGGCGATTGCGCGCTATACGCGGCAGATCACGGTGGCGTGGACGCTGTTCTTCGTCGCGACCGCGGCCGTTTCGACGCTGATGTTCGCCATCGCGCCGATCGTTGCGTGGGCGACGTTCGCCAACTATGTGGCGCTGCCGCTGGTCGGTGCGATGTTCGTCGCCGAGCATGCCTGCCGGCGCTTTGCGCTGCCCCGCGAGTCGCACTCCGGCATGCTCGATGCGATTCGCGCTTACCGGCGATCCCGGCCGGAGCCGGTGCGGGTCGCAAGGTGAAGCGCACGCCGCGCAGGGATAGCCACTATGCCTGCATCGGCGCCGCATCGCCGGTGTTTTTTGTTCCAGCCGAAGTTATGCCGACGTTATGCCGACACATCCGCTGATTTTTCACACCTCACCCCGCCAGGTCATCGCCTGGTGCGACGGTTCCCCGGTCACGGCGCGAGCGTTCCTCGCCGACGTGGCGCGGGTAGCGGCTGCGCTGCCGCCGGGCGGTCACGTCTTCAACGTCTGCCGCGACCGCTACCGCTTCGCCGTGAGCCTGTGCGCGGCACTCGTCTCCGGCCGGATCAGCCTGCTGCCGTCCACCCACACGCCGGAAACGGTGCGCCAGCTCGCCACGTTCGCCCCCGACGCGTTCTGCCTGCACGACACATCCGACTGCGCGATCGACCTGCCGCGCTTTCGCTACCCCGAAGGCCGCGTCGAAGATGCGGCGGCGGTCGGCCACGACGCCGGCGACGACGCGCCCTTCGACGTGCCCCGGATCGACGCGGCGCGCATCATGGCCTACGTCTTCACCTCCGGCTCGACCGGCGCGCCGGTGCCGCACCGCAAGACCTGGGGCTTTCTCGTCGCCAATGTGCGCGCGGCGGCGCAGCGCCTCGGACTGCTCGACGCGCACGGCGAGTCCCGCGCGCAAGCCGGGGCGACGACGCCAACACTGATCGGCACGGTGCCCGCGCAGCACATGTACGGCTTCGAATCGACGGTGCTGCTCGCGCTGATCGGCGGCCTCGCTTTCAGCAACCGCCAGCCGTTCTATCCCGTCGATATCCGCGCCGAGCTAGAGGCCGTGCCGCAACCGCGCGTGCTCGTGACCTCGCCGATCCATCTGCGCGCGCTGCTCGCGACCGAAGCGCCATTGCCCGACGCCGCGCTCGTGCTCAGCGCGACGGCGCCGCTTGCGGAAAAGCTCGCGTGCGAAGCCGAGGCGCGTCTGAACGCCCCGCTGGTCGAGATTTACGGCAGCACGGAAACCGGCCAGATCGCGACCCGCCGTACGGCACAGGGTGCGACGTGGGAGCTGCTGCCGCAGATCCGCCTCGATGCGCGCAGCGCCGCGCCGGCCGGCGCGGAGGCCGAAGGCGACGAAGGCCCCACGATCTGGGTGTCGGGCGGTCACGTGGAAGCGCCGGTGCCGATGGGCGACGCGCTCGAAGTGCTCGATGCGCACCGCTTCCTGCTGCACGGACGCAAGGCGGACCTCATCAACATCGCGGGCAAGCGGACCTCGCTCGCCTATCTGAATCATCAACTCAATGCGATCCCGGGCGTGATCGACGGCGTTTTCTTCATGCCCAATGAAAGCGGCACCGGGGACGACGGCTCGCACCGCGAGCCGGTGACGCGCCTGATCGCACTCGTGGTCGCACCGACGCTGAGTGCCGTCGACCTGCAGCGGGCATTGCGCGAGCGTATCGACGCCGCGTTCATGCCGCGCCCGCTCGTATTCGTCGACGCGCTGCCGCGCAACGAAACCGGCAAGTTGCCGCATCACGTCCTCGCGGCACTGGCCGCGCGCCATACCCGGGCCGTTCCGGCAGGGACCCTGACGCCCGAGGCCGGCGCAAACCCGGCAGGCATGGCCGCCCCGACCGGCAAGACGCCCGGCGCCACCACAGTCTCCTTCACGATACCCGCCGACCACCCCGCGTTGCCGGGCCACTTCCCGGGCCAACCCATCGTGCCCGGCGTCGTGCTGCTCGACCACGCCATCGACGCCATCGGCGCGGCCCTGAACCGCCCGATGGACGCCTGGCGGCTCGGCGCTGCGAAATTCCTGAGCCCGGCCGCCCCCGGCGAGCCGCTCGATCTCGCGTTCGACGCCACGGCAAGCGGCGCGATCCGCTTCACCGTCCAGGCCGGCGCGCGCGATGTTGCGAGCGGCACGCTGTCGGTTCCGCCGTCCCCTGCACACCCCGTACCCCAGGAAGGCCCGCACCCATGATCAAGCGCACCGACTGGACCCAGCGAGAAGAACGCGGCAGCGCGCTGTTGCTGCGCGTCATGACATGGCTGTCTCTGCGCATCGGCCGCCGCGCCTCGCGCGTTCTCGTGCATCTGTGCACCGGCTATTACATGCTGTTCTCTCCGCAGGCGCGGGCTGCCTCGCGGACCTATCTGAGCCGCGTGCTGGGCCGCCGCGCGCACTGGCGCGAGGTCTACCGGCACCTGTTCACCTTCGCGACAACGATCCACGACCGCCTTTACCTGATCAACGAGCGCTTCGACCTCTTCGACATCCGTCCGCAGGGGCACGAGCTCGTCGACGCCGCGCTCGATAACGGACGCGGCGCGTTCCTGATGGGCGGCCATCTGGGCAGCTTCGAGGTCGTGCGCGCGCTCGGCCGCACGCAGCCTGGCCTGCGCGTGGTCGTCACGATGTACGAGGAAAACGCGCGCAAGATCAACGCGACCATCGCCGCCGTGAACCCGGCCGCCCAGCCCGAGGTGATCCCGCTCGGGCAGGTCGATTCGATGCTGCGCGTGAACGAGCGGCTCGACCAGAACTGCATGGTCGGCATGCTGGCCGACCGCACACTGCTGGAAGACACCACTTCGGCGCGCAGCCTGCCGTTTCTCGGCAAGCCCGCGTCGTTCTCGCTCGGGCCGCTCTACATGGCCGCGATGCTCAAGCGCCCGGTGATCTTCATGACGGGGCTCTATCGCGGCGGCAACCGCTACGACGTGCACTTCGAAATGCTCGCCGACTTCACGCACACGCCGCGCGAAGCGCGCGCCGACGCCATCGATGCGGCGCTCGCGCGCTATGTGACGCTGCTCGATCGGCATTGCCGCACGGCGCCGTACAACTGGTTCAACTACTTCGACTTCTGGCAGACCGCGCAGGCGACCGAAGCGGCCGAGGCGGCGACCACGACGAAGCAAGGGGCCATCGCCGCGCGGGTGGCGAAAAACGCGTATGGCGTACGCCGTGCCGACGTGCAGCACGCGCGCCTCGCCGCCCAGGAGACCTCCGACGCATGAGCGCCTCCCGCCGTCCCGCCAGCCGTTTCGTTTTGCGCGACGCCTTGCGCCGCACCGTGGCGCACGCCAGCCTTGCCGTCGCGCTTGGCGCAATCGCGCCGGCATTCGCCGGCACGGCCTCCGCCACGCCGGCCACCACCGCATCCGCATCTACCTCCACCTGGACGCTCGACCGCCTCATGGCCGCGCTCGCTCAGCGCAAGTCGGGCCGCGCCTCGTTCAAGGAGACGAAGTCCCTCGCGATCGCTTCGCAGCCCATCGAATCGTCCGGCGAGCTCGTGTTCGTCGCGCCCGATCATCTGGAAAAGAACACGCTGAGCCCGAAGCCGGAGCACCTCGTGGTGGATGGCGACATGCTCACCGTCCAGCGCAACAACCACACCTACACGCTGCCGCTGACGCGCTATCCCGAGCTTGGCGCGTTCATCGAAAGCATCCGCGCGACGCTCACCGGCAACCGGCCCGCGCTCGAACAAACGTACCAGGTCGCGCTCGCCGGCAACGGCGACGACTGGACCCTCACGCTCACGCCGCGCGATGCGCGCATGCTGAAGGTGGTGAGCACGATCACGCTGGAAGGCACGGCCGACGTGCTGCGCAGCGTGGCAATCGAGCAACCGGGCGGCGACCATTCGCTGATGCGACTGCAGCCGCTTGCGGCCGCAGCGAATGGGGCGGCGAACTGAGCGTTCGCCCCTTGGTAACGAGCCGATGAACACCCCCGCCCGGCCCACACCGACCACCCGAGGCCCGCATGCCCTGGCACGTGCCCTGGAGCGGCACGCGGTGCTGATCTGGCTGCTGTTCCTGCTCGCCTGCGCGGCGGCGATCGCGCGCGCCCACTTCAGCGCGGACCTCTCCGCCTTCCTGCCTCGCACGCCGGATGCACGCCAGCGGGTGCTCGTGGATCAGTTGCGCGAGGGGCCGGCCCTGCGTCTCATCCTCGTCTCCATTGAAGGCGGCGATGCGCCTGGGCGCGCCCAGATCTCGCGGGCGGTCGCGGCGACGTTGCGCGCCGACCCGCAGTTCGCGGCCGTCAACAACGGCGAAGCCGCGAACGATGCCCGCGACGAGCAGTTCGTGTTTGCGCATCGCTATCTGCTGAGTCCGGCCGTCACGCCGCAGCGCTTCACGACGGCGGGGCTGCACGACGCGCTCGGCCAGAGCATCGATTTGCTGAGTTCGTCGGCGGGTCTCGTCGCCAAGGACTTGTTGCCGCGCGATCCGACCGGCGAAGTCGCCGCGCTCATCAGCCAGCTCGACAGCACCGCGCAACCCACGAGCCTCGGAGGTGCATGGGCTTCGCGCGACGGCACGCGCGCCGTGCTGGTCGCGCAAACCGCCGCGGCGGGCTCCGACACCGACGCGCAGGAACGCGCCATCGACGCCGTTCACCATGCGTTCGACACCGCCAGGCGCGCACTGCCGGGCGCGTCGCCATACCGGATCGAGCTGAGCGGCCCCGGCGTGTTTTCCGTCGAAACGCGCGATCTGATCCGCCACGACGTGGAGCGCATTTCGACCCTGAGTCTCGTCCTCATCGTCGCGCTCCTGCTGACGATCTACCGTTCGCCGCGCACGCTAGGGCTGGGTTTGTTGCCTGTGCTTTCAGGCGTGGCGGCGGGCATCGCGGCGGTGAGCCTCGCATTCGGCACGGTTCAAGGCCTCACGCTCGGTTTCGGCACGACGCTGATCGGCGAGGCGGTCGACTACTCGATTTATCTCTTCGTGCAGTCCGCGCAGGTTGGCGCGACTGCGCAGATGGCTCACCCGGCACACCCATTACGCGCATGGATCGCCGCATACTGGCCGACGATCCGCCTCGGCGTGCTCACGTCGGTGTGCGGCTTCGCCTCGCTGGTGTTCTCCAGTTTTCCTGGGCTCGTGCAACTGGGCGTCTACTCGATCGCGGGATTGACGGCGGCGGCACTGGTCACGCGCTATGTGCTGCCGCGTCTGCAAGGCGGTCCGGTAGCGGTACGCGACGTCTCCGGCATCGGCGCGCGGCTCGCACACCTCGCCCAGGCCGCGCCGCGCCTGCGCTGGCCGCTCGCGGCGCTCACGCTCGGCGCCCTCGCCGTGCTGGCGTGGCATCGCGGCAACCTCTGGAGTCACGAACTCGAAGCGCTGAGCCCGGTCCCGGCGGCAAGTCGTGCGCTCGACGAACGGTTGCGCGCCGACCTCGGCGCCCCCGACGTGCGCTATCTCGTGGCCATTCCCGCCGCCAGCGAACAGGCAGCGCTCGAAGACGCCGAGAAGATCGGCGCGCAACTGCAACCGCTCATCGACCAAGGGGTGCTCGCGGACTTCGAGAGTCCGGCGCATTACCTGCCGAGCGACGCGATGCAACGCGCGCGCCGCGCGAGCCTGCCCGACGCCGCCACGTTGACCGCGCGCATGCGCGAAGCCGTGGCCGATCAACCGGTCAGCATCAAGCCGGAAGCGTTCGCGCCGTTCGTCGCCGACGTCCAGGCGGCGCGCGAGGCGCCGCTGATCACGCGAGCCGATCTGCGCGGCACCTCGATGGCGCTCGCCGTCGATTCGCTGCTGACCCGCCACGCGAATGGCTGGAACGCCATGCTCGCGCTGCGGGCGCGCGACAACGGATCGCCCGTGCAGGGCGCATTCATGCAGGCCGCTGTCGCGCGGGCGGGCGTGCCCGGCGCGCTGTTCGTCGATCTGAAAACCGAGGCCGACCGCCTTTACGTGAACTACGAGCGCGAGGCCGTGCGCCTTTCGCTCGCGGGATTCGCGGGCATAGCCGTGCTGCTGGCCTTCGCGCTGCGCTCGCCGCTGCGTGCGGCGCGCGCGCTCGCGCCGCTCGTCGCCGCGGTGCTGGCCGTCGCCGCGGGCTTCGCGCTGGCAGGCGTGCCGCTGACGATCCTGCACCTCATCGGCATGCTGCTGATCGTCGCCGTGGGTTCGAACTACGCGCTGTTCTTCTGCAAGCCCCGCAGCGGCAGTACGGACTTCGCGGAAAATGCCCTGCAACCCGGGCCTCGAATCGCCCCGTCTACGCTCGTCTCGCTGCTGGTCGCCAACCTCGCGACAGTCGCGGGCTTCGGCCTGCTCGCGCTTTCGCGCGTGCCGCTGCTCGAAACCTTCGGCCTCACGGTCGGACCGGGCGCGATGCTCGCGCTCGCGTTCGCCGCGATTCTTGCGCCGCAGACCGCACATACCGAGCGGACCGCGCCGACGCCGGCCGCCTCTGCCGTTCCCGCCGGCCGCGAAGGAGGACGTGCATGAACGCGCCCGCACCGCGCGCAGGCACTCCGGGCGCCGCGCGCCGCTGGAAACCGGCCCCGCTGATCCTGGGCACGGCGGCGCTGCATGGCGGCGCGGCGGCAGCGCTGCTGGCCCAGCCGGCAATATGGCCGTGGGCGGCCGGCGGCGTGATCGCCTCGCACCTCGCGTTGACCGCCGCGGGACTCTGGCCGAAGAGCGCCCTGCTCGGTCCGAACTGGACGCGCCTGCCCGGCATGCCCGGCGGCGTCGACCGTCGCATCGCCCTGACTGTCGACGACGGCCCCGACCCCGAAGTCACGCCACGCGTGCTCGACCTGCTCGACCAATATGGTGCGCGCGCAACTTTCTTCTGTATCGGCGATCTGGCGCACCGGCATCCGCAGTGGATCGAGGCCATCGTCGCGCGCGGTCATGCCGTGGAGAACCACAGCCAGCGGCACCGGCACACCTTCTCGCTCTCGGGTCCGGGTGCCTTGCGGCGAGAGATCGAGGCCGCCCAGAAGACGCTCGCCGAAATCAGCGGCATGCGTCCGCTCTTTTTCCGCGCTCCCGCGGGCCTGCGCAACCCGTTCCTCGAACCGGTGCTGTGCGGCCTTGGCCTGCGCCTCGCGAGCTGGACCCGGCGTGGCTTCGACACGCGCGAGCGCGACGCCGGCAAAGTCGCGCACCGGCTGCTGCAGGGTCTGGCGCCGCGCGACATCCTGCTCGTTCACGACGGCCATGCGGCGCGCGGCGCCGACGGTCGCCCGGTGGTGCTGGAGGTGCTGCCCGGGTTGCTGCGCGCAGCCGCCGACGCGCAACTGCAATGGACGACGCTGCGCGCCGCGCTTGCCGCGCAGGCGGCATGGCACGAGAGCGAGCGCCCGGTGCCGGGCGGGGGACGCCATTCCCCGTTTGATAAAATTTAATGCCTGTCGACGCGCTGGCATCGGCTTCGCCGCCAGCGCGGCCCTCACTGGATACGACCTTCGTGAAACCTCTCCTGCTCTCGCACTTCACCGCCGCCAGTTGTATCGGGCGCGGGCTCGACGCGACGCTCGACGCGCTGCGCGGCCAGAAGAGCGGCCTCGCGCCGTGCCGTTTCGAGCGCGCGGAGCTCGACACCTGGACGGGCGAAGTGGCAGGCGTCGACACCGAAGTGTTGCGCGCCGACCTCGCCGACTACGACTGCCGCAACAACCGTCTCGCACAGATCGGCCTCACGCAGGACGGCTTTGCCGCAAGCGTCGAAGCGGCCGCCGCCCGCTACGGGGCCGAACGCGTGGGCGTTTTCATCGGTACGAGCACGAGCGGAATCCTCGAAACGGAAAGGGCCTACCGGCAGCGCGCGCCGGAGAGCGGCGTGCTGCCCACGGGCTTTCGCTATGCGCAGACCCACAATCCCTATTCGGTCGCGGCTTTCGTGCGCGCGTACTTCGCGCTGCGCGGGCCCGCGACGGCAATTTCCTCCGCATGCTCGTCCGGCGCGAAGGTATTCGGGTCGGCGCGGCGCATGATCGAGGCGGGGCTCATCGACGCCGCCGTCGTAGGTGGCGTCGATTCGCTGTGCCTCACTACGCTGTATGGCTTCAATTCGCTCGAATTGCTGTCGCGCCAACCCTGCCGCCCGTTCGACGTTGCGCGTGACGGCATCTCGATCGGCGAAGCGGCGGCATTCGCCCTCCTCGAACGCTTGCCCGGGCCAGGCGGTGCGCTCGACGACGAGGCGATCCTGCTGCTCGGCGTAGGCGAATCGAGCGACGCGCATCATATGTCGGCGCCGCACCCGGAAGGGCTCGGCGCGCGCACGGCGATCGAGCAGGCGCTCGCGACGGCCGGCCTTACGCCGCGCGAGATCGGCTATATCAATCTGCACGGCACCGCCACGCCCAGCAACGACGCAGCGGAAAGCCGCGCGATCACCGCGCTGTTCGAAGGCACACCGTGCAGTTCGAGCAAGGGGGCGACCGGCCATACGCTGGGCGCGGCCGGCGCGCTGGAGGCCGTGATCGCAGCGCTCGCGCTGCGCCACCGTTTCATGCCCGCAGGCGTGAATACCACGCAAGCCGACGCGGCGCTCGGCCTCGACTACATCCTGCAAAACCGCGACGCCGACCTGCACACGGTCCTCAGCAATTCGTTCGGCTTCGGCGGGACGAACTGCAGCCTGATTTTTGGCCGCGCGACCCATGCGCTGCGCGAGCATCGACCATGAAACTGAACGCCTGCATCGAAAGCATCGGCCTCATCGGGCCAGGCCTTGCCGACTGGCCGCAGGCCGCCGACGTGCTGGCGGGCCGCAGCCCTTACGCGAGCGCGCGCACCGTGCTGCCGCCGCCCGCAGGCCTGCCTCCCGCCGAACGGCGCCGTACCGGCCCGATCGTGAAAACCGCGCTGGCCGTAGGCCACGAGGCCGTGGCCGCCAGCGGACGCGACGGCACGACGCTGGCCGCCGTCTTCACCGCATCGGGCGGCGATGGCCCGAACTGCCACACGATCTGCGAAACGCTGGCGGGCGACGACCGCCAGCTCTCGCCTACGCGCTTTCATAACTCCGTCCACAACGCCCCCGCCGGCTACTGGAGCATCGCAGCGCGCTCGCGGGCCGCTTCTAACGTGCTTTGCGCGTACGACGGCAGCTTCGCCGCGGGCCTCATCGAGAGCGTTTGCCAGGTCGCGGTGGACGGCGTGCCGACCCTGCTGATCGCGTACGATGCCGACTACCCCGAACCGCTGCACGCGGTGCGCCTGATCGAGGACGCCTTCGGCGTGGCGCTGGTACTGGCGCCGCTTGCCTCGGTGACGCCTGCCGCCGATCCGCAACGCGCGCTCGCGCACGTCACGATGACGCTCACCGACGCGCCCGCGACGACGCTCGCTTCGCCCGAACTGGAGGCCCTGCGCGTGTCCAACCCGGCGGCGCGCGTCCTGCCGCTGCTCGAAGCCATCGCAACGCGCCGCGCTTCGAGCGTGGTGCTCGACTATCTGCCTGAGATGCGCGTGCAGATCGACGTGACTATTCTGAACACTGCGCTGAACACTGCGCCGGACACAACGCCAGACACAGCGGCGGAGCGCTCGCGATGACGCAAGATGTTTCCCGAGGCGCTTCTCCCGCCGCTGCGCCGCTCGCCGCACCGCTGAACCGCGCCTGGATCGCCGCGCACATTCCGCACGCCGGCACGATGTGCCTGCTCGACCGCATCGATGCCTGGGACGAAGCCCGCATCTGCTGCACCGCGACCAGCCACCGCGATCCCCACAACCCGCTGCGCTCGCAGGGGCGGCTCGCCTCGGTCTGCGGCATCGAATACGCGGCGCAAGCGATGGCCGTGCATGGCGCGCTCGCCGGTGGCCAGAATGAGGCGGCGCAGCAGCGTCCGCGCGTGGGCTATCTCGCGAGCGTACGCGGCGTCGAAGCGCATGCCGCGCGCCTCGACACCTTCGAAGCCCCCCTCGCGGTGGAGGCCGAACGCCTGAGCGGCGACGGCAACACCGTTCTCTACGGCTTTACGGTTCGCTGCGGCGAAGCGCTGCTGCTGTCCGGCCGCGCCGCCGTGATGCTGGACGCGTCCGCCGCGCAGGCACGGGCGGCCAACTCAACCCCAACAGGAGATTCGACGTGAAAACCCATCGATTCATTGTGGTCGCGCTGCTGCTCGGCATGATCAGCTCCGTGGCCCGCGCCGACATCCACGAAGCGAAAGAGGACATCAAGCACGACGCCAAGTCGGCCGCCACGGCGACCGGGCACGCCGCACGCAGCTTCGGCCATGCCACGGCGAACGCCGCGAGGTCGGTTGGCCACGGCATCGCCCACGCGTCGCGCGAAGGCTACGAGGCCACCAAGCGCGCGACGAAGCGCGTATTCCACAAAGACGACAGCGACGACAAGCACGAGACGTGATGGCCTGAACGCGCCGCGTCAGGCACGCCCTAACCGGCGTGATTCAGGTTGGCCGGCGCGAACAGATCGAGCGTCCCGCCGTCCGCATCGTTGCCGGCGCGCGGCTTGCGGGCCGCCTGGCCCGCGCGCTTCTTCGCCGCCTTCGTGGTTTTCGCTGCCTTGCCGAAGAGATCTTCGGGCGTGAAACCGAATTCGGCAATCGCGGCGCGCGCCGCGGCGAGCGCTTCGGCGGCAGCCTGCGCGCGGGCTTTTTCAATCTGGGCGTCGAGTTCCCGCTTGCGGGCGATCAGTTCGAGATACGTGGACATGGGACTATCGTGAGACAGGAACAACAGGCCTCGTATTCTATCCGCCCATTCCGCATTGCGTGAGGGCGAACCGGGCACGCCCGGAGTCGTGGCGTCCTCTGCAGCGATCGGCGTTTCGGGCTACCCTGTGCGCAATCAGCCTTTGACAAGGAATGCCATGACACAGCCACTCAAGATCGATTTTGTCTCGGATATCGCCTGCCCCTGGTGCGCGATCGGTCTCTCCTCGCTGCAGCTCGCGCTGGAGCGCCTTGGCGACAAGGTCGACGCGCAGATCGTCCTGCATCCGTTCGAGCTGAATCCGCAGATGGGACCGGACGGGGAATCGATCGTCGACTATCTCGGCAAAAAATACGGCCGCACGCCGGAACAGATTGCCGAAACCCAGGCCATGATCCGCGAGCGCGGCGCCGAGGTCGGCTTCGCGTTCGGCACGCGCGAGCATGTGTACAACACCTTCGACGCCCATCGCCTGCTGCATTGGGCGGGGCTCGAAGGCAAGCAGGTGCCGCTGAAGCTCGCGCTTTTGCGCGCCTACCACGGCGAAGGCAAGGATATGGGCAATCACGACGTGCTGGTCGAAGCCGCGCAATCGGTCGGACTCGACGCCGCGCAGGCACGCGAAGTGCTGCAAAACGGCGCCTACGCCGACGAAGTGCGCGCCGAGGAGCAGCAGTATCAGGCGATGGGCATTCACTCGGTGCCGTCGATCATCTTCAACGACCGCTATCTGCTCTCGGGCGGCCAGCCGGTGGCGGCCTTCGAGCAGGCCATCGGCCAGATCCTCTCGAAGACCTGATCCCCCTTTGCCGCGCGAACCCATGGAATCCGGACGCCCCGAAACCGCCGGCGCACGGTCGGTGCGCGTCTGGGACTTTCCCACCCGGCTCTTCCACTGGCTCGCCGTTGCGCTCGTGGCGGCCTGCTGGGCAACGCAGCGCCTGAACTGGATGGAGTGGCACGTGCGGTTCGGCGAAGCGCTGCTCGTGCTTGTGCTGTTCCGGCTGATGTGGGGCGTGGCCGGCGGCGAGACTGCGCGCTTTCGCAGCTTTGTCGCGTCGCCGGCCACGGCCTGGCGCCATCTGAGGCACCTGTTGCGGCGCGAGCCCGATCTTCAGGTCGGCCACAATCCGGCGGGCGGCTGGATGGTCCTCCTCCTGCTCGCGCTTCTCCTCGCGGAAACGCTGAGCGGTCTCTACGACAACAACGACATCGCCGACGAAGGGCCGCTCAGCGAAATCGTCCCCGCCGCCATGGCGAACGCCATTGCGAAGCTGCATGCCTGGGGATGGGACGTGCTGCTGGCGGCCGTCGTGCTGCATGTGTGCGCAATCGCGGTCTATGCGCTCGCGAAAGGCCATAACCTGCTCGGCCCCATGCTCACCGGCAAGAAAAGCCTGCCGGCCGCGATACGCGCGCCCGCGCGCACCTCCCTCTGGCTCGCGGCGCTGCTGATGGCGCTCGCCGCGACGATCGTGGCCCTGCTCGCGGCTTACCTCTGACGCCACCGCGAGCTTCAGAGCCCCAGAACCTCAGTGCAGCCTGAACGCCGAAACGCTCTGCCTGAGCGATGCGGCCTGCTCGCTCAGGCTCTGCGCCGCGGCGGCGGCCTCCTCGACGAGCGCCGCGTTTTGCTGCGTGACCGCATCCATCTGCCGCATCGCCTGGTTGATCTGCGCGATGCCCGTGCTCTGATGATCCGACGCCGAGGTCACGTCGCGCATCAGCGCAGCCACGCGCTCGACGGCGCTCTTCACGGCGGTCATCGATTCGGCCGTGCGCTCGGTCACCTGCGAGCCGCCGCGGATGTCCTGCGTGGTCGTGTCGATCAACTGCTTGATCTCCTTGGCCGCCACCGCGCTCTTCTGCGCGAGGCTGCGCACTTCGCTCGCCACGACCGAGAAGCCCTTGCCCTGTTCGCCCGCGCGCGCCGCCTCGACGGCGGCATTCAACGCCAGGATGTTGGTCTGAAAAGCGATGCCGTCGATGGTCGCGATGATCTCGGTAATCTTGCTCGCGTGGCTCACGAGCGACCCCATGCTGCCCGAGAGTTCCTGCATGGCCGCGCCGCTATCCGCGGACGCCTGCGACGAATGTTCGGCAAGCCGCAGCGCGTCGGCGGCGAAAGCGCTGTTCGCGCTGACCGTGGAGGTGAGCTCATCCATGCTCGCCGCCGTTTCCTCGAGCGAGGCGGCCTGCTCTTCGGTGCGCTGCGAGAGGTCGAGGTTGCCGCGGGCGATTTCGCCCGAAGCCGTCACGATCGAATCGCTCGACACCTGGATCGTGCCGATGATCTCGCGCAGCCGGCCCTGCATCGAGGCGAGCGCGGCCATCAGGCTCGTCGTGTCCTTTTCGCGCAGCGGCACCGGCGAAGCGAGATTGCCGTCGGCGATGGCCCGCGCAACGTCCTGGGCCTGCGCCGGCTCGCCGCCCAGTTGCCGCTGAAGCTGGCGCGCGATGAACACGCCGAACGCCATGCTGGCGACGAAGCCCGCCACGACGAGCGTGGACAGCAGGATGCTCATGCTCGCGTACAGGCTGGCCGCGTTCGCGGCGGCATCGTCCGCGCGCTTCTTGCGGTACGCGGCGAGCGACGCAATGGCCGTCTTCATCTTGTCGCTCGCCGCAATGGCGTCGTGCACGAGCAGATCGTGGTCGGCATATTGCGGCTGCAGCGGGGAGAAACCGGCTTCCTGCCTGACGATGGGTTCCCAGACGTCGTTGGTGCGCTGCAGGTCGGCGAAGAGCGCCTGCCCCTCCTCCGTTTGCCCCGCGAGTTCGCCGTACTCGTGCATCGACTGATCCATGGCCCCAAGCTTCACCCGGATGTCTTCGATGAGGGACTGCTTGCCGGCGTCCGAGTGCGCATAGCCGAGGTTGGCCGCGTCCAGGTCGGTGGAAAGCTTGTTGCGCGCGATTTCGCTGAGCAGGTAAATGCCCTGCACGTGGTTTTGCGCAACGTCGCGCGTGAGACCGTACATGCGCGAGAGCGTGGCGATGCCCACGCCCCCGCAGGCGGCGCCGATGATGGCCACGGCGCCGAAGGTGGTCAGCAGTTTTTGCAATACAGTCAGTTTTCTCGGCATGATGTCCTGAATGGAAGCGTCGTTTTCCAATCAGCTAACGGCGCATGCTGCGCTGCCCTTTAAAGCTTTTTCGGTGCTTTTCCCGTATACACGTCATTAGTCTGGGTAATCTTGCGCCAAGGTACTTTACGTTTATCTTCGTGCTCATCTTCCGGTTTCGCTTCATGGCTCCCCGGTCAACCCGTCCTGAAAAGGAGACGTTCCATGCCCCGCACCGCCGCAGAAAAACGCGCCGCCTTTCGCGCCCTGCATGAATCCGGCTGTTTCATGCTGCCCAATCCCTGGGATGCCGGCAGCGCCCGCTATCTGCAACACCTCGGCTTCAAGGCGCTCGCCACCACCAGTTCCGGCTTCGCATGGTCGACAGGACACGCCGACAACACCGTCAGCCGCGAGGCCGTGCTCGCCCATCTGCGCGCCATCGTGGACGCAACGGACCTGCCCGTGAACGCCGATTTCGAAAACGGCTTCGGCCAGGATCCCGCGGGCGTGGCCGAAAGCGTCGGCCTCGCGGTCCAGGCGGGCGTGGCGGGTCTCTCCATCGAAGACTCGACCGGCGACGCCGCGGCGCCGCTCTTTCCGCTCGACGAGGCGGTCGAGCGGATCGCGGCCGCGCGCCGCGCCATCGACGCTCAGGGCGGCGACACGCTGCTCGTTGGCCGGGCGGAGAATTTTCTCGTGGGCCGGGCCGATCTCGACGAAACGATCCGCCGGCTCACCGCCTACGCGCAGGCCGGCGCCGACTGCCTCTACGCGCCGGGCCTCAAAACCCGCGAGCAGATCGAAGCCGTCGTGGCCGCCGTCGCGCCGAAACCCGTCAACGTGCTCGTGGGCGGCGTTTCGCCCTTCGTGCTGCCGGATCTCGCCGCGATGGGCGTGCGGCGCGTGAGCGTGGGAGGCGCACTCGCTCGCGCCGCGTGGGGTGGCTTCACGCGCGCGGCCCAGTTGCTCGCCGGGGGACGCTTCGACGGCTTCGAAGGCGCGGCGTCGGGCGCCGAGCTCAATGCGCTTTTCAAGCCGGGGGCCGAATGAGCGCCAGGTGACAAGGTGACAGCCGGACGCTTCGCGCTAACGGGTCCGAAAGCCCGGAAGTCTCAGGACGACGACATCAGCCCCGACCAGACGATCTCCAGCTCCACGGCGATCGACCGCGCGAGTCCGTCGAGCCCCGGAAAGAGCGAAGCGTTCGTGATGTTCATCCGGTAGAGCCATTTCATCGCATCCATGCGCATGGCCTTGGGCAGCACGATCTTGTGCAGCAGCTCCTCGTTGCTCTCGTAGCCGTCCAGGATCGCCTGCAGCGACTTGTCGATGACGCCCGGCACGACGAAGGTGCCCGACTGGGCGACGAGCCGGTCGTCCATTTCCGTGGGTTCGCCCGACCAGAGGATTTCGTTCGCGTTCGAGAAGAAATACTGCTGAAAATTGTCGTGCGCGCGCGGATCGATCACGTCGCGCGTGAGCGCCGGGTTGGCGAGAGGCAACGCGCGGCTGTTCCAGAGCGCGGGGGTGTTCAGCGCGAACACGGCGGCGTCGCCCGTTGCGCGTTCGAGCGCGAAAAACGCGGCCACGAACGGACTCTTCGTGAAGTCGAGCAGACGCGTGGGCGCACCGTGGTGCTGCATCAGCGCGAGGCAGCGCAGATCGTCCGCGAGCAGCGCGGGATGCGCGAGAAAGTTGTGCGCCTTGCGCCGGAACACGCGGATCGCCCGCTCCTCGCGCGAGCGCCACTGGCTGCGGTCCTGCACGTAATCGCGCATGTAGCGCGAGAGCGAGCTTTCCAGCTGCCAGGACGCGTTCTGCTGGCCGCGAAACGCCCAGCCGTCGAGCTGCGTCGTCAATGCCATGAACTGTTGCCAGTCGGTGAGTACGGTGGTCTGCATCGCGTCTCCCATCCAGGTAAAGCCGTGCGTCTGCCTGCCGTCGCGCCGATCTTAACGCCGTAGCGCGACGGCGCGATGAAGGCTGTAGCGGGTCCAGGTTCGGGCAGGTATGAAGGTCAGCTTTGAAGCTTACCTTCATATCTCGTAGAATGCGTCCATGACCCGTCAAAACGCGCAATCCGGGCCGGAACTCCCGGCTCAGCTCGCGAGCGAGATCCGTGCCCTCATGGCCAGGCTTCGGCGCCGCCTGCGCGAGCAGGCGAGCCCCGGCGAGTTCACGCCGTCGCAGGTGGCGGTGATCGTGCGACTCGAGCGCGAAGGCGCCGGCACGGTGTCGAGCCTGGCGCGCGCGGAAGGCATGCGTCCCCAGTCGATGGGGGCCGTGATTGCGCAACTGGAGGCCACGGGCCTCTTGAACGCCCTCCCTGATCCCGACGATGGCCGCCAGACCCTCTGGTCGCTGACCGATGCCTGCGCGACGTGGCTGCGCGAAAGCCGCGCCGCGCGCCAGGACTGGCTCACGCGCACGATCGAGGCTCGTCTCTCGGCCGACGAGCAGCAAGAGCTGGCCGCCGCCCTCGATCTGCTGCAACGGCTGGCCGAGGCATGAGCGTCTCGCCCGACGGCATGTTCCGTTCGCTGCGCAGCTTCAACTACCGCGTGTGGTCGGCAGGCGCGCTCGTCTCCAACATCGGCACCTGGATGCAGCGCACGGCGCAGGACTGGCTCGTGCTCACGGGACTCACGCATCACAGCGCGGCGGCCGTGGGCATTGTCATGGGCCTGCAGTTCGGCCCGCAGCTCCTTCTGTTGCCCTGGTCCGGCTACGCCGCCGACCATTTCAATCAACGCCGCCTGCTCATGATCACGCAGGCCACGCTCGGCGCCCTCGCGCTCCTGCTCGGCGTGCTGACCGTTGCGGGCGTCGTGCAGCTCTGGCAGGTCTATACGTTCGCGTTCCTGTTCGGCTGCACGACGGCGCTCGATTCGCCGGTGCGGCAGACCTTCGTCTCGGAACTGGTCGGTGACGGCGACCTCTCCAATGCCGTCGCGCTGAACTCCACCTCGTTCAATGCCGCGCGCATGATCGGGCCGGCGGTGGCGGGGCTCGTCATCGCGTCGGTGGGCGTGGGCTGGGCGTTCGTGCTCAACGGCCTCTCGTTCGTCGCCGTACTGGTCTCGCTCACGCGCCTGCGCACGCAGGATCTGCGCGTGCGCGAACGCGCCCATCCCGCACGCGGCAGCATGACGGCCGGGTTCCGCTACGTGTGGGCGAGGCCGGACCTCCGGTCGATCCTCTTCATGCTGGCGCTGATCGGCACGTTCGGCCTCAACTTCCCGATCTTCATCTCCACGATGGCCGTGAGCGTCTTTCACGCCAACGCCGGTGGCTACGGCCTCCTGTCCTCGCTGATGGCCGTGGGCACCGTGACCGGCGCACTCATCGGCGCGCGCCGCAGCCGGCCGCGCTTCGACTCGCTGCTCATGGCGTCCGCGCTGTTCGGGCTCGGCTGCACGCTCGCTGCAATCGCGCCCGCCTACGGCTGGTTCGGCGCGGCGCTCGTACTGATCGGCATCGCCGCGCTCACCGTCACGACTACCACCAACAGCCTCATGCAGCTCTCCACCGAGCCCGCCATGCGCGGCCGCGTGCTGGCCATCCGCCTCGCCGTCGCGCTGGGCGGCACGCCCATCGGTGCACCGATCGTGGGCTGGGTGGCGGATCATTGCGGGCCGCGCTGGGCGCTGATGGTGGGCGCAGCGTCGGGGTTCGCCTCGGCGCTCGTCGCGTGGCGCACGATGCGTGCGAATGTGCGGACCGACGCGCTTCCGGACGAACCGACGCCGCCCGGCTCGCCGTGACACCGCGCGATCTCCTGAAAAATATATCCTCGCTGCGCTCTCGTCATAAATCTTAAAAGCGGCTCCGCTATTCTCCTGCGTGCCTTGCTGTTCCTTACCGATTATTACCGTGCGTAGCATGGGGGCATCGATGACATCCGGATTCGTGCGGGCAAGCGCTGCGTTGCGCAAGCTGCCGCGCAAACGTTTGCGAATGGCTTTCATGGCCTGGCCGTTGCGCGCGCAAGGGTTTTGGCCGGTCTGCGCGCTGGCCCTCTGCGCGCTAGCCGCATGCAGCGGGCATGACGACGATCGCGCGACTCTGACCCAATCCGCCGCTCGCGAACTGGCGGGCGCGCCAACGCCCCAGGTCGCCACGGCGATCACACCCGAAAACACCGCACAGAGCGCGGGAAGCGCACCGGAAGTCGCGCTCCCTCCCCTCGCCGTACGAACACCCGCAGGGCCGCCCGCAGACGGCGGCCCCGCTATCGATCCGCTCGTTACACCCGTGATTCACACCGCAGACTGAAGTACCGTCCGCACATGGCCGTTTACGCGCAGGACCGACGTGCCGCGTGCGTTTGCCCAACCTCGATGAAGACTGGAACAACGAATGGCCTCGAGAACCCGCCGTGACTTTCTGCGTGCCGCCGCGATGACCGCCGGCTCCGCCACCGCGCTGACGATGCTGCCGGCCGGCATCCGCAACGCCCTCGCAATTCCCGCCAACAACGGCACCCGCAGCATCCGCGATGTCGAGCACATCGTCATCCTGATGCAGGAAAACCGCTCCTTCGACCACTACTTCGGCACGCTGCGCGGCGTGCGCGGATTCGGCGACACGCGCGCCATCACGCTGCCCGGCGGCCAGCCGGTGTGGAACCAGCCAGGCGTGGGCGGCGTAGGCCAGGTGCTGCCGTTCCATCCGACCGCGCCCAACCTCGGCCTGCAGTTCATTCAGGATCTGGCGCACGACTGGACCACGACACACCAGGCCTGGAACGGCGGCCTCTACAACCAGTGGGTGCCGGCCAAGGGCCCCACGACGATGGCGTATCTCACGCGCGACGACATCCCGTTCCACTACCAGCTCGCCGACTCGTTCACGATCTGCGACGCCTACCATTGCTCGACGATGGCGCCGACCGACCCGAACCGCTACTACATGTGGACCGGCTGGGTGGGCAACGACGGCAGCGGCGGCGGCCCGGTGATCGACAACGCCGAGCTGGGC
This sequence comes from Paraburkholderia sp. AV2, assembly GCF_054968425.1. Taxonomy (NCBI): domain Bacteria; kingdom Pseudomonadati; phylum Pseudomonadota; class Betaproteobacteria; order Burkholderiales; family Burkholderiaceae; genus Paraburkholderia; species Paraburkholderia sp. AV2. The sequence continues at coordinate 22,369 of NZ_JBANLK010000004.1, forward strand.
TACGGCTGGTCGACGTTCCCCGAGGTGCTGCAGAGCGCCGGCATCTCGTGGAAAATCTACCAGGACATCGGCACGGGTCTGAACGCACAGGGCTCGTGGGGCTGGACCGAAGACGCGTACATCGGCAACTACGGCGACAACTCGCTGCTCTACTTCAACCAGTACCGCAACGCGCAGTCCGGCAATCCCCTGTATGACCGCGCACGCACGGGAACGAACGTCGCGAACAACGGCACTTACTTCGATATCCTGAAGACCGACGTGCAGAACAACACGCTGCCGCAAGTCTCGTGGATCGTCGCGCCCGAGGCCTACTCCGAGCACCCGAACTGGCCGGCGAACTACGGCGCGTGGTACGTGGACCAGGTCCTGCAGGTTCTCACGTCGAATCCGGAGGTCTGGAGCAAGACCGTGCTGCTCGTCAACTACGACGAGAACGACGGCTTCTTCGATCATGTCGCGGCGCCGTTCGCCCCGGCTTCGAGCACCAACGGACTGTCGACCGTCGCGCTCACCAACGAAATCTTCGCGGGCAACAGCGAGTACCCGGCGGGCCCCTACGGACTCGGCCCGCGTGTGCCCATGATCGTGGTTTCGCCATGGTCGCGCGGCGGCTGGGTCTGCTCGGAGACCTTCGACCACACCTCGGTGATCCGCTTCATCGAAAAGCGCTTCGGCGAACAGCACAGCCTGCCCGAGCCGAACATCACGTCGTGGCGCCGCGCGATCTGCGGCGATCTGCTGTCGCGTTCAACTTCCTGACGCCGAACGAAAGCCTGCCCGCGCTGCCTTCCACGAGCGGCTACGTGCCGCCGGATCAAAACCGGCACCCGGATTACGTGCCGACGCCGCCAGCCGTAGGCAGCGTGCCGACGCAAGAGCCTGGCGTGCGCCCGGCCCGCGCGTTGCCCTATGAGTTCTTCGTTCGCTTCGAAGCCGGCGCGGCGACGGGCAAGGCCGGGATCCGCTTCATCAACACCGGTCGCGCGGGTGCAGCCTTCCTCGTGTACGAAACGGGCGGCACGGTTGCCCCGCTCAGCTACACGGTGGAAGCCGGCAAGCGCCTGGAGGATCAGTTGACGGTTGCCGCTGCGGGCACGTACGACTTCAGCGTGTTCGGACCGAACGGTTTCCTGCGTCGCTACGCGGGCACGCAGCCGCAAAGCAGCGGATTCTTCGGCAGCGCGACGGCGCAGCCCGAAGTGGCCGACGGCTATGACGTGGCAAACGGCAATCTGGAGTTGCGGCTCGAAAACAAGGGCCGCGCGGCGTGCGAGTTCACGATCGTCAATGCCTACGATCCGTCGGCAAAAATCCAGCGCACGGTGCGCGGCGGCGATGAAGAGCAGCTCTATCTCGACCTGCGCAACGCGTACGGCTGGTATGACCTGACGATCACGGTCAATACCGACGCGAGCTTCGTGCGGCGCGTGGCCGGGCACGTGGAAACGGGGCGGCCGAGCTATAGCGATCCGGCGCTGGGCGGCTGAGCGCACCGCGCATGAAAAAGCCATGGTTCCGCCTTGCGGCGGGCCATGGCTTGCAGAATGTCCGGCGAGGCGCGCTGGTGTCAGTCCACGCGTGCCGCTTCCCTCACTGCCCCACCCGGAACTCGATCCGCCGATTCCTCGCCCTGCCGTCGGTCGTATCGTTCGACGCGATGGGCTGGTCCGGTCCGACGCCGGTGGTCGTCATCTGCTGCGGCGAAATCCCCCTGGTGACGAGATACCCTTTCACGGCGTCGGCGCGCGCCTGGCTCAGCGCGATGTTCGACGCCCGGCTGCCCGAATTGTCGGTATGACCGATGATGTCGACAGTGCGGGTCGGCATCTTCGCAAGCGCGGCCGCCATCTGGTCGAGGATCTGCTTGCCTTCCGGCGCCAGCGTGGCGCTGCCGGTCTCGAACTCGATCGTCCGGTTCGCGAGCGTCTGGTCGAGCAATCCCTGCTCGGAAGCCGACACGCGCAAGCCGTTGCGGATCGTGTAGGTCGGGTTGAGCGCCGTGGCCATATCGCTCGCAATCTGCTGGCGCTGCGCCTCGTTGCCGACCTCGCCCTTCATCTCGATCTGCGTGCCGTCGATCTTCAGTTGTCCTTTGCTGATCTGCTTCAGCGACGGCCCGATCAGCTTCTGCACGTTCGCGCTCCAGTTCGGCGGCGTCGCGACGTCGCCCACTTCGATCTGGTCGACGACGTTCGTCGCGCCGTAGGTATCGCGCAGCTTTTGCAGCACGGCGGCCTTGGTCGCCTCGTCCGGCACCTTGCCGCCCACCACGACCTGCCCCGGCGTCGCATTCGCGGGCGCCGGGATGTCCATCGCCGCGGCACGCGCCACGCCCGGTCCTGCCGCGGCCCCGACCGATGCCCCGGTCGAAGGCGGCAGCGCCGTCACCTGTACCGACGCACTGCCATTGGTGACCGGCGTGACGATGGCCGGACCGCCCTCGTCGGCCGCGCTCGCGCCGCACGCCGCGACGCCGGCGGCGAAAAGCGCCGCCGCCAAAGTACGGCGCACGTAATTCGAATCGCGCATGGCCTCAGCCTCCAATGAAGGCTTCGCGGAACGCGTCGATGGCGACGCGCAGCGACAGTTGCGGTTGGTCGAGGTAGCTGACGAGCTTGCTGGTCCGATGATCGTTTTGCGCATGAGCATCGATCCACTCCGGATCGTCGATGTCGATGTTGTGGGCGGCGTAGGTCTGCGGGTCGACGACGCTCAGCAGTGTCTTCGCGGAAGCGCCGTTGAAGCCGATGACGAGACGCTCGCGCCTGGCAATCGAGCCCATGAAGATCGCGATCTCGAAGTCGGCCTGCGACACGAACGGCGCGATCAGCTCGAGCCAGAATGCGGCGACGAGGCTGCGGTAGAACGGATCGACCGGCAGCGGCAGCGTGAGACCGCGTTCGATGTGCGACGAACCGCTCTGCATCACCGGGCGCAGCAGCGACCCGAGCGCGAGCATCGCCCCCTTGAGCCGCACCGGATGGCCGCTCGCGAGCAGCATCTGTTCGAGGCCGAACAGCGTCTGGTGCTCGATGAAATCGGCAAACGTGCCGTCGTGCGAGTTGCCGGGTCCGCCGATGTCGATCGGCGCCTGTGTCTCGCCTAGCGCCTGCAGCGCGCCGGGCGGCTCGGTCTCGCCGAGGAGCGGCGGCATCTGCGCGGCCACGCGCGCCCACAGCCGCGCGAACGCGAGCGGGCTGCGCGCGAGGAAGGCGAGCGGCGACTCGACTTCGAGCGCCGTGGCCGCGACGAACGGAAAGCGCCGTTTCGACTGGTCGTGGCTCGCCACCATATGGCCCGCGATCGCCAGCCGGCTGCGCGGACCGAGGAACGCGAAATGCATGGGCTGCGCGCTTTCGTAGACGATCTTCCAGCGCGGATCTTCGGCCAGCAGTTCGAGCGCCTGGGCGATCCAGCGGTCGAGCGTTTGCAGCAGTTGCGGATTGTGCAGGCTTTTGACGAAGTCGCCGCGCGACGGAATCTTGCCGAAATAGGCGATTTGCGCCTGTACCGTTTGCGTCATTGCGCCCCCTGTGCGTTCAATGGGTTGGCAGCCGCTGCATCGGCAACGGCCGAGCCCGGCTGGGCGGCGGCCGGAGTTCCCGCCGCCGTGCTTGCCGCCGAGCCCCCTGCCACGCCTGCGCTCACGTCGGCGATCGACGACGGCAGCGTCATGCCGAGCAGGCCTTGTTGCTGCGGCGCGTTGCCGGTGCCGCTCGTCGGCTGGGACGTGCTGACGATGCGCATCGTCACGGCCACGCTCACGCTGCCCTGCGTCCACACCAGGTCGAACGTGCCGTCCGGACGCCGCTTGCGCTGCGCCGAATCGATGAGCTTCTCGAGACCGTAGCGGCCCGGCTCGTTGACGAGCTGGATCGTGCGGCCGTCGAACGTCGTCGCGGAGAGCGTCGCCCCCGGCGCGCCCTGCGGGTTCGGCCAGACGAAGTTCGTCCATTGCGGCGGCGTATTGCGGTAGCGCAGTTGCTGGCCGTCGATCGCAATCGTGTACTCGGTCGTGCCGGGGCTAGGCTGCGGCAGGATCTGGAACACCGTCTGCGGTTCGGACGAACCGCCCCCGCTTGCGCCGCCCGCCGCCGCACCGCCCGACAAAGGCGCGATCCAGTGGCCAAAGCCGCCCGTGAAGTCCGGCGTCAGCGCGAGACCCATATCGCCCCACGTGCGGGCGGAGAGCGTGTCGCCGCGGCGCACCGCGAGCGGCCCGAGCGTCGTGCCGACGAACTTCGCGATCGAGCCGTCCGGACCGAAGGTCTGCGCAATCTCGCTTGCGCCGGCCTCGACCTTCGCGTTCGGGGCGAACGGATACTTGTTCGCCAGCGACGCCTGGAATGGTTGGTACACCTGCGCGTTCCACACCTTGTTCACCTCGACGCTCGCCGGCTGGATCACGACGGCGAATGCCTGCATGAGCGGCCGCACGAGCAGCGGACGCAGCCCGCTGCGTTGCGCGTCGGTAAGACCCGTCAGCATCTGCTCGTCGACGAACTTCAGCGAATCGGCCAGTTCCGAGCCGTTGCCGTCGAGCGTCTGCTGCATGAGCTGACGCGCGCCGGGGCCGGGGTCGCCCTGGTTCTTGATCGTGTTGAAGCGCGTGCGGACCTTCGAGAGCGAGTCCATATAGCCGTTGAGCATCGACGTGCCGTCCTGCTTCGAGACGATCCGCGCAAGGCCGACGAACTGCTGGCCGATCGGCCCCATCGGCGTATCGGGCGCCGGATTGCCGTTGATGTCGATGTTCGCGGCCTGGCTGTCCGCTGCATGCGAGAACAGGCCCTTGACCCAGTTCACGATGCCCGACTGCGCCTTTTTAAGCGTTGCGGCCGCGAGCGACGGGTTGTCCCACGAAGTCTGGTCGTAGGCGGTCTGGAGCACCTTGCGGATCGGCGAGTCCTGCGGGTCGCCCAGGCGGTTCATGCCGTCGACAGCCTGACCGAAGCTCGTGAAGCCCTGCACGGTGATCCCCTGCATGAACTGCTGCCAGTGCTGCGCGTACTCGGTCTTGTACATGCCGACGAGCGCCTTCTGGATCTGCTCGGGGCTGCCCTCCAGCGTCAGGTCGTCCTGCGTCGCCGTGTTCAGCACCCAGTCCTTCGCCTGCAGCTCCTTCGTCGCCGCGTCGCGAATCGCGGGCTGCACGTACTGGAACCACGCGTCGCGCGTGAACGTACCCGGAATCGCGTAGCTTCCGCCGATCAGGCTCGCATTGCCGTCGCCGACGATGCGTGCGACCGTCATCGGCGCGAAGCGCGTCGACGCGCGCGCCTTGATCTCTTCGTACACGCGCTGGCGCGCCGGCATTCCGCGCACGACGTGGCGCAGGTTTTCGCGCGTCTGGTCGACGAGCGCGAGGTTCGCGTCGATCATCGGCCAGTCGTTGTCGTTTACGCGCGAGAGATAGAACGTGATCATTCGCTCGGCACTGCGGATCATCTCGTCGCGGGGCATGTTGCCGCGATTCGTTTCGAGCCAGCCGCGCCAGAAGCGCGCGATCTGGTCGGTCAGATGCGCCTGTTCGACGTGGCGCTTGTCCGAGAGCATCAGGTAGGTCTTCAGCGCGTTGTACGCGTCTTCGACGTTGGTCGGCGACGCGTCGCGATAAAGGCCGCCCTGCTGCGAGGCGTCCGTCGCACCCGGCGCGGAGGCCATCGAGACCTGCACCGCGCCAGATTCCGGCGCATGCGTCATCGGGGCGAGCTGGTCCGGGTGCTCGTTGACCTCCTGCAGGAACGCCACGAGATTGTTCGCCACCGGATCGAGCATGATCTGCCGCACGCCGTTGTAATACTCGGTCAGCAGGTGCGCTTCGAGCCGGTCGCCCTGGTAGAGCCCGAGCGACACGGAAAGCGGCTTGTCGTGGCGGAACTGTTCGAGCTGCTCGATGCGGTCCTCGAGTATGTCCATCGCCTGCAGGCGCGACTGCAGATCGGTGCGGTTCTGCTCCAGCCGCGTGATGTTGTCGAGATCGGCCTGCACATTCGAAACAAGCTGTTCGTTGCTGATCGTCGACCACGTCCAGCCGCCGAGCGCGAGCGCCAGCACGGCGACGAAACCGAAGAACGTGGCATAGCGAAAGCGCGTTTTCGTGGGGCTCGCGAACTGGCGCACGGTCTGGCGATCCGCGAAAATCACTTTCGAAAACAGATCGCGCAGGAAGAAGCCGTTCTTCGAGAACGTGGTGGCGGGCTTCGGCAGCGACTCCGCATTCAGGCCGAAGCGGTGCGCAATGCGCTCGGCGGCCGCGCTGTTCGTCTCGCCTTCCTGCAGTGCGCTCGTGAAGTAGAAACCGCGGAATACCGGCTTGTATTGGAACGGATTGTTTTCGAACAGCGTCGCGAGGAACGCGCGCAGTGCGGGCTTGACCGTCGAGAATTCGAGCGGAAAGCTGAGCTGCCCCGGAGAAAGCTGGTTGCCGCGCGACAGCGACAACTGCGCGACGCTGATCTCCTTCAGGCCCTCGTAAAGCTCCTCGAAGCGCTCGTCGAAGAGCGCGACGACGTCGCGCTTCTCGTCGGGCTCATACGGCAAGGTCGCGCCCCAGACGCGGTCGTATTCGCGCTGATCGCTGCCGCTGAAAAATTCGGTGAAACCGGTAATGAGGTCGGCCTTCGTGAACACCACGTAGACGGGCGCAAAAACTTCGAGCTTCTCGGTAAGCTCCTGCACGCGCTGGCGCAGGTTCTTCGCGAGGTTGATCGCCACCTCGGGCTTGCTGCCCGTGAGCTCCGCAATGCTCGCAATCACCACGATGCCGTTGATTGGCGCCTTGGGGCGATGGCGTTTCAGGAGGCCAAGAAAACCGAGCCATTCGGAGCGGTCCTCCTCGTGCACCGAATAGCGGCCCGCCGTATCGAGCAGAATCCCTTCGGTCGTGAAGAACCAGTCGCAATTGCGCGTGCCGCCGATACCGTGCACGACCGCGCTGTTCTTGTCGGCGAACGGAAACTGCAGGCCCGAGTTCAGCACCGCGCTGCTCTTGCCGGCGGCCGGATTGCCGATCACGATGTACCACGGCAGCTCGTACAGCGCGGAACCGCCGGAGACCTGGCCGATCTTCGAGGTCTTGATGGTCTTCACCGCCTCGGTGAGCCGCGAGCGGAGCTGGTCGAGGTCGGCGGACTTCGTCGAGCCCTGGGACACCGCGGCAGGCGCCACCTTGCCGGTCTCCGCCTGCTCCTCCAGCACCTCGCCAAGCTTGCGGTTCGCGCGCTTCACCCGCGCGCGCCGCCATAGCGCGACAGCCAACCATAGCACGACAATCGCGGCCAGCACGAGCGCGGGCCAGATGAACGGGATCTGCAGCGCGTCGGCCGCGACGAAAAGGATCGCTGCAAGCGCAACGATCCCGATGATCGAGAGCGTGCGCGGGTGGGTCAGCACGTTGAAGAGGCGTTGCATAGGACGTTCAGGTTCCGGTGCGATTCGATAGGACGACGCACGCGCGTCGGGCGGCGAGCGCGATGGCGCGCCGGGTCGTCGGGAATTCGAGCGGACAGGGAGAGACCGGCATCGATCGGGGCGTTATTCACGGTTCGGCCGTCTGGCTTGCGCTGCCTCCCAGGGTGAAGCCGGGCTTGTGATATTCGACGTGACCGAGATCCATCATTTTCCAGCGGCCGCCCCAGGTCAGCCCGACCTGCTCCGCGACCTGCCCGTAAAGCTGATAGCCCCGCATCGCCCAAGGGTCTTTTTCGCTGATGACGAGCTTGCCGTCGCGCAGAAAGGCGTTGTCGGCCGCCAGCCCGTACTGGTGATAGCTCTGGAACGCCCCCGCATTGGTGACGTTGCCGCCCAGTTGCGCGAGGCGGCTTTGCCGTTCCGGGCTCCGATACCCTTCCAGCAGCGCCATGTCATAGCCGTATTGGTCGTGCATGATCTTGTAGACGAGCAAGAGACGCGTGCGGAAGTCCGCATCGAGCAAATTCCAGTCGCGGCTCGCGTCCTTCAGTTCGGGCCGAATCTGCTCGACTTCCCGGGTGGTAAAGACTTCCGGCGGTAACGGCGCGGGCGGCACGAGTTGTTCGCCTTGCAATAAAGCGGCGATTTTCTCGTCCGGTACACGAGCCGTGTCGTCGTATTGAAATAATTGCCTGCCGCGCAATGCAATCGCGATCAATGGAGGCGTCGCAAGAATACCCGCGGAGGCGATAATCAGCAAGCGCCTTTTGACCAGTATATTTTGCACGTCTTCAAGCGCGTTTCTGGAAATAGTTGCCGATTTGACAATCTCGCTGCGTGTCCGGGTGGCGTGTTCGGATGCGCGACGCATAAAACGGCCGCGTAATTGGGCAGCGGAATCCAGAACCGTTGCACGCACACCGGGTAACAGCAGCATTGCCGTTGCCATGACGGCAAGAACGAAATAGGCGACGAGTGCAAAGGCGATCAAAGAAAACCCCGGTATATGGAAGCGATTGTGTTTTGCATTGCTTGCTCTTAGAATCAGGCCTGCTCGGAGGCCGGCCTTCATTATCGCGGCGAAATTAACCAGGATTCAATAAGCAGGATTCAATGAGAGCTGAATGAGTGCTCCGGAAAACTCCAATTCGAAAACTCCGCCGAGCCTGCTGTCCGAGGCTCAGCAACCGGCTGGCGGCACGCAGTCCGCGCGGATTCTCGCCAATCTCGAAGGACGCGTAGCGCCTGCCGCCGAAGCGCCGCGCCGCTCGAAGGCCCCGCTCGCGGCGGCGATTGCGCTCGCCGCGATTGCCGTTGGCGGCTGGGGCGCCTGGCATTGGCAGAAAGCGGGCGAGCACCCGACGGTCGTGGCCGTTGCCGTTCCGGCGCCGGGGCCGGCCGCGCAAAACGCGAGCAGCGTGGCGGCGCAGGGTGCGAGTTCGGCCGCTCCGGCACCGCAAACCGCAACGATCGTCAACGACGACAGCGCCGCGAAGGCCGCCAGCGCACCGGACGCGGATCGCTTGTCGCGCGCCCTGGCGAACGGCGCGGTTGACGAAGCGGCTTCGGCCCCGACTGCCGCGAACACGAAGACCGATGCGGCGAAGGTCGCAACGCAGCCTGCTCCCGCCTCCGGCAAAGCACAGGCACAAGCCGAAGCGGCCCGCAAACATCGAACCGGACAAACCGAACTCGCCGAGGCGCACAAGCACCACAACGCGACCGCGCGGCAGGCGGGCAAGAACGACGACTCGGATGCGGATCTGATCGAAGCGCTCGTTTCGCGCACGCGGCCGGCCGGTTCGAAGAAATCGGATGAGGTGCCCGTTTCCGCGAAGGCGGGAAGCAACGCAACGCTTGCCGCGCGTGTGAAAGATTGCTCGACGCGCGGATTCTTCGAGGACCAGCTTTGCCGCTGGCGCGTGTGCGATGGCCACTGGGGCACCGATCCCGCGTGCCCGACCGCGCAAAGGCAGGCGCAGCAGTAGTCCCCTGGCTCGCGCGGCGAGGGGATGGGCGGGCTCCGCGGAGGGCCCGCCGTTCGATCACTTCGTGATGTACCAGAGCGCGTCGGTGCCCGGACTGGATTTCGTCGTTGCCTTTTCCTGTGCGGGCGGGGACGCAACCGGCTGAACGGGTGTTGTGGGCAGTGGGGTTGCTTGCGGCGCTGCCGATTTCGACGTCGACTGGGTTGCGTACCAGAGCGCGTCGGTCGCCGACGATACACGTTCCTTCGATACGGCAACCGGGCTAGCGGCGCTCGCCGGCATCGCCGCCGTGGCATGCGCCATTGCGTTCGCCGTTGCGTTGTTAGCCGCCGGGCCGCTTGCCGGTGCGCTGCCCGATTGCCCACTCCCCTGCGCGACGCTGCCCGGCGTGCGCTGCGCACGCGCCTCATACGTCCCCATCTGAAACACCAGCGTCTTTTCGGGCCGCGCGATCACCGCATACGGAAACTGCAGATCCCAGCGCAACAGCACGCGCGAACCCGTGGGCGTCTCGCCGAAAATCGCGGGGACGTGCTTCATGTCGGTGAACTGCACGAACACCTTCGAACCGTCGTCGAACACCTGGATCGGCTTCGCCTGATCCGCACCCGTGACAGTCCAGCCGAAGTTGTACGCGGCCGAAGAGGCGACGGCAGAACCCGATGCACCACCCGGCGTTGGAATGCCCGGCGGCATGCCGCTGCTCGCGCCGCCGCGCGCGGGCTGCACGGAATTGATCTCGAGGCTCGCGAACGGGTTGTACGCCTGCGGCGGTGTGAACGAAGGCGGGAGGATAGGCATGGACGAGTCCGACGAGCCGGAGATGGATTGAACCGCATCATAGACTTTGCGCGCATAGACGAGGCGCTTGTCCGGCGAAGCCGCATTGTACGCGCCGACCGCATTCCAGGTTGGTCCGAACTGGCGGATGTTCTCCGAGAGAATCCACGCACCGACGTACGCGTTCGTGCAGGGATCGAAGAGGCTCTGCTCGCTGATGCCCTCGCGCGCGAGCACGGGCAGCCACGAGCTGTTGATCTGCATGAGCCCGATGTCGGTGGTGCCGTTGCTGTTCGTGTTGATCCGGTCCGGTTTCATCCCCGATTCGACCTGCGCGATGCCGCGCATGAGGTTGACGTTGACGTGCTGGAAAGCGGCGGCATCGTCGATGCAATCGGCATGGGCGGTGTGTTGTGCGCCTGGCAGAAAAGCGGCGAATACGATTATCCGGAACAGAGGGCTACCGGCCGGGCTGCATTGCTGAAACGGCATGATGGTTGGAGTTCGAATCACGCGTCGCTACGTTACCTGCTCGGCGCGGATGACCGCCTGAATCGAGTTTCAATCCATTGGGTCGGCTTTTAACAATTGTTTGGCCTTTCGCAGACATGATGCTGATTGAGTTCGCGATGGGTGGCTGGTCCTGTTCCACCGTCATGATGCGAATCGTTCTGCCTTCGGGCAGGCCCGATTCTAAAATCAAGCATTGCAAAAGACAAATGCTTCCTTTGGGGGGGCGGGTTTGGTTGCTTGGTACTGCCATACCGGAGAGGAAAACGTCGGCTCTCGATGCGGTATTCGACTCGCATAATCAATGCTGGGCGCCACGCTTCGGTTGGCGCTATGCATGCGCCCTCTTTTCATATATCGGCAATTCTTTCGGTCGATATTACCGGTATGAACGACGCGCTGATCCGACGACGATGCCGAATATGGCGGGTATTCCTGCCGTGCCGCTAATCGCGGAAGCGGAGCCGCGATCTGTAACTGTCGCAGCCCCTTGATCGGTTCAGCGTTTGCGGCGCGCGCTGCCCACAACGGTCATGCCGAAAAGGAAATAGAGGCCGACGCCAACCAACGGCACACCAATCGCGCAAAGGATCAGGAAGGCTCCACACAAGACTGAAGACCAAGTGGGTAGGATCATAAACATAAGCCTGAGTACGTAAGCCACCGGACAATCCGATCAGATCCTCACTCAAATACTGCCCAGTCTCCGCTATTTTTTTGGTCCGTCGATCTGTTATTTATCTCGTCCGTTGAATGGATAGGTTCTAGAAAGCCCTCGCTTAACAAACTCGCATCCAACGATTCGCTCGCTTAACACAAAGCAGGCACCAACATATGAAGCGGTTTCTATTCGGTAGCTCTCCAACTGCTGCTCAGCGGGAAGCCTTTCCAATTCTGCGATCAAGCCTGGCAGACCAAATGTATCCAGTCCCAACCTTGTTGAGTTGTTCCGCCGCATTCTTGCCCTATTCCGAAGAAACGACACACGATACAACTGAGGGTTACCACGAATTTCCTTCACATCAGTTGATCGCAGAACCTCGAATAGGGGGTCATGCCAATCATCTTGACCGCCCATATTCAGCAGAGAAGTTAAATACTTTATGTTACCCATCACAAGCATCTTTCTCCATGGACTAGAAACGTCTATACCGGTTCGCGTCTTCAATCGCAGGGAGATTGGCACTCACACCTCTATACAACAACGAACACCCCGCCAACCCCAGCGAATCAATCCATTGCACCGGATCCCGCACATACGCCTGAGTGCGTAGGACTCCGCCGAGCTCGATTGGATCCGTGCTCAAATACTGCCCCGCCTCCGGATCTTAGTATCGGTTCAGGTTGTAAACAAACCGCCTTGACGCAAACTCCCCGCGGGCGGGCCGCAAACCAGGCCCGCCAAGGCTTCCAGCACCCGAGCCGCTTAAAGAACAGAATTTTTCCTCAGGCACGAGTGTCTCCGCTTCGGCAGCCTGACATCCCGCCGGGGGGGTGGGGGGGGGGGGGGGCGCCGCCCGCCCCCCCCCGCGCCGGGCGGGGGGGGGGCCCCCCCGCCCCGGCGGGCGCGGGCGGCGCCCCCCCCGCCGCGTGCCCGCGCCCAAACCCCGGGGGGCGGGGGGGTTTTTACCCCCCGCCGGGCGGGGCTCGTATCGGCGAGCCGCGCTGGCCGCCCGCTGCCGGGCGTGTGCCACAATCACACCATCCCTGTTCGACCGACTGGACACCGCTGTCGTGACGCGCCGCCTGCTCATCCTCCTCGTGCTCGCCGCCGGGCTCGTCGCGGTCTGCGCCCTGACGTGGACGCTCGCCTGGAAGAGCGGCATCGACTCGCTGCGCCGCGACGCCGCCGTGCGCGGCGATCGCACGACGGCCGCGCTCAAGAGCACGCTGGAGCGTTACGAGTCGCTGCCCTATATCGTCGGCGAGCATCCGCTCGTGCAGGACGTGCTGGAGGATCCGAGGCCCGAGTGGGTGAGCGCGGCCAACCGCTACCTCGAAGACGTCAACCGCCACGCGCGCGCGACCACGACCTACCTCATCCGTCCTGACGGCTACTGCATCGCGGCCAGCAACTGGCGCGACGCGGACAGCTTCGTGGGCGGGCAGTACCGCTTCCGGCCTTACTTCATTGATGCGGCGAAGGGCGGTGTGGGCCGCTTTTTCGCCATCGGCACGATCTCGCACGACCCGGGCTACTACCTCTCGCAGCCCGTGCGTCGCGACGGCCGGTTCGTTGGCGTCGTGGTGGTCAAGCTGAACCTCGAATGGTTTCCGGGCACCGACGCGACCGAACCGCTCCTCGTCACCGACGATCACGGCGTGATCTTTCTCTCGTCGGTGCCCGCGTGGAAGTACCGCACGGTGCGTCCGCTACCTGCCGATATCGCGGCTTCGATCGACGAAACGCAGCAGTACGCACGCCAGCCCCTCACGCCGCTGCCTACTCACGTCGAACGCGTGCTCGAAGACGATGCCGACATCGTGCGCATCGGCCGTGGCCTGCGTGCGCCGCGCTATCTGGAGACGCGCCGCGCGCTGGGCGCGCCGGACTGGCATCTCGTGACCCTGTCGCCGGTGAGCCCGGTGGTCGATGCCGCGCGCAGCGTGACGGTCATGACGGGGTTCGGCTACGTGTCGCTGTGTCTGCTCGGCTTCTACTGGCGCCAGCGCCGCGCGCGCGTGAACGAGATGATCAAGAGCCGCGCCATGCTGCAGAAGGCGTACGCGATGCTCAACGAACGCGTGGCCGAGCGCACGGCCGATCTTTCGCAGGCCAACGAGCAACTGCAGCGCGAGGTGCACGAGCGCGCGCGCGCCGAGGCCGAATTGCGCGCCGCGCAGGACGAACTGATCCAGGCGAGCAAGCTCGCGGCGCTTGGCCAGATGGCGGCCGGCATCACGCACGAGCTGAACCAGCCGCTCGCGGCGCTGCGCAGCTTCTCGGACAACACGCGCGTGTTTCTGGAACGCGGCCAGTATGCGGCGGCGCACGAAAATCTCGAGTCGATCGGAGCGCTGACCGAGCGCATGGGCAAGATCGTCAACCAGCTCAAGCTCTTCGTGGGGCGCGCGCGGCCGCGCAGCCTGCGCTCGCCGGTGGCGCCCGCGCTGCGCAATGCGCTCGCGCTGCTCGGCAAGCGACTCGCGGGCGTGAGCGTCGCGCTCACGCTGACCGACCGCACGGAGCACGCGGATGCGGCCGCGGTCGCCTTCGATCCGCATGGCGGCCACCCCGAACTGGTCGCGCAGTGCGACGACCTGCGGCTCGAACAGGTGCTCATCAACCTGATCGGCAACGCGCTCGACGCGGTGGCGGGCACGCCCGCGCCACGCATTGCGATCGGGATCGAGGCCGACGCCGCGACGCTCGCGATCGACGTGCGCGACAACGGTCCCGGCATTCCCGACGACGTGATGCCGCGCCTCTTCGAGCCGTTCTTCACGACGAAAGAGATGGGGCAGGGGTTGGGGCTTGGCCTTGCGATCTCGTCGTCGATCGCGCGCGACTGCGGCGGGTCGCTCGCCGCGCAAAACGAACCGGACGGCGGCGCACGCTTCGTGCTCACGCTGCGCCGCGCGCAGGTGAGCGCGGCGCGTGTGCCGGCCGCCGATGTCTGAACCCGTTGAATCAGGATAGCGAACGAACATGGTGACGCAGCATGTGACCCGGCACGCCGGCCGGGTGCTCTATATCGAGGACGACGAACTGGTGCGGCGCGCGGGCGTGCAGAGCCTGCAGCTAGCCGGCTTCGACACGACCGGCTTCGCTTCGGCCGAAGCCGTGCTGCCGATCATCGACGCCGATTTCGCGGGCGTCGTGGTGAGCGACATCCGCTTGCCGGGCGCGAGCGGGCTCGACCTGCTCGCGCAGTGCCACGAGCGCGCGCCGGACGTGCCCGTGATCCTCGTTACGGGCCACGGCGATATTTCGATGGCCGTGCAGGCAATGCGCGACGGCGCCTACGACTTCATCGAAAAGCCGTTCGCCGCGGAGCGCCTGACCGAAACCGTGCGCCGCGCTCTGGAGCGCCGCACGCTGGTGCTGGAGAACCTCGCGCTGCGCCGCGAACTGGCGGGCCAGAACCCGCTCGCGCCGCGCATCATCGGCAGGAGTCCGGTCATCGAGCAGGTGCGGCGCCTGATCGCCAACATCGCGCCCACGGACGCCGCCGTGCTCATCAACGGCGATACGGGCGCGGGCAAGGAGTTGATCGCGCGCAGCCTGCACGAGCTCTCGCCGCGCCGCGGCAAACCGTTCGTCGCCGTGAACTGCGGGGCGTTGCCGGAGCCGATGTTCGAATCGGAGATGTTCGGCTTCGAGCCCGGCGCCTTCACGGGCGCGACGAAACGCCGGATCGGCCGGATCGAGCACGCCTCGGGCGGGACGCTTTTCCTCGACGAGATCGAGAGCATGCCGCTTTCGCTGCAGGTGAAGCTCCTGCGCGTGCTGCAGGACGGCGTGCTGGAGCGGCTGGGCTCGAACCAGCCCGTGCGCGTCGATCTGCGCGTGGTGGCGGCGGCCAAGGGCGACATGAGCGAACACGTGGCGGCGGGCACCTTCCGGCGCGACCTGCTGTATCGCCTGAACGTCGTGACCATCGCGCTGCCGCCGCTGGCCGAGCGCCGCGAGGACATCGTGCCGTTGTTCGAGCATTTCCTGCTCGACGCGGCCGTGCGCTACCAGCGTCCCGCGCCGCTCCTCACCGAACGCGACCGCATGCGTCTTGCCCAGCGCGACTGGCCGGGCAACGTGCGCGAGCTGCGCAATGCCGCCGATCGCTACGTGCTGGGGATTCCCGACGATGCCGCCGCGCCGGCGGATGGCGGCGCGGCGCCGCCGCAGCCGCTGAAGGAGCGCGTGGAACAGTACGAGCGCGCGCTGATTGCGGATGCGTTGGCGCAGGCGGGCGGCGCGGTCGCGCAGGCCGCCGAACAACTGCAGATGGCGAAGGCGACGCTCTACGAAAAGATCCGCCGCTATGGGCTCGTGGTGCGGGGCGATCAGGAGGTGCGTTGAGGCGCGCTCAGGTCCGCCGGGCAAGGCTGAAAACGAAAACGGCAGCGGGCTGGGCCGCTGCCGTTTGCAAGACGCGGCGCCGACGCTTCGCGCTCAGGTCGAAAGCGCTTTCTGCAGCAACTGGTCGAGCTCGGCGAACTGCGGTTCGCCCACGTAGCGCTTGATGATCTTGCCGTTGCGGTCAACGACGAACGTCGTCGGCGTGAGCTGCACGTTGCCGAACTGCTTTGCCGCCGAGCCATCGTCCATCGCGACCTTGAACGGCAGCTTGCGCGTTTGCGCGTAGTTCGCGACGTACATCGGCGCGTCGTAGTTCATTGCGACGGCGACGAATTCGAGCCCTTCGCCCTTGAAGCGGTTATAGGTCTGAACCATCTGCGGCATTTCCTGCACGCAGGTGGAACAGTTCGTCGCCCAGAAATTGATGAGATAGACCTTGCCCTTGAGGTCGGCGGTCGAGACCTTCTGGCCGGAGAGCAGCGTGAAGGTCGCGTCGGGCACGCGTTGCTGGCTACCGAAGAACGCAAAGTAGCCGGCCACGGCGAGCGCGCCGACGATCAGCGCCACCGCGACGCGATGAATCGCACGCATGCCGGACGCTTTCGGGGGAGTAGGGGATGCAGCAGTCATGGGCGGAACCTCGGACACCAGGAAACTGGTCGGAGTATTCTAGCGCCGAATTTGCCGGTATAGCGTTTGCTGCCCACTATGTCCGGGACCAGCAACGGATAATGTCGCGTTCCTTTCATCCTCGTTACTCCTGCACGTTTGCGTTGCGCTACATGTTCCCGACCATTCTTCGCCAGATTTTTCCCCGTTTAGCCTGGGTGCTCCGCGTTTGCCATGTCTGCGCCGCAGGCGCCCTGGTTGCCCTGATGGGCATAGGGCTGGCCGTGCTGGCGGGCTGCTCGCCGCAGTACGACTGGCGCACCGTCGCGAACAACACGAGCGGCTACAGTGTCGATCTGCCCGCGAAGCCGGGTTCCGACCAGCGCGAAATCGAGGTGGACGGCTCGCCGATGCGTATGCGCATGCAGACCGCCGAAGTGGACGGCGAGCTGTTCGTCGTCGGCACGCTCGATCTGCCCGACGCGAAGCCGGCAACCCAGCAGGCGGCGATTGCCTTTTTGCGCGACGGCCTCGCGCGCAACGTGAGCGCCACGTCCGACGCGCACGACGTGGCGGTGCCGGTGGCCGGCGGCGGCGCGGTCGATGGCATCGAGCTGCGGCTCTCCGGCCGGGCAGGCGAGAAGGCCGAGCCGCGCACGATCCACGCGCGCCTTGTCGCGAAGGGCGCGCGCGCTTACCAGATCGCGATCGTGGGACGCTCTGAGCCGCCTGTCGAGCAGGTCGATCAGTTCTTTCAGTCGTTCCAGCTCTACTGAGTGAATTCACCGGGCGGCGTGGTGACAGCAGGCAGGATTGAAGGTTCCACTGCAAGTTTTGGCGCTAAGAGCCGGATTTGATTGGGGGTTTACGGGTTACCCACAGACGCTGTGGGTAACTTTGTGGAAAAAGCTGGGGAATAGCCCGCAAAGGGCCACCCTGTGGGCTTTTTGTTAGTTTGCACGCCTTCCTTGCAATTTTATTAATTCAATTGAATCAACGACTTGTGAAAGAAGCTCGGGGTGCCTGCGCGTTGTCCACAGTTTTGGGGATAATCCGGGGCAATGTGCATAAGTCAAGTCTTGACTTCCCTTTTTTGACACGGTGATGACCTTGGGCCGGCCTAATGATCGGTAAAAACCCGCCGGTACTGGATGGCTTCCGCGATATGACCGGAGGCGGGCATGTCGGCGTCGGCGAGGTCGGCGATGGTGCGAGCGACCTTGAGCACGCGGTAATACGCGCGCGCCGACCAGCCGAAGCGCTCGCCGGCCTCGCGCAGCAGCGTTTCGCCCGCAGCGTCCGGGCGGCAGACTTCGTCGGTGTCGCGGCCGCTCAATTCGCGGTTCGTTTTGCCTTGGCGTGACCGCTGGCGCTCACGTGCGGCATGCACGCGCGCGGCGATGACGGCGCTGGGCTCGGCGGGCGAGTACGCGCGGGCCGCGAGTTCGGCGGGCGGTAGCGCGGGAATTTCGATCTGGATGTCGATGCGGTCGAGGAGCGGGCCGGAGAGTTTGCGCAGATAACGCGCGGCGCCCTCGGGCGTGCAGCGGCAGCGGCCCGAGGGGTCGCCGCGCCAACCGCACGGGCAGGGGTTCATGGCGGCGACGAGCTGG
This sequence comes from Paraburkholderia sp. AV2, assembly GCF_054968425.1. Taxonomy (NCBI): domain Bacteria; kingdom Pseudomonadati; phylum Pseudomonadota; class Betaproteobacteria; order Burkholderiales; family Burkholderiaceae; genus Paraburkholderia; species Paraburkholderia sp. AV2. The sequence continues at coordinate 40,305 of NZ_JBANLK010000004.1, forward strand.
CATGCGGCGGGAAAGTCGGTTTGCCACGCGGCGCGCGAGATCGTGATGGCGCCGGCTTCGAGCGGTTCGCGCAGGGTTTCCAGCACATGCCGGTCGAACTCGGGGATTAGATGTATTTCCTTGTCTGTCTGTTTCCGAGGCGCTAGAACGTACCTATATTCCCGACGAAATCCAATCATCGAAGCCTGTGATAGGAGGAATCGTCCTATGGCCTCAGAGACTCAGGAGCGATTTGCGGTCAAGTTTTTCCGACCCCAATTGGAATTCGACAGCTGGCCTGCGGTCTTCAAGCACGCGGGTCTCGCTGAACCGATCGAATGGGAACCCAGACTGTTTGCGCTGCCGCTAGTCGCTGTTGTCGTTGACGGTACCGGTGTGCCGGTCTGGATGCCGACCCTTTTTCTCGCGGACACCGCATTGGCCAGCCGATCAGTCACCGGCGACACCGTGCGTACGTATGCCGGCGCGTTGCTTGTGTGGCTTCAGCACCTTGAAGCCCGGAAGATGTCTCTGACTGACGTCACTGAGGAGACCATCGGCGTTTATCGGGCGGAGCTAAGCTCACAAAAGAACGGTACTCACCGCCGATACGCCAGCGCTACGATCAACCAGCGCGTCACCGTAGCCGTGGCCTTTCACGAATGGGGGCACCGCAGAAACTTGATGCCGTCGCCTCTTGGCAAATACTTGTGCTCCGCCGACCCTAACTCACCGTGGCGCGCTGCTGGGCGTGGTCGAAACCCCCGCGGAGTACGCCTGCCGCGAATCGGCCTGCTGCGCGTCATCAAGAGATTACCTGTGGTGCTAAGCGCCGTTGCGCTGTTGATGTTGATGCTATGTTCGCGGGCCAACTGGGTTGCACCGATCGAAGCCGTCAGTTCGCCGCGATAGACCTGCCTCGCGACGTCGAACGCCGCGTTGATCTGTTCATTCGTGATTTTGGATGGCATGGTGTAGCTCAATTGCCGGCGATGATCCAGGCGGCCCTGGGGATGAGGATTCGCGCGACGGCGCCGTGAAAGTTCGCTTACCTGTGTGCCCAGTACCAGACGAAAAAGATCGCCACGATTGCGGCTAACAGATCAAGGCGATGCGCAATCTTCCTGAGCGTCGAGAGCAGTTCCGAGTAGCGCTCATGAGCGGGTATGGGCGCTTCACTTCTCTGGGCTTCCGTCCCGGGTCTGAATGCGGAAGCTTCCAGCGTCACGTTGTCCATCTTCACGACTTTTGCTAAGTCCTGGTCCCAGACGATATCGCTGCCATCCGGCGCCATGCCATAGGTAAATCCCGCGAGGCCTTCCGCTCTCCAGAGCGTGACTTCAATGCGCCGCCCGAACATCCATTGATTCCTGATCCATGTGAGAGTCGCCAGATCCACATAGACCCAGGCGTGCGCGCCGTCCTGGAACACACCGAGCTGCGACGGCTGGGCATCGCTCACCACGGCGAAATGCGTCTCGACGAGCTCCGCCCCGGGCCGGTCCGGAGGGACCTTGGTGCGGAACGGCGCGCACTTTGCCGTCGTCAAGATACTGTGCGTGACCTTGCCGTCTTCCGTCCCGCGAAGTAATGCTGTTTCATCTGCCCCCAAAGAAAGCCCCGTGCTGCAGCAAGCCCACCTTCCTCTGTCTTTAACTTTACTTTTCGGGAATGCGAACTAAACTCGGATCTTGTTGATGAAGCGAAGTAAATCTGGAACTTTGCGGAGGGCTGGAGGGCTGGTGGTGACTGACGATCGTGCGGTCGATCCTGCCCTGCAGTTTGACTTTCACCCGATCGCCATCCAGCGCTCGAAATGGACGCACCAGTTCCACGTCTGGAGCCCCAAGCTTGCCCGATGCCTCTCGCTTTATTCGCATGCGGCTGTCGACTTCTGGGCCATGATGGAGTCGTACTCGTCGGTTTTGACGTTCTGCGAGTATCCGGGACTTATCCTTGTTGACCAGAAGCCCCGTATCGCGGACTTCGTGCTTCGCCGCGACGATGTAACCGAGTTCGTCGTCGTGGAAGCTACGCCCCTTACCGCGATCGACGCCGGGTCGCTTGAAATCCTCGATCCACTGGCTGTCACGACCGTGAACGCTGATCTACTAAAGCCGCATCGCCAGTGGATCGACAACTGGATGCGTATGTTGCCGTACGTCACAAGCAACGGCACGTTTCTTTCGAATGAATTTCTCGACCGGATCGAACAGGGCTTAGCTTCACCAAAGCCGCTGTACGCCATCGAATACGAGGCATTGCCAACCGATCCAGTCCTGACGCGCACTGCTGTCTTCGATCTGACTCGACGCGGTCGGCTAGTGAGCCCGGAACTGCGCACCGGTGAGCTCAACAGGCATATGCGATTCAGGCAGGTTGTGGCGACAGAGGGCGCGTCGTGATAACGTCGGACTGCCTCACGCGTCGGGCTCTTGCCCCGGAGTTGCGTGATCTGCATAGCTGGCCGACAGTCGATCCATCTGCTCTGCCGGAAGCGCGCCGGACGATTTTTCTGCGTCGTGAAGAGGCGATTCGCCAATATCTGGAGGACCGGAGCCTGACGCTGATCGAGAGCGCGACCGGCATCCGGCGTGCGCAGCTGTACCGCCTGCTCGCCCGCTGCACCACGCCGCATGCCGACGGACGTATCCAGGGCTTCCGCGCACTGGTTCCTCATGTGCGTACGCGGGGCTATGTGCGGACCCGGCCCACGCAACCGGCCGTCCCCGGCAAGCGGGGCGGCGCGGCGGGAGCAATGGCGCAGTTGCTCGCGCGGCATGAGGTCCTTGCAGAGTTCCTGCAAAGGCAGATCCAGCTACACAAGGTCTACTTCGGCGCACGCGGCGAACTGCGCGGCCTGCGCGCGACGCACCGGGAATTTCTCAACCGCTGTCGCGAGCTCAATCTGACGGGCAGGCACTATCCCTTCAACCAGGATCTTCAGGGCATCCGCAGCCTGGCTGCAGCCATCCGTCGCTTGGTAGCAAACCAGACATTTGCGCAGGCAGCGCGGGTCTCAGGCGCGCAGCGCGTCCAGCCACTTCGCCCTCCACCGGATCAGATGTCGCGTTCGCCGGTCACGCGTCCGTTCGAAGCGGTCGAGTTCGACGGCCACAAACTGGATATCCGCCTGCGCATCCGGGTGACAGATCCCATCGGATTGGACAAGGATATCGAACTCGAGCGCGTGTGGCTGCTCGTTGTGCTCGATGTCTGTACGCGGGCGGTGCTCGGCTGGAACCTCGCGCTGGCCACCGAATACAACCGGCATGACGTTATCAGGACCGTACAAAACGCCCTGCAACCCCGCCGCAAGCGGACTACCTTCTCGATTGCCGGCTTGCGCTACGAATCGCGCGCCGGGTTCGTCAGCGAGGCCGTTCGCGAGGCCGAATACGCGACGTGGGACTGGTTGCGCTACGACAATGCGCGCAGTCACCTTGCTGGCGAGACACTCGCCACTGTATGCGACATGATCGGCAGTCACGTCGACGCCGGCCCCTACGCGGAGCCCAACGAGCGGCCGTACATCGAGCGGTTCTTTGGCACGGTTGGCAGCACATTGTCCCATCGCCTTCCCGGTACAACAGGCTCCAGCGCCCAGGATGTCCGGCGGGCGCTGAGCGATCCAGACGGCAAACGCAGCCTTCTGGTGAGCAGCGAAGAACTTGCCGAATTACTCGACGTGAGCTTCGCGAATTACAACGGAACACCCCATGACGGCCTGGGCGGGCGTTCTCCCATTGAGATGATGCAGCATTTCGCACAGAAACCTGGCGGGTTATGGCGAACACTTGCCGAACGCTACCGGCAAAACCTGATGCTGCTGCAGCCGGTTCATGAGGCCATTGTCCGCGGCAACCTGAGGCGCGGCGTGCGCCCCTATGTAAACCTCTACGGCGTCCGGTATTCCAGCGGCGTGCTCGGAGAAGCAACCGGGCAGATCGGTAAGCCGTTGCGCATCTATTTCGATCCCGAGGACATGCGCGTCGTGGCGGCGTATCTCGCCAGCGGTGAGGAGATCGGCCCACTGAGGGCAGCCAGACCCTGGGACCAGACACCTCATTCGTTGCGGCTTCGTCAGGAGATTCTGAGACTCAAACGTCTCAAGGAAATCGACTACGGCGATCTCTCCGATCCCGTAGACGCTTACCTCAAGTATCAGCGACGCAAATCCCGCGCGAAACAGCGGCGAATACCCCATCGCATCGCCGAAGCCGCACGTGCCGTTGAGCAGCGCGACAGGCGTGACGAAATCCCGGCGGCACCAGCATCAGACGGATCTGACCATATCCCTGCCGTGAGCATGCCCGAGCTCGGCAAGGGGCAGATTTTTCGTTGATCATGGTGACCGACTCATTACGGCCATCACCGATCGACGAACATCCGGTCGTGCTGCGCAGATATCGCATCCCGACGCCGTCGATCGCGCAATTCTACGCATTGCTGGTGCGCTGCCTGTCGTTGCGGACCGGAGCGATGGTCTATGCCCGCTCACGGGTCGGCAAGACCTATGCGATCCTTTTTCTGGAGTCACTGCTCGCTTCACAGCGCCCGGCCCTGCCTATCCTGCGCATGCGTTGCCAGCACAAGCGCATTGCGACCGAGACGGCTTTCTTCAGCACCCTGCTGACCATGGCCCGACACAAGGCGAGCTCCGGACGCGATCCGACACAGCTGCGGCACCGGCTCACGGAGCGTCTGCTCGAAATAGCCGATCAGTCGCGCAGCAGCGATATCCTCGTTTTCCTCGACGAGGCCCAGCATCTGGGCAGTTCGGAGTTCGAATGGCTGCGCGACATTCACGACGAACTTGAGCTCGAAGGCGTGCGCCTTGTGACCATGCTCGTCGGCCAGCCCTCGCTGCGGGCGAGGAAGAGCATTTTCCAGCGCGACGGAGAAGAACAGATTGTCGCCCGCTTCATGACCGAAGAATTACCTTTTCATGGGGTGCGTTCCGCGCACGAGTGCGCGGCCTGTCTGCAGGGGTACGACCAGGGCGAATATCCCGAAAACTCCGGTTGGACTCATACGCGCTTCTTTTTCCCGCGCGCCTGGGACGCCGGCATGCGTCTGGCCGCCGAAGGCGGTGCCCTCTGGGAAGCCTTCGACGACGCGCATAAACGAGCACAGCTGATGGGGAACTCGAGCTACCGATGGAATTCTTCACGCGCGCGGTCCAGCACATCCTTTACCAGTATGCGCAGCGTGACTCGACCAGTTTCGCTTTTTCCAGGGCAATCTGGGCCGAAGGCGTCGATGTGTCCGGCTATGTTCGCGCCAGGAAATGATGATGCCCGGCCAGTGGAAGGGACGTTGCCCTGGCAGGAGCACAACCGGGTTTCCGTCGCTCACCGGACAACGTATACAACGCGCGCGGCATGGACCTGCGAGGTCGAGTCTGCGTGGTCGCGGTTCGCAAAATTTCAGCTGCTCAATCGCCTGAACTGGACACAACTCGACGAGGCCATGGCGGTTCTGCCAGCAATCAATACCGGCGAGGGTATCGACCTCCGGGCGGCCGATGCCTTCAGGCTCACCGACCTGGCCGACACCTTGCACATCGGCTTGCACGATCTTGAAAATTCGTTTTGCACTGCGAATCGTGGTGATGCCTTGCTCGACGCGGCGAGCCCGTCGTTGCGCTTCTGCCCGACCTGCGCGTCGGCGGGTTTTCATGCAACACTTTTTCAGTTCACCGCGTTCCGGCGCTGCCCCATTCACGGATGCGCGCTGTGCGAGGCCTGCACCGGTTGCGGGCAACCGCTCGCATACCGCCTCCACGCAGGGCTCGTACGCCATCCATATGCCTGCCCGGCCTGCGGTCGCTCCCTGCTCGCCGCGGCCTCGCTTCGCCGCCTGCGCACGAAGGCTGGTATCGACGCAACGGGGCTGGATCGCCTGCGCGCATGGCACGACTACTTCTTCCGCTATGCGCAGCTGCTCGGCCCGGGCAGGAGGCGTATGCGCGATGCGGCCGGGCAGTACCTTCCCGGCGACGAAATCCAGGCGTGCTCGCATATTCCCCATCGTCTCGCGTTTATCGGCGAGCTGGAGCGACACCTTCGCCGTCCGCCAGAGCTGCCCCGCGTCGATCCCGTACCCGGCGCCAGTGCTCAAAGCGGGGGCGGCTGTCGTCGGTCAGTGTGCCCACCCGCCCGCTGCGCCTGGGCAGCCGACTGGCCACATGTGGACCACACATGCATCATGCTGTGTGCCGCTTACAGGAAGATCCGGAAAAATCGTATGCGCCGTCTGGCGCATTCAATCCGGCCCGTACAACCAGAGGCCGGCTCCATTCGCCATTCGCCCGAATCCGGATTGTTACTGTGCGACGGCAATACCTCTGCCCAGTCGATTGCCCTGCTGGGATGGCGCCTGTCCTGGGAGCGGCGCTTCAGTATTCAGACGCTCGCACGCTGCCAGGGAGATTATCCGCCTTTCGGATTGCTCGAATGGCTGGCCTTCATGCCTGCCCATTTGCCGCCCACAGTCGACCCGCAGGGCTGGCTGCATCGCCATTTCGTTCACGCGCTGGGTCAAACCTGGAACGCGTGGTGTGCCATCGCTTCCGGGATGCGGGAAAGCGGCTGCTACGCCCTCTCACCGCTGCTGTTTCCCACGCGCCTGCTCTGGCTGGATCTTCCCGACGACGGACATGCCCGTGAAGTCGAGGGCCCCCGCACGCGTCTTGTCCCACCGGGTGACGGCTGATGACACCTGAAGTGACTCCGGATGGTATCCGTTCTGGTCACACAAGAAAGCCCATAGGACGCGCGATCACGCGCAAAAAGAAGCCGCAGAACCAACCATCGCCGCAATCCTGCCATGTAACCTATTTTCGGGTGGCCGATGTTCGCAGCCAGAGTCCTCCCCGCAGAGGTTCGAACCGAGAGGCAGGCTGCCGTGATGTCCGGCCGACCGATGCCGCGGGCCGACGGCGCGGGGGAGGCCCTTAAGCGGATGCTCGACAGGAAGGAACAGGTGGTCGATTTGACTGGGCCGCAGAAAGCCCACTGTGCCTGGTTTGCCGCGGCATAGTTGGCGTGCGGGGCGCACCCACGCCTCGCAGGAAGAGGAAAGTGCTCGCGCGGCCCCCGCGGCGCGAGAGGCTTCCTCACTCAAGCGAGATCGTGCATCTGGTTTGTCGGCCGCCTTTATACAGCCTTCTGGCCAGCCCCAGAATTCGGTCGCGGCTGCGGTCGAAGGCCGCAAGCAACACAGGCTCGTCCGAACCGATGCCGGGATTGAGGTTAGTCAGCGTTGCGTCGTCGACCACAAAGACAATCTCACGTGCATTGTCGTAACCCCAAAAGCACACGCAATGTCTGTACGCATCGTGGACACGATTTGGATTTGGGAAATTTAGCGCCACAATACGCCTTCTCATCGAGCTACCGATGGCCGTCGTATCGCCACTTGCTGGCGTTGACGTCAAGGAGAGCGTCGTTCTCCCGCCGCTTCTGGGCGCGCTCGTTTTCCGCCTTCTCCAGTGCAGCGGCTCGCGCTTTTTGCGTGCTGACGAAGTCGTAATGACTGACGGGTGAAGGCGAATACGCTCTGGTTGGTTTGAGCATGCTGGTTCCACGAAAAATTGAGGAGGACCGCCAATGGCGGGGCCTGTCGCCGGCATTCGCTCACCGTTCAAATGCCGGTCAACCGCCTTGCGACCTTGCCGTACGCACTCTTTCACCCGGAGAGCATTATGCGGGGAACGGGGGCGTTAAAATCGCTCGATTCAAGCGATTCCATGTACTCAATTCCCGATCGTCACATAAAAACTGCGGAACGACAACGGCCGAACACAGACGGCGTGACGCACGAAAGGTCTGGTCGCGATGCCTTGCGTCGGCGGTGTTCTTTCCGCGGCGCCGTGCTGGTCGAAGCAGTCACGCGGCATTGACACAGAACCCGTGGCTCCGCAGATCTAGCCTGATGACAGCGTGCGCTCGTTGCCGTGCCAATGCAAGCGCAATTGCGAAGCGGTCACCAGGAATTTCGCCGAGGGGCGGTGTGTAGAAAACACCGCAGTAAGAGGCTGAAGGCAAGCGTGTCTCTTAGGTGTGCTGAAAAACAGGCTCTCGTTGGCGGTCTTTGCTGCTACCTGATGTCGCGGATCCCCCAAAAAGGCCGAAATCTAGCGTCCCGGCCCTTTCATGCTCTCCCCTTCCATGGCGGCGTTGCGCTCCTCGCTGGCCCCAATGGGTTCGATCGCCTCGGTGACGGAAGCTGTCGCGCGCTCGGTGGCCGACCGGGTTTCATCGACGATTTCTCCTGACTCATCCTCGTCGTTGTTCGGGGGCTCCAGCATGTCGTCAAGCATCGCCTTCAACTCCGGCGTGTCCCATAAGGCACCACGCTGCTTTCGCCTCTTGATGTAGTGCCTGACCTCCGCGTCCTGCTCCTGAGTCAAGGGAAGGCCGCGAAAGGTGTTTTGAGGGGTGGCTTCACGCATGGACTACTCCTGGAACTGATTCTCCCTGCTTCAAGTGTAGTCGTCTTTTTGGCAACGGCGTACTGCACCGAAGGTGCGACTAACCTTGCGAGCTTCTGCTCGATCGTCGCGAACAAATACTCAATCCTGGCGCGAGACCTGGCAATGCGTTAGTCGCGTCACTGCTGGCAGGGGACAATGCCTTTTTGCGCTTGCATCTTCTCGAAAAGGATCCTGGTGCGAGCACGAAAGCATGGCAGGGGCCATTGGGGTTTGAGTCGGGTACGACGGACGATTGTCCCCAGGCCTAACCGGTTGCGCGGCAATCGTGTCGACAGCTGCCGTGAGCGCTACGAAGTCAATGTGCGACTTCATCCACGCCAGCAGATCGCCCAGCTCGCCGAGAGTCTTGCGGTCCGCTCATCGGCAAACACGTCGATATTGATGGCGCCACATTTTCATTAACGATCTCCGGCGGACTATTCAGGATTCGAGATGTTTTCACCGATCTCGTAGGCGGGGCTGTCCATGGCTACAGCCGATGTGTATCGGCCGCAGAGGGTCGCCGGATAAGCGCGAGAGAAATCGGGCGCTCCCCCGTCCGTTTCATCAGATTCGCGGGCATGAGTTCGTACTGAGGGAGCGTTGAGCCTATCGGACTGAAGTCACCGGGTCGTTCTTGCGGATTCTCGTTGTTACATTCGGATTCGACCGCATTCGTTTGATTTCACCCGGAGTGCCAGGCGCGATTGAACGCACGCCGAAAATCATCATGAACGATTTCGCACCAGGCGCGTGGTCTTTGTCACGCCCGGCAAGGATGCAGGGGTTGTCGAACGCTATTTTGTACCAAAACGCACTTCGTACGCGTTCGTGTGGTGGAATCCGCGCGTGGGTACCCGGGCTATGTGTATCTGCGCCGCTGTGTATTTGTGCCGCACCGCTGAGGGACCGAGCGACGATCCAACATACCAGACTGGTACCGATCGGGAGCAATACAGTCTCCCGCTCGAAGACTCCCGAATCCCCGCACAACCTCTGCTTTGCGAGTTCGGATTCCAGGCGGGCGACGCGTCGTGTCGTTGGGTCGTCTTCGGCAAACTCAGCCGCTGCAGTAATGACGTATGTCAGGGCACGCTTCTCCTGTCGAAAATCATCTTCTCCGAGAATTGTCTGGAGAGAAACTGGCGAAAATTTCACCGCAGCTTGCGTTGGCCGACATGCCCAAGCCGTCCAACAGTGGATGGAGATGCCCGATATTCTTATGGTCACCTAGAATATAAGAACGGTTCTGCCCTGAAAGGGGGCTGCCATGTTCAGCGCTTCATTGCGACAGTACAGGCGCGGCCTCCGGCGGAAACAGAAGATCCTCTGGCTGCACGGAAATCATGTATTGGACTAACGGCGCAGGTATTCTGGATTGCCGTAAGCGAAATGACACGCGCTGGGCAGCTTGGGTGGGGCGCAGAGACCGGTTTTTGGAGGAGTTGGCGAGATGACCCTGAATTATGCAGGCAGGTCGCACGATGAAGCCGTGGCAGCGAGGCACAAGCAGAAGCAGAAGGCACAGGAGCAGGCGGGAGGTGAGATGGCGATAGACGGGACGGAGGGCGACGCGGAGCACAGCTGCGGCGAACTCTCCGAACGAGGAAAGCAGGTATGGCGAAGCGGAAGCGGGATCAATGGTGGTGGGAAAGAGTAAGGGAGTCTCGTTGATCTGAAACGACATGGATGGAGCATGTCATTCCGTCCACACCGCATCAGAGCCCTGTCGTGCCGTCTACGCCCCAGTGGAGGGGTACCCTGGAAAGGCGCGTTTAGACTGGGATGAACAGACCGCATGACAAGGCGCAAGCGATCCTCGGGCTGTTTCATTCGACCGTCGACCGTCAAACAGATGCCACGCCATCCAGGCGCGGCTAAGTCGCTGCCTTGGGCTAACCGCGTCCCTTGTGCGCACTCATGCTACGCTGAATGCCGTCGACCGGAATGGTGCTATCCGTGTGACGCGCTTCTCTGGCAAACACGAGCGGAATGAGATGAGCCACAGCGCATGCATGGAGATTCAGCACATGCGCCCGAACGGGAAAGTCCCGTACGGCACTTGTCCGGGATGCGCCAAGTCATGTCCACGAGGCTTGGCCGCGCTCGATTTACACCGAGGAGTCTTGCTAGAAGCACGGGCGCCTCGCGTGTGCAGGACGCAGATCGGGAAAAAGCAAAATGGCAGCCGTCGTCGCCGCAGTCCTTGAATGGATCGCAAGCATTTTTTTCATCTTCTCTTTTGTAGTGGCGGCTGCTACCTGCAGTCTTCTCGTAACTAACTATCTAACCCGCTCAATTTCAAAGAGCCGTCGATGAATGGATCTGTAAGGGACCTAACAAGGAACGCGAGACGCGAGCCGCGCGGCGAACAAAGACAACGGACGCGCGACTACTCCCAACGACGTCTTGCGCGGCGGCGCAGGCAGGCTGGATTGGTGGAATGGAACGCGTTTTGGCACCCTGCAGTCAGTGGTTGGCGATTGGGAGCTAACGGTCAGAATAGGACCGTCCGCCTCGGCACTCGCAGAATTACGTGGAACGTTGAACCGTCGCAATGTGCAATCTGGGAGCGGAGCCTCGGACCTTGGCGAAAACGTGGGCAACGAGGGTCCGCCTGCCAGTGTCACTGCGGCCTTGGCATTACATTCAGGATCTGCCGGAATGCAATCTGAAACGCGATTAGATTGCGGACGTGTAGAGTGCATTGTGCCTCGGATATTCATACGATCCGCGCCGTGCGCCAGGTCCGCGACCCAGGAGCAGAGATGAATCGATTGATCACCTATCGGGGTTTCGAAATCCATGTGGCACTCACCGAGGTTGCTCAGGATATGTACAGTGTGACGTTCAGAATAAAGGGCCATAACGTTGGCCGCACCAGCATCGACGGGGCTGTCGTTCCTGTTCGACATGGTCCGTTCTCAGAGCGCTGGGCGTACCTCGTAGCGGAGATTGCAGGTCAGGCCGCCGTTGATGTTCTGGTTGGTCCGGAATCGTAGTTCGATGCCCCATCGCTTGTCCGGCATTGGTCGATTGATCAATATGCAGGGGACCGCCACAGCTGCTTCACTTACAGGGTATTGCCGTCCAGCGGCGGAGAACGGCATTGTAAAGGGTCAACCGTTGCCATCCTCCCGTTTGCGCGACGCTCGTAAGTGAAGCACTTCAGTTCACGCCGACACCCGCCGTCTGGCGCGTTGCCAAGTGCCACAGAGACGGAGCGAATCAATTTGGGGGCGGCTTTAAAAACTCACGCAGGCTGCCGAAAGGCTCAACGAGGGAACGACGATGACCCCTGATGATGTGATCTCTGTCTTCGAGCAACTGAATCGCGAAGGTCGCGCCGTGGTCGATCTGGATCATGCCTGCGCGAGCTTTGCAAAATGGCTGGCCAGTGCATGGGATGATCTGGGCGCAGCTGACGTTGCGTTGCTGACTTCCGTGGGTGCTGCCCTGTGGCGCGAAGGGTATGCGAGGAGGTACTGAGATGGGCTTGCTTGTCATACCGCCATGACGGCACGCGGCGGACGGCTATATGACAGGTCGATGGAAATTGGCCACGGCATTCGCCCACCTCGCGCAGGTGGTCGCCGCCCCTGGTCCGAAACGTTATCTCGTAAAGATCCTCAGCAGACCGGCTGGGTTAGACGCGAATCTCGAACCCGCGATACCCGATCATCCGTTACATGGGGTGCTCCATTGGGTTGATGGTTAGACATGCTGAAAAGATCATCAAAAAATGTGCGCGCGAGTGGTTGCGCCCGCCGTCCGCAACGAATGCGCACGTTGGTTTGGTCAGAGCGCAGCCAGTAACCGAAGTTGACGTTCGCTTTCGGTCCCGCGAACCAGTGCGTAGGCCCGCATCTGCGTGCGCTCAATGAGCAAAATGGATTCCGAGCCGGAAAAGGCGTTCCACGCGTCATCCGCGATTGATGTCGGCGCACCCTGTGCTCTCGCGAACGCCCGCAGAAGAAGGCTTGCCTCGCGGCGCACGACATGGCGGTCAGCATTCAAAACGTACGGCAGACAGCCAGCGCGTAAAACCAGGTAGTACGGAATTTCGATGCGGTCACTTTGCACGGAGGTGGCACCAGTCTGGAGGGTTGCGTGCGGTCAGGCTCCCGGTTCGCCACGGGCTTCCGCCGCGTTTGCACGAACGAAGGAAATGCGCCTGAGGATGCACGACGCCAGCGGCCGCATTGTAGAAGCAGCTACGGTCAAGGCGGCATCCAGGAAAGTGCAATTCTCCGCCGGGAAAAATCGGCTGATGTCACACGCCAGCTGCCCTTTCACATATCGACGACCGAAGAACCGCTCACTTTTCCGTCGATGATGTCCTTTCCATGCTGCCGAGCGGCGCGCCTCGCCATACCGAAGTCGGATAATGCATGCGCGTGGTTCGGCCTGAAAACACGGCTTGCGGCAGAGGTCGCTATCGCGCCCGGGCGACATATCCGTACCGCAATGTCATACCCTTCGTCGTAACGGGAATGTCCGTCAAAGCGACTGAATGTGCGAGCGAAGACGAGGGGATGAAGTTCGTACCCCCTGTAGAGAAGAAGCGGTCGTGTCGGCATGTTGGTCACTCCAGGGGGAGCCCCACTATACCTTGATAAGGGAACCGCAGGGCGGCGCAGATACGTTACCAGAATTGAATTGACCGACGGTGCCGGCGCGCGTATGGTGGTTCACGAGGTCTACAAAGCAGATTACTGCCTGCATGGTCGTCAATCCTGTTTCGGATGACATGGCGACGGCTATCAGCATCATTTCTCCTCCAACTGCAGGTGGCCCCCTTCGATAAGGCTCACCGACAACTGCTTGGTCGGGTTGCTTCGCCTCGCTGGTACGGCTCGTGAGGCACTTTGGATATCGCCTTCGGCCAGACCCGCACAACTATCAAAAAACCGGCCGCGTGCTGTGGCCAAAAGGGAGTTACCTGATGACAACCATTCGCCGCTATCGAGGTCTCGATATTTCCTTGCTTGTGTATCCCCACCGGGCAACCCAGGCAGGATTTGGCCACAATTACGAGGACGGATTCGATGCGTCGATCCGTATCAGCGAACCCGATTCCGGGATTGACAACTCCCGCAGCCGGCTCCTCCGTGTGCCCGGCAAGCATCCTTTCGCCAATACCGGCGACGCGAGGCGCGCGTGCGTGGCCTATGCCGAAATGTTGATTGACGGTCACGGGTTTGATCGCACGATCGATGCGCCCGCCTGAGTGCCCCAGCCAGGCAGGCCATTCGCCGGAGCGTGCTCGCGGACTCCCGAACGTCCTCGCGCAATACGCCCAGTCGTGATTCGCGACGCCACCACGCCTTGAGATCACGATCACGTCAGGACTGACCATGGATTCTCGCTGCCCCCCGATTGAAGACAGCGCTGGAACGAGCGACGATGCGCTCGAATTCCATCGTAGTTCTAACGGTGATAGATGGCTTCTGTGCCGCGGCGAGCGCAAAGCTCCCATTGTGCGCCATGTGTCGAACGCGGCTTCGGGGGGCACCGTATCGGAATTGGCGGTTGGCGCGTTCCTGTCGTCGGAGAGCTACGGCCCCGAGCACGAAGCGCTGCTCGAACTCGTCGCCGGGTCGATGCTGCCCGCGAGGGGGCCTGCTCCAGACAGCGGGCCTATTGCCTTGGCGCCGGACCCTGGCGATCGTCCGGAATCGCACACGCAGGTCGGCGCGGATGCGCTGCTGCTCGCCGTGACGCGGGTATGTACGTTTGCGCAGGAACGTCGATTGACCAATGCCAGTGGCTTCTTTTTCCAGCAGGGAACACGTCTCTTTCTCGTGACCAGTCGGCACGTCATGATCGACGTGTCCGGTGAACATTTCCCCGACCGGCTCGAGATCGAGTTTCATGTCGACGCGCAGAACCTGGCCGCCGCGACGTGGATGTCCGTTCCGTTGTACACCGCAGGGCATCCTCTCTGGCGTCAGGGAACGGATGACGGCGGCGAGATCGACGTAGCGGTAATCGAACTCTACAGGGGCGCGTTGCCTGCCGGCGCAATGTTCCAGGCCTTCGGCCCCGGTCATCTGCCGCGCGCAGGTGATGCAATGCCGATTGGGGCATCGCTGCTGATCGTCGGCTTCCCGCTCGGGTTCCACGATTCGCTGCATCACCTGCCTGTCGTTCGGCAAGGTGTTCTGGCTTCTGCGTTCGGCCTGCGCTTTCAGGGCAAGGGCTGCTTCGTCACCGATGCAAGAACTCACCGCGGCACCAGTGGCGCACCGGTCGTCCTGAGAGCGCCATCGGAAGGCAGAATGCCTGACGAACTGCCGTGGCTGCTTTTAGGCGTTCATTCTTCGAGCATTGACATGGGCGGCCGGGATGAGCAGATGGACGAAACGCTCGGCCTGAACAGCGCATGGTATGCAGATATTTTGATGGTGTTGACGGCTCACTAGCACGCCATCTTGCCCGTCTGCCGCCGTAAGGCCCGCCGCCCGTTCACTTTTTCCAGCAGGCGCAGCGGCCGCATCGAATTCCGCGCCTTATTCATCGTTGCGGCGATTGCCACCACAGATTCCTTTGCCCACTTCGAACCCGGAGCAGGCTGCCCCACTGAAACGCCAGAGGCTATATGTCCCCACTCCTGGAATTCCTTGCAACGCTGCCACAATTTCATGCCGACCGCCTGGCTTGCAGAGTTATCCATATTGGTACGGGATGTGTACTTTCCATCGTCGATGACAACCTGTCGCAACCTGCCTCGATGTTGAGCGCCAGTTGGCCTGGGCAACCGGAGAACCAATCCCACAGGCTCGAAGGCCTGGATGCAATAAATTTCTACATGCGGGAAGCAAGAGCGTACGGGGCAGAATCTGCGTCGATAAATCGTGCTGTTGCCACCCTTGATCACGCAATGGGCGGATCGACCGCGTTTTCTGCGGCAGTCAAGTCACGGGATAGTTTTATGGGTGTCCCGCGCAACAAATAGATGGAGATTCGCTTCTCATTAGACGCGTTGCCAAGGAAATTATCCGCCTTTTGGACTGCTCGAATGGCTGGCCTTCATGCCTGCCCATTTACCGCCCACAGCCGACCCGCGGGGCTGGCTGCATCGCCATTTCGTTCACGCACTGGGTCAAACCTGGAACGCGTGGTGTGCGATCGCTTCCGGGATGCAGGAAAGCGGCGGCTACGTGGTCTCACCGCTGCTTTTCCCCACGCGCCTGCTCTGGCTGGATTATCCCGCCGACGGGGATGCCTTGGGCACTGTGCCGTTCGACCACGCATGTCGTCCCGCTCCGCGAGGCGGCCGGTCGCGCCTGATCTGATCGCGCTCGCACCGCCCGGTGTGCTGGAACCGTGATGGGCGCTTGCCTCTGTCAACCGCGCGTGAGGCTGGTGCCAGTAGCCAGCGAAAGATCGACCGGCGCGGGCTTTCGCAGGCGGCTGCAGCAACCCTGGTCAGGCCGCGCCGAAGTTGATGTTCGGGTGCTTCCCCCTTGCCTTACCAGACCGGAAACACGACGTCCGGCTGCGGCGTGAATTGAATGCCCGAGTCGGGGCAGATCACGCGGCCCCGGACGGCGACGCGCTGGTTCAGGTACGGTAGCAGGAGCGTGGGGGCTGGTGCACCTCCTTCGCCAAGGAGAATGTCGGACACCTCCTTGTCATTGCACGGCGACGTCGAGGGGCGATCCAGCATGATCGTTGTATAGTCGCCCAGCGCGTACTTCCCGCTGCCACGCTGAATAGTCCCAGTGATCCAGATGTCGTATTGCAGGGGCAACGTCGGCAGCGGCGGGCTGGCTGACGTGGCGTTTTCTGACCATAGCCCGGCGATCACAATTGCCGGGACCAGGATACACAATCGTCTTTTCATGGCGCAAGCCTCTTGACGGCCGGTGCACGTCACTGTTTTCCTTTCACTTCCCTGAAGTCGGCATCTATCACGTCCTCGTCCTGTCCCGCGCCTCTGGACCCCTGCGGGCCGGTCGCGGCGTCGGGGCTGCTCCCCTGTGATTGCACATCTGGGTAGACCTTTCCCCCGAGTTGCTGCGAGGCTGTCGCCAGTGCATGCACCTTCGCATCAATTTCGTCCCTGTCGGATCCTTTCAGCGCGGCCTCAAGCTCCGTGATTGCGGCCTCAATTGTCGCCTTTCCGGCGGCGTCCAGTGTCCCGCCGTATTCGGAGAGCGCCTTGCGCGTGCGGTAGATCAGGGCGTCACCCTGATTGCGTGCCTCGGCCACCCACCAGCGACGCCATCCCGACACCGGAATCCAGGCTGAATGGCGCCATGATCACGGCCAGAATGACCGCGAAGAGGATCGACAGCGCGAAGTGGACCAGCAGCGCCACCAGTACGACGCCAGCTGCAAACGTAGCGGGTTGTGCGAGCACATCGCGGCCCCTCACGATTGCCGCAATCATCCGCAGCGGTGACCATACGCTTTGCCCCGCAACGCGCATGGCAAAAAGTTCGATCACCAGGAAAACCGCGCCCGCCACGCACCCGCCGAGAAGTGCTGCAGGCCACTCGGGCATGCGACGAACGAAATGATGCGAATGCATGTGAAGTTCCATCATGACCTCCTCGGGATCCGCAAGTCTTTCCTCACCGGCGCCACCGCCAGACCGCCTCCGCGACATCCGGCGGCGGTGCGCGAACCGGACGACGGTCCACAAGCCGCACGGCGTACTCCAGTGCTTCCGATTCCGCCTCCTCGCGGCTCGGCCAGCGCCGGCAGAGCCACGGCAAGTGCCAGTTCACGAAAACCTCCCCATCCCTCGCGACCTGAACAAATACAAGGTATCCGTTCACCGCGGTTTGCCCCGGACACGCTGCCGTGCGTACGTGCCTCACGACCAGGGTGTGCATACGGACCTCCAGTCCGTTTCGCATCTCGACTCTCACCCGTTCCATTGAATCGCTCCCCCTCGTGTGTGCGCCGGTATCCCACCCGCCTTGCGGTGCTCCTGCGAAAACCGCTCCGAACGAGGCGCTCATCGCTTCATGGAATCGCGCCCGGCGTACGGCACGAACGACGGCATACCGTCGTCCCGAACGGTGCCCGCGGGGCAACCGCGCTGCTAACGGCGGCGCAGGTGCGACGTGATCTGGTGAGACGTCTGCCACATGGAGGCGAAGCGGTCGCGCAGCGTGCGCCGGGCGCGCTGCGCGACCGGCAGGAAAACGCCGGTCAGGACGACGATCGTACGGTGGAGGCGCTCGAACAGCATAGTCGAAGCCGAGCGGAGATGAAGGCAGCTCATCGTCTTCTCCTTCGACGCAGCAAGGAAGAGAACGGGCTTGCGCGCTCCAGTTCGCCTGCCATGCCGCGGGGCAAACAAATCGAAACACGCAGCATGCAACCGGTCCATCACCGGGCACACTGCCTGAGCTGGATATAAGTTAGTTTCACTGATGAAAATTTTCAAGGTGTTGCGATGGATCCCGCCAACCGTGCCCGGCGAGCCGGTACCCGGTTATCCGCGGGCGGAACACCCGTGTTGCCTGTGCGGATCAGATCGCATCCGGATATCCGGCCGTGCCTCACGACGGACACCACTTTTTCACGGCGGCGAGCAGCCGCGCCACCGGGACCGGCTTGATGAGGCAGTCGTCCCACTGCACCGGCCCCGGCGACGACGGTGGCATCGCCGTATGAACAAGGATCGGGATGTGTGCCAGCGCAGGATGCGCCCGGATCTGGCGGCACAGTTCACCGCCCCCCATCAGCGGCATCACCCAGTCCGTTATGATCAAATCCGGCGGCTGGCGCAGGGCGTGGTCGAGCGCCTCCATACCGTTGTGTGAGCAGCACACGCCATATCCTTCGGCGGTAAGCAGGAAGCAGTAGGCATCGAGCAGCTCAGGCTGGTCGTCGACAAGCAGGATAGAAGGCATTTTGCTGGTCGGTAGACTTGTTTTCGCCATGCGAGGCAAATTGCGTTCCCGATCGCCGGCCTGAAGAGACTGGCCCACAGGCGGTGCGAGGGAAAGATAATGTGCCTTGCATGCCGTCTTTGCCAACGAATTCACGCATTGGGTACGGATCATGACCGATTTTCAAACGGGAACCCTGTACGCCCTCGCCGGATTTCTCCGACAGCAACAGGCGGCCCTGACGGAAAGATGGATGCAGGCCGTTGCTGCCGATGCCGACCTCGTCGAGGCGGACCGGCTGACCTGGGAGCAACTGGCCGATCACCTGCCCGCGATCCTGAGCGCCATCTGCGTCGCGCTCGAAGAGCAGGATCTCCAACCGGTCGAACAGGCCATTGAACACAATGCGAGGCAACACGGGAACGTGCGCTGGCAGCAGGGTTACCGCGTGGATGAACTCGTGCGCGAACTGGAGCTGTTCCGGCGGGAACTGGCTGGCGCCGTCCGGGCCTTCGAGGAGTCCGACGTCACGTTCACCCGCGACCAGGAATCCCATGCGCTGCGCCTGATCGACGAGGCGCTCAGTTTTGTCACCCTGACGTCCATCCGCGAGGTCATCGGCGAGCGTGACCGGATCATCGCGGAATACACGAGCCAGCTGGAACGAGCCAACCGGGAGTTGCGGGAACAGCAACGCCAGGTCAGCGAATTGCACCGGTCGCGCATGCAGATCACGCGCAGCCTCGTGCACGACCTGCGCAACTTCCTGAACGCCTTTTCGATCGACCTGCAGCTGATTGCGCGTGTTCCATCCAGAGCCGAGGCCGGGCTGGCGCTCGCGACCCGGCAGGCAAACGACATGAAGCAGCTGATCGACGAAATGATGGAGTATTCGGTCGTCGTCGGCGACAGCAGCCAGAACTGCATCGCGCCGGTGGATCTGCCCATGCTGTTCGACGAACTGGTCACGGCCGCCCGTCCGGGGATCGAAGCGAAGGGCCTGCATCTGTCTGCTCGCCTTGAGGCCGGACTGGTCCGGGTGCAGTCGAGCCGCATCAGGCTCAAGCAGGTTGCGCTGAACCTGCTGTCGAATGCGACGAAATATACCCGGGAAGGGGAAATCGAACTGGTCATCGCGAGATGCGGAGACAGCCAGTGGTCCATGCGGGTTGCCGATACCGGTGTCGGCATTGCGCCGTCGGACACGGAGCGTGTGTTCAGGGAGTTCGAGCGGGTCGCCGGCGACGACATCCCGGGCGCCGGTCTGGGGCTGGCGATTGTCAGGGAGTTGTGCCGCGCACTCGAGGGCGAGATCCATTTCGAGTCCCGCGAGGGGCAAGGCACGACATTCGAAATCCGCTTTCCTCTCGACCTGAAGCCGATTAGCTGACGCCGCGCCCGTCGGCTCGCGATCTGACCGGCTGTGCGCAGGATACGCGCCTCGCGATCGGTGTTCTTCGTGTGTCGATGACGCGGATCCAGCCCGACCTGCTCCGCGAAAATGCCGAAAAGCATGCCGTCCGGCACGCCAGATACGGCCACGGGTGAGGTGCTCTCACGCGGCATCGACCGCGCCTGCACCTTGCCTGACTCCGAAGGTAACCGGATTATTGACACTATCCATTCCGCGCGGCGGGAAGCGACACTCCCCGGGGGGACAGCCTTCGGCCGGCGCCCCACGCCCTGGTCGCGCTGGAGGCACGCTCAGGCAGCCAGTCCTGCTATCCTGTCTGCGGTCCGCATCACTGGATGGGCGGTGCGGTGCCCAGTTTTTCGGCCAGCATCCGCTCGTACACGCCGAAGTGCAGATCCACTTCAGACTGATCGACTGCGGTAACGATCAGGGTGATCTGGTCCGGCAGCAGACCAAGCACGCCCGCGATACACGTTTCGAGCTGTGGCGCGCAAACCTTGTCCTTGACGACAGTCGTCCCGATCGTGACTTCATAGTTTTTCTCCTGCCGGCAAACCACTTCCACCAGGCGCGCGCGGGCGCTCATGTTGTTGTCGACCGCCATCCGGATGACGTCCACCGCCTTGCGCATCGCTTCTGTCGGAAACCCCCGGGTCGAACGCAGCCGCACGCGGTGGGGGCCCAGGGTCAGCCAGTCAGTATCGAATTCCATCGCGTCCTCCATTTGCTGCATGGTTCCGCCGCGATGATATGACCCGGCAAAAAAATTTCAAGGTGCGCCGCTGCTTTTTCCCCTTGAAATCCTCGCCAGAGTGCCTATCTTTCGTTTCGCTCAGGCAGACGCGCGGCTTGCAACGTCCCGTGCGCTGCGTGTTTCGATTTGTTTTGCCAGACGCAGGCAGGCGAACTGGAGCGCGTAGGCCCGTTCGCCTCCATCAACATTTGAGGAGAACTGCATCATGAGCGATTTCTACTCCGGATCTGACCTCTTCAGCGAGTTCGACCGACTGCAGCAGCAGATGGCGAACCTCTTCGGTAACTTCCCCTCCAGTCTCCGGGCGAGCCGCCTCGGCGCATTTCCGCCCGTCAACATTGGCGCCACCGACGACTCGATTCAGATCGTCGCGTTTGCACCCGGCGTCAATGCGGCGGAACTCGACGTATCGATCGACAAGGGGCTGCTGACCATCAGCGGTGAGCGCAAGCCGGCCCAACCGGATACCGGCGAGGACTCACGAGTTTATGCGCAGGAGCGCTTCACTGGCGCGTTCCGTCGGGTTATCGAGCTACCCGAGAACGCAGACCCCGACAAGGTTCAGGCGCGCTACGAAAATGGCTGCCTGTCGATCGCCGTCGGCAAGCGCGAATCCTCGAAGCCGCGTGCAATCACCGTCCAGTAATCCAGGGAGCCGAAAATGAGCGATACCACTGAACTGAGCAAGCGCGACCCGTCGGCCGTCACGCGCACCGGGAACGAGCCGTCCGCGCGACGGATGACAATTACTCCTGCCGTCGATATCTACGAGGACAGTCAGGGCGTCACACTTTGGGCCGACCTGCCTGGAGTTACCAGGGACAAGCTCGATGTGCGGGTCCATGACGGCAATCTCGCCATCGAGGCTGAGGCGGTCGTGCCGACACCGCCAAATCTGCGGCTGCAGCATGCCGAGGTCCGTGAGCCGCGCTTTGCGCGCACGTTCACGCTCTCCCCGGACTTCGACATATCGAAGATCGAGGCAAATCTGAAGGATGGCGTACTGAAGCTCACGATCCCACGCCGTGACGAGGCGCGCCCGCGGCGGATCGAAGTGCGTACGGGCTGAAGTCGGCGCGTGGGGCAGCAACGGCAGGAAGCACAGCGGGTGGCGGCGGCCTGGCTGCCTCCCCGCCGACAGCGGAGGCCCGGATGAGCGAGCCGTTCCCGACAGCAATGTCCGTGGCCAACATTGCGATGACCGACTGCCACCTGCACGAACATGCACGGCGGGGGGCATCGCAGCAGAAGCGCCGCGCGATGCGCTGTCCTGCGCCGTCAGTCGGCCTGGAAAGGGAGCATTCGCGGCCGCAGTGCGCAAGGTGGCCGCCCAAACCGCTCACGAGGCCCAGTCCGAAAACGTCGACGGTGGAAAAGCAGCGGTGCGGGTGCCATAACCGGAATACGGTTCTCCTGCCAGACTTCAGAGGAGGAAACGATGAACCCCGATCCGAAAAAGTGGAATCCCTTCAAGTTCCTTCGCGGGGCTGTGCGCAAGTCCGATGCGGACAGCACGGCGAGCCCGCCGGCGAGCGAAAACGAACAATGGCGGGCCTCCCTGCCCGACATTGCGCGATTGTTCTCACGGGAGCCATGGCGCGCAGTGGAGGAATTTTTTCACGACCCGTTTGCAGGCCGTAGCGCGCTCGAACGATGGTTCGGCGACTTCAGTTCATCGCGCTTCCAGCCGCGCATCGACGTCGTCGATGAGGGACCGGTGTTGCGCGTGACCGCAGAACTGCCCGGGATGGAGCGCGAAGACGTGAAGGTGAGCGTCGAGGACGGCGCGATCGTGCTGCGTGGTGAGAAAAAGCAGGATGTGCGCAGTGAGGAAAACGGCTGCTACCGGCTGGAGCGTGCGCATGGACGCTTCGTGCGCACGATCCCGATGCCTGAATACGCCGATCCCGGTCGCGCCCTGGCAAAATTCGACAACGGTGTACTCACGTTGACCGTGCCGAAAACGGAGCCGGTACCGTCCACGAGTCGCACGATCGATATCAGTTAGGGCGAGCCTCCAAAGCGCAATGACGGCGGCCAAAAAAGAGGACTGGGTCGTTAGCTCAGCTGGTAGAGCAGCGGACTTTTAATCCGTTGGTCACAGGTTCGAATCCCGTACGGCCTACCAAAGAATCAAGGGCTTAGCGTTCGCGCTAGGCCCTTTCTCATTACAGAAGTTCAACAAAGGTACAACCGCGTAGCGCAGGAAGGCACCGCTGGGCGGCGCTCATGCCCCGTTGACGAGCCGGTCCCTCTCGCGATCTTCAACCGCCGCTGCGCGGACCTCGGCCCTCTCCGCTCGATCAGTCATTGCTTCGAGCTTGGCCCTCAGGACTGCCGCCGTGCGCTCAGCCTCGATACGTGCGTCCGTTTGCGCCTTGAGTTCCCCGCGCAACTCTTCCAACTCCCCGTCCCGCTCATCTGGTTTCCCTTGTGCGCCGCCGTTTTCGATGCACGCGACAGGATTCAGCCAGCGGGTCTCGGCCAGGTGCTCCGGCGACAAGTGCGCGTAGCGCATCGTCATGGTCAGGCTGTGGTGACCAAGCGCTCGTTGCAGCGCGAGGATGTTGCCACCGTTCATCATGAAATGACTGGCGAACGTGTGGCGAAGGACGTGCGTGAGCTGACCAGCGGGGAGCACCACGCTCGCGCGCTCAACCCCTTCGCGGAAAGCGGCAAATGCGGTCTCAAACAGGCGCCCGTTCGCTGGATCACCGTGTTCGTCGAAATGATCGATCAACTCCTGCTCAAGACCCTCAGTGATCGGCACGGCGCGCGCCTTGCTTGACTTCGTCTGCACGAACTGGATCATGCCGTTTTTGATCTGCGACCGACGCAGGCCTTCGGCTTCACCCCATCGCGCGCCGGTCGCAAGACAGACCTTCGAGACGCAGGCGACGTGCGGATTCTTTCCAGACGCTAGGGCCGTCAACAACGTCACGATTTGCACGGCCGTGAGGTAGGTGAGTTCCTGCTCTTGAACCTTAAAAGCACGGACATGTTTGAGCGGGTTTTCTTTCTTCCAGTGCTTGAGCCGTATGAGTTCATTGAACATTGCGCGAAGGTATGCATGTTCGCGATTCATGTTACTCGCCGTGACGCCAGAGCCCATTCGGCGCGCACGGTATTCGGCAAATATCTCGGCCGTAAATGCCTCGGCACGCGGGTTTCCCATCGCTTCACACATGGCGAGTAGCCGATTTTTTGTGTCTTCGCCTGCATTCAGACCCGAACCGTGATGCCGATGCCAAATGTCGACGAGTTCGGTCAACAGGCGAGCATCACGACGCGGTGGTGTCCAGTCTGGCACCTCTTGCACCTTAGCTCGGATGTGTCGCTCCCACGCGATCGCTTCGGCCTTGGTCGTGAACGTCTTCTTGAGGCGCTTCCCAGCCCGACCACCCGGTTGAATATTGACCTGCCAACCGCTATTAACTTTCTTGATCGTCATCTTTCTGAGGGAATAGTGTTCCGAAGAACCTAACGAACAACGATCGGGGTCCTTGGAGGAAACGCTTGTCTACTTTGATAGACACGAGAATGTTGTCGAACCAATTGAAGCCCTCCGTCCTCAGCCGTTCTTCCGCATCTCGCCTAGCTTTCCTGATCGCCAGATACTCCGGGTCGAGCACTAGCGGATAAAAATCGTGCCGACCTGACTCACCAAATGCGCGCATCGCCTTTTCATACGAGACATTTGCGGCCGGAGATATAACCGTCTCCATTGCTCCCAGTGCAGCCTCTTGAAGTTGCCGGCGACGTGCTGTCCTTTCACCTTCGTCGGTCGGTTCGCCCTTCAGCAGATCAATCAGGTAGTGAAATTCCCGGGTGGCGGCTTTCTGTTCGACGCCTCTCATCACCGGGAAATCTGTACTAGATTGGGCTGGAGCTATGTCGCCGCGCTCCGGGTCGGTGATGCCAGTCGTCATCCAGAAGGCGTATTGCGGCCAACGCTGGCCGATTGCCTGAATCATTTCCGCAGTCGGCCTTTGACCACGGAGGTAGGCCTTCCGCCAACTCACTGCTGGTATCTGCGAGAACTCTTCGAGAGCTTTGAACCTTCGAGCCTCGGGGGTTTCCGCATTAACTATCGCAATCATTCGGTCAGCGATATCACGCATTCCACTCTCCACTTGACGACACACCTATAGTTGCTTATCGTACATATAGTACGAATACATCCAACTGGTAATGGTGGATTATGAGCGCACAGATTGATTTTGCAAACCCTCAGGCTTTCCCCAACCTGCCTCCCGTACCAATGATGTCGCGAGAGGCATTCGCTGCCGCAATCGGCCTGCCAATCGGCGTCGTCATTGGCTTCTGCAACAAAGGTTACCTACCGACCGTGAGCATCGGGAAGTACAGCCTTATCAATATCGCCCTCCTTCAGAAACGCTGCTTGGAGCAAGGGTTCTCGCTATGACTTCGAAGAAGCCGCGAGGCAAAGCTCCGTCGTTGTCGAGCACCGCGTGTGCCTCGTTGACACGAAGCTCCAAACAAGTGCAAGGCGAACTGTTCAAGGCCGATACGCACTGGTTCCACTTCTTTCGGTCCATGGTCGATAGCGGCGACCTCTCGCGGATAGCTGGCTCGTCGCTCAAGGTCTATCTGGTTATAAAGGCGCACGTCAACTATCACACGGGCGTCGGATTTCCGAGTGTGGTAACCATTGCCGAAAAATCGGGCGTGTCGGTCGCTCAGGTCAAACGGGCGATTAGTGAACTCGTGGGCTTCGGCTACATCTTGAAATCGAGTGTTGGTCGCTCCAGCGAATACCGTATTCGAGAGGCTGTACGCATTCTCGACGAGTCAGGTAACCACACTGGAACAGCATCTTGGGAGTATGTCCCCTCGGCTGTGGAGGACACGCGAGATGACATCAAGAAAGTGCTGAAAGAGCAGAACGCCGAGAACGCTCGAATCGTTCATATCGAACGCCTTCAGGTCAACTTCAACCACGTTGAAGCCGGTGGCGTTGCTCTGAACATCAATGGTCTGAACGACATGCAAGCGGCGTTAAACCAGTTCCCAGACGGGCAGTTGAAGGAGCAGCTTGGGCGTATCTTCCTTCGGCTAAGTGCAGAAACAGAGCACGGCGAAACTTATACACAGCTCACCGGCGAGCCGGATCATGGGTGAGCTTTGGGAGACGTTCATTGAGCTCATCCATGAGCTCTATTTCCCGCAGATTTGGCTCGCCGGTGAGCTACTAAAGAGCATAGATATTTATCTATAAAGAAATCATCCCCCCTGGACATGGGTGTCTCTTTGACAGTCGAAATCTACTAGATAAGCAATCCTATTCGACTGACTTTCCCTCCGCCGAGATAATGACGATGAAGCCGATTAAGCTACTAGTGATTCTGACGATGGGCATATTCCTCGCCCTGCAATGGATTCGTCCGCTTGTGAGGTGGCCCTTATTGCTGTTGTCTGGTACCTCCCTGTTCGTTTTAGCGGCGACGCTCGTCATTCCATATCCAGTACCGATCCGCAATCAATTGCTGATGGCGACAGTTGGCACAGGTTCCTTGGCCCTGACGTATGCCTACGACGCGATTCTAGGTGCTTTGGTAGGCATCAGTGAAGGATTAGGAGACGCTTCGTGAGCCAACATTTCATCCCCCGAAAAGCGGCGGGAGCCGCCACCGAGGGGGAACCCCTCGCCTCTGCAAGCGATATCGGCATAGTCGCGCGGGAGCGCGGCGGCAACTCGCCGACCACCCACGAGTTGTGTATTGCGCAATACACAACCGCAAAAACTTTAGTCAACGAAAGTCGAGAGGCGTCTTCTGATCTAGGGCAGGAAACACTTTCTGCTAGAAAGTGGCCACACACCGGAGGTGTGGTGTGAGAAAAAGCACGACGGTCCGAGCACGCGTATCACCTGAAATGAGACTGAAGTTAGCTGCGGCAGCGAAACGACACGGTTGCAGCAGCGAGTCCCAGCTCCTCAGGCTGGTTCTTGCTAGGGTTTTGCATGATGAACCGCTACCCGTGGCGAAACCTAGTAAGTCACCGGTCGGGTCGCGGGTACAGGTGAACATCCAGTTAACGAGCGAAGAGAACTCGCTGGTTTGCGCGGCGGCATCAACTGAAGGGCTCCGCAGAACGGAATGGATTGTCAAGTTGATACGGGCAACCCTGCTGCGGCAACCGCAGTTCAATCGGGCTGAAATCGACGCACTGGCGGAGTCGAGCAGACAGCTTGCAGCTATCGGCAGGAATCTCAATCAGATCGCTAGGACCCTCAACCTTGATCCGAATGCGAGCTATCAGGTGACGGTCGATCTCATTGCGGAACTGTCGGCCGATATCAAACAACACTGCATGGAGGTCGGCGCAATGACGGACGCCAGCGTCAACCGCAGGGAGACACCACAATGACGAATCCGGCAGTCGCAAAGCTGTTCGATACGCTCGGCGTACTAGATTCTGTCGATGCCGATGAGCTCCGGCGGCTTACATCTGTCCGAGCTGGAGGCCAGTCCACGAACACTCCAGCGCCATCGATCCTCAAAGCACGATCGCCGGGAAAACGTTCATCCACAAACTCGGGCGGAACAGCTCGCGCAGCCATATCCAGGGTAGTCCGCCGAGCCCCTGAGGTTGTGGTCAAGGTCAGCAGCGTAGCGAAAGACACGGGCCGCGTATGGGCGCATCTGACCTACATAACTCGCAATGGTCGTATCGTCGCGGAAACCGATAGCGGCCAGGTGCTTACGTGTCTCGACGATATCCGTGAGCTGAATGAATATTGGTCGGAATGTCCCGGCAAAAGACGGTCAAACGGAAAGCTGGCGGTGAACATAGTGCTTTCCATGCCGGCCGGCACAAACGTGGAGCGGCTCGCTTCGGCAGTACGGGCGTTTTCGCAGGATGCATTCGTGGGACACGAATACGCTTTCGTTCTTCACACACCAGACACTGACCCGGACCCAGATGCACCTCCGCATCCGCATGCGCACATCTGCGTCAGAGCCGGTGCAGTGAATGGTCGTCGTCTTCGCCATGGTCCGCCCGAACTACAGGCGTTTCGGCAGCTATTTGCTGAGAAGCTGCGCGAGCAGGGAATTGAAGCGGCGGCGACGCCCCGCTCGATTCGCGGCGTCGTGAAAAAGCAGAAACCGCAGAGCTTATACCACGCAGCGAAGGGGCGTCGATCAACTGTTCAGGCGAGCAAGCTCCGCCAAGCGGCTAAGGCGGTGTTGAATGGGGAGCAGGTTGACGGCGTGTGGGAGCACCAAGCAAGCCAAAAGCAGAAAGAGGTACGCGAAGGATGGTTGACGCTAGCCAAGGGACTCGAAACATCTGAACGCTCTAACGATACTGTCCTAGCTCGAGACATCAAGTACTCTGTAGACAACCTGCCAGCCTTGCTGACCGAGCGCCAAGAAACCGCGAAAAAGATGAGTGAGACACTCAACAGGCAGCGTAGCAAAGACACATCCCCTGAAACACCAAGCGCCGACAGCAGATCCGCCACGGTCAAACGATCCAGGACCGCGCCAACCCGACGTAATTCGCCGGGAGAAAGTGACCATGAACGTTGAACACGTACCGAACCTTACGAAATAACGGGAAGGTCGAGCGCTGACACGCCCGACGCCCCCTGACCTCAACCCACCTGCAAGGAGGTGAATTATGGCTGACATCAATGGTAACGCTCCACCCGATCTATTGACCTGGTACACATCGCTCCAGTCGACGATATACGGAATGGGGAAATGCATCGATCTGCTCAAACCCAATCCCATGTACGACGACGTAGCGGCGATGCTGGGCGTATTTCACGACCAGTTGGACCACTTGGCACAGGACGGATTTCTTTTGGTCACGGAGGCCCTATGACAACCGAAATCGCTGTCAAATTCGAAACTGCCCTAGAGATCATGAATTCCATGATCGGGTACCTGTTAAATGAAATTGCGTCAGAAGAAGCGAAGCAGCATCCAAACGCCAAGCTCCTCGCTCGTTTGCATGTCAAACGCCAATTATTGGCATTCGAGCGACGCACACTTGATCCCGCCGATGACGTCGCTATTGAACACGTGCGCCGCGACTATGGCCAGTTCCTCAAGGAGGCGCGTGTCAAAAAAACTTTAGTCAACGAAAGTCCTGATCGTCAAACAAAAGGTGGAGAAACATCATGAGCTTCACTCTCTACGCAAATGTCTTCACGCATTACCAAAACGCGATCGACACGTTCATAGGCACATCCGTGCAGCGAACGATCAGCGCAATGCTCCCCGTCGTGACAACCTGCCTTGGCATCTACTTCATCCTCTATGCTTGGGCAGGAATTCGGGGCAAGGTGCAGGACTGGGGCAACGACATGGTGTTTCGTGTCATCAAGCTTACGCTGATTCTCAGCATCGGCTTTTCGGTCGCCGGCTATGGTCAGTATGTGCTCGATCCCGTGTTGAATTTGCCAACGGACTTGACAAGTATTGTCACCGGTCAGACACCCGATTCGGTTGCCGGCCCGGCCATCCTTGACCGGCAACTGGCACAAGCATGGTCTCTCGGACACGATGCTGTTACGCAAGGTTCTCTCCTGAGCTCCAGTGGCTTTGCGCTATACCTCGCAGGGCTCGTGTTCTACGCGTCAGGTTTTATCATGACACTGTACGCGGCTTATCTGATCCTGCTTTCGAAGGGCATGCTGACGCTTCTGCTAGCGTTCGGGCCGATCTTCATCGGCTGTCTGATCTTCGACGTGACGAAACGGTTTTTCGACGCGTGGCTCGGACTTCTCGTCAACTACGTCTTCGTCAACGTTTTCGCCGTGACAATCCTTTCGTTCACGTTCGTCGCGTTTCAGCAGTACCTAGACACCATGACGCCGAATTCGGGCCTCGGCGGTGCTCTCGGCTTGTTGGTGATTGCTATCATTGACGTGCTGATCATCATGGGCGTGACGCATCTCGCATCGAGTCTAGCGGGCGGCGCTCCGATCGGGACCGGGTTCGGGAATTGGGTAGTATCTTCGGCGACAGGTGGGGCGTCGCGCATGGTCGCGGGCAAACTCGCCCAGGGCGGTCGATGGGCTGGAGGCCGGGCAGGTGGCGCGGCGGCGCAAGGCGCGCGTGCTGCTGCTCGCGCGGCGACGAGTCGGTTTCGCATGAACAGCGTGAAGGGGCTATAGCACGGCGATGCGCCGGTGACATGCCAACATAGGGGGATTTCAAATTGAACGGAAAGCTTGCATGCTCGCTGCTGGTATCGTGTCTTGCGTTGGTGCTATCGGGATGCAAACACGAGTCCGTGGATACTCTTCAGGGCGCGTACGGGGCTGAGCAGAATGGGAAGCTTCAGCCGGTGATTAAGGTCGAGAAAACGGATGCAGGTTACGTTTTCGACGACTACCAGGATGGCAACTGGCGAATCGGCACGGAGGTGGCTGAGCCAATGACAAAGGAAGAATTCCAAAAGCTCGTCGGTGGCCCGATTGACGGCTCGTTCCTTGGACTGAAAACGAAGATGGCAATGGTTGCGAAGGTTCCGGCCGGATTCTCAGTTGGAAAATTTCGAACATCCACCGGGTATATGATGGTCTTCATGTTTGGACCGGTCGAGCTCACGAAATTGTGAGATAGCTATGGTCAGGGAGACCAATTCTAACCCTCGGACCGGACATTCTCCGAAGAGCGACGATGACGGAAAAACAGATTGATCGAGTTGAGCGTGCGCTGTCAAACGTTGAGGCCGGTTACTACGTGACCGATGAAGAGCTCGACACAAATCCGGCCGCGAGCAAGATCCAACGTCAACCGATCAAGGCTAAATGGGTCTGATTTGGATGCCCGAGGCGCGACGGGGTTTACAGCCCGAATTTCGCGCCCGGGTACAAGGATGAGGAACTTTGAACACCCATTCGGGCTGACCTCGCGCTCCCGCGCGAAGTCCACAAACGAAGCTTAGGAGCATAAAGGCGAGGCCGCTGCCCTCGGGGGCGGCTCCCGCCGCTAGGAGATGCGCCGAGCCTCCGTGATTCGAATAGGCCGTGATACGTTACGATACGGTTGATACGTTACGTTATGATATGAAATCAAGGTCCCCGTCCGGCGAAGCTCGATCTGTCCACCTTCTGCTTGGCTCCGAGCTCGAACACCCTAGCGTTCCTCGCGCGCGCTTTCTTCAAGAGGCTGCCGCCTCCTGGCGGCAATACCGCGAGACAGGTCTCCACCTGACCGGTGAAGAGGTGCGACGGTGGATAGGTGCTTGGGGCACGGAGAACGAAAGCGCAGCGCCCGAATGTCATAAGTAGCTCTGTGACATCCGTGGTTAGTCACTGCGGGTCTTGCTTACAAGGATGATGGACTATTAACAAACGGGATTCGATGCGCGGCAAATCACTGCAGCAAGCCGCTCCTGACTCTCACAGAGCCACCGGAACGATCACCACGCCCTTAAAAGAGTCATGAGTACGACATCAAATCCAATCGGTGACCTCAGAACGTTTTCACTCGACGAGCAGATTCAGCGGGCGCGAATCGCCGCCGCTCGGATGGACGCAGGCTACTATTTCACCGACGACGAGCTCGACGATGAGTTGCTGAACGCTGCGCAGCACCGACCAGGTGGCGAAAAAAGCGAGTGGCTGTAGGGCAAAGCACGTATCGCTTACGCTTTACACATAAGCTATGCAAGGATGAGTGACTATGAACGCCCCTAGCTCCGCGCCTCCCGATCAGGACGAGCCGCAACGATGTAAATTTGCGCTAGCACAAGCGCTGCAATGGGCGATCGAGTCTGCGGACAGAATACGTGCCGGCGAGTATTTCACTCGGGACCAAATCTTGGACAGCTCAATAACGGAACCGCCCCGTCGAAAGCGACCTTGCGCTCCCGCGCAAGGCAACGACCTGAGCTAGCAGGGGCGAGGGGGAGTTTCCCCCTCGGGGGCGGCTCCCGCCGCATTGGGTTGACGGCGCTCACGATCTCGTGATAACTGTTCGTCGTCTGCCCTCCCCAAAAGGTAATCCGCACGGATTCAACAACAATGACGCCCATCAAATTCCGAACGATCGAAGAAGCAAAGGCGCTGACGTTTCCCAAGACACCCAAAGAGCATATCGACGAAGCACGCCGCGATTTCGATTTTGTTCGAGGTGCAAATGCTAGTCGTCTGGCAAAAGTCAAACGCATTTATCATGCTGCGGACCTGCTAGCCTCGGAGATTTCCCCGCTTGCCGTATGTCAGAAAGGTTGCGGCCACTGCTGCCATATTGACGTTGGCGTCACGGAAATTGAGGCGCAGTACATAGAGCGGAATACTGGCGCGAGAAAGAATTTTGGAACATCGCGTAGCTCCGGCCACGGAGAAACCAAGACTCCGTGTCCGTTTTTGAGCGTTGACCACACGTGCTCTATCTACGAATTCCGGCCATTCGCGTGCAGAACCTATTTTGCTTTTGATGACCCGCGTTACTGCAATGACAACCACGTCACTCACGTGACATACGACGCTCGGGGAAACCCGATCTTGGCTGATTTCGCGAGGTTGCTCCTGGAATTGAACGGACAAGGGCGCTGGCGCGACATCCGGGACTTCTTCGCGCCTGTTGGTGCGTAGTGCGGGTTCCAGACATGCGCTGATCGGTTATCGAAGCGTCGATCAACCATCCTAAACCCCATCAACCCAGCGCCAACGCCGAGAAGAAACGTCACACTTGCTCTCGACATTGATAGGGTGGTTTATCGAAGTCACACCGTGCTACATTCCTCCCACAAAACGACGAGAGGTTATGCAGCATGGGTTTTGCATTCATACGTGAGGGCGACTCCACCTCGCATGGGGGTCGCGTTCTCGCCTGTACGGCGACAAACCTAGTGGACGGACGTCCTCTTGCCCTTTTGGGCGACATGGCGTCGTGCCCCAAGTGCGGGGGCATCTATCCCATCGTCGATGTCAAATCGCTCGGAATGACCTTCGATGGTCGTCCTGTGGCCTCAGAGGGAGACAAGGTTGCATGTGGGGCGACGTTGATCGCCTCACAGTCCACGGCGACCGCGTCGCCCACCGCAGGGCCAAGCGGCTCCGTCGGCGGCGGCAAGCACGTGCTGCCGCAACCAAGCCAAGATACGCCGCAGCGCGGACGTTTTCAGGTCCTCGACGACATCACGCGCCAACCCGTCGCGGGGCATCCTTACACCGTCCGATCGACGGACGGACGCGTGGTGCAGGGCACGACCGACGCGAACGGTTTCACGGGATGGCTCGAAAGCCACCAAGCGTCATCGCTCACGTTCAGCCATCCCGGGAGCGGCGGGGCATGAGCGGGTACGACCCAGGCTCCTCGTCCGGTGGCATGGCGCCCGGTGACGGTGAGACCACACAAGTTGGTCTGAACAGCCGTCTGTCGGCGAAGGACCGTGCGGTGTTGTGCTCCGTACTTTGCAAATGCAAAGCCGTCGGCGTCGCGACGAAGAACGGACGGATTCAGCGCCAACGCTGCGTTCAGATGCGCCTCAACGCCGCGAACGAAGTGTCACGCATCGAGACGGGCGCTCCGACGGGATACTGCCCAGAGCAATCGTACGACATGCGCAAAGAGCCTCCTGCGCCGATCACGGACCCGGACGACCCGCTTGCCCCGCACTCTAATCTGCGACAATGGATCGAGGACGCATGGCCTGGCGGGAGAAAAGCATACAAGGCGGGTGACGGCAACATGCGCCGGCCAGACGTTGTGATCGTGAACGATCCGACGCAACCGCCCGTGCAACCAAATCTCCGCATGGTCGTGGAGATGAAGTTTCCACCTGATGACTATGGTCCGAATCAGCAGCGCGACTACATCCGCATCGCCGGCGATCGGTCAAAGTTTGTGCGGATCGGCCCGGCCGAATGCGGCTGCGGCGACGACAAAATGGACGGCAAGACGTCCACGTCGACCCAGCCCCAATCGTCGTCGGACATGGACGAACTTTTGGGCGGAGGCGGTGGTAGCCACCCTCAGAGCGGTGGCTTGCCGCCTCCACCGACGATGCCACCGCTGCCGGCCCTTCCCTGATTGACTGACCTGCCATGACGAACGACGAGATCAAAGCCTGGGTCGATGACCCCCGACGCGCCGATACGCTTCCCTTCGGTGTGTACGAACCGGCGTACCGGAAAGGAATCACCGGCGCCGCGCTCGTGGTCCGTGGGGTCCTGTATTTCCGGAACGGCCACACGCCGGCCGTGCGGCAAGGCTTAGTCAAATGCTTCGAGGAATACCGTGCGACGATCGACGAGTACACGCACGCCCTGGAAGTTGCGGCTGGGCAAAAGCCGTCCAAAGACGTGCCGCTGCGCTGGTTCTACACCGAAGGCGAGCAGCCGGTAACGTACGACAAAGCGCCGGGGTTTGCGAGCCTGGCGAAGTCCGTGCCGGCCGACGTTGCGCTGGTCGCCACGATGACCAGCGCGGATCACAAACTCGCGACAGGCTTCTACGAGTTCGCCGTCTTCACGATCGCCGACTGGCAATCGAAGCTCAACCGCGGGCTGGACGCGCTCGATTTCACGGTGCCGCGTGCCTTTCTTCTGCAACGGCCCGGCGTGTTTCAGGCGTTGTTCACCGCGTTCGCCGAAGCGCTGCCGACCGTGCACGGTCATGCGGGTTTAGCGGTGAATCTGCCACCCATGGAGCGCGAAGCGAACGAGGCCAGCGAGTATTACCTCGCCCGTCGGTATGGCCCGGGCATTGACGTCGGTGACCCGATGGCGGTGGGCACCGTCGATCTGGTCGGTAGGATCAAGACCGTGGACTGGATGGTGGCGCTGGACACCGACCTAGTTCGCGCCGCCGGTGGGGCCTCCTCGCTGCCGCTCCCGCCGGAGTGGTACGTGCGCCAGCCGTTGGGGGATGGGGGTTTGATCATCCAAGCCGGTGCTGCGCCGGAATCGGGCATTTCCGCAGGACCAGGCAAGCCGCCCGAGCCTCCCCCCGCCTACGTCCTGCTGAACGCTGCGCTGCACTCGCTCATCCCCGAAAAAACGGACATTATCCAGTCCGGCACCCTCGACAGTACCGCGCCGCTGCTCAACACGAACGTTGCTTCCGAAGCATGGCTTCGGCGTTTCGACGTGCCGAAGGAGAGCATCAACGATTATTGGCGCGAACTGCACACGACCCCCAAGGTCACGAGCAGCAAAGCCGCCGTCGCGGAAAACATCAAGCGTCTGCGGCAGGCGATGGGCCTTCCCGATGTTGCCGCGCCGAACGGTATGGGATACGACGGCAACTCGCCCGACTGATTGGCCTACTCCGCCCGGCGATCCACCGGATCGGGGCTTCGAGAAACGCTCAACCGTCGGCCGAGCGCCGACTCGGTGCCCTGCTGAATGTCCATCACGATGCGCGTGCGTCTCCTGCAATTGCGGTGGATGATCGGATGCAGGTTCAACGGAAGTTCAACAGCGTTGTTGTTTAACAAGGCCGTGAAGTGGATCGTCGGCATGTAACTTTTTGAATAGTCACGCATTGGCACTTATAGTCGCGCAATGAAAGGGACTTTTAATCCGTTGGTCACTGGTTCGAATCCAGTACGACCCACATGAAACCGGGCGTCCGACGCCAGCCGGCAAACGTGGCTTCGACTCCGTTTGACTGCAGGCACGGGCGGGAGAACGGTCCCTCCAGAATCGGGGACATCAACAGCGCCCGTCTCGGGGCGAGGACGGCGCCAGGTTCAACCAGGCGATGGATGGCGGTCAGCCACCGGTGGTGGACCTCTCGTTACGGAAACGCATCATGCCGGGGGGGCCCGACGCATATCGTACGGCATGGTCCTTCGGGCCGGGTTGAATCTCACACCAGAATTCCTGGTGACGGGCGCCGAGACGTCGGGCCGCTTCATAGCGATGAAAATGACTGGCAAGCCAGAACTGGCAGCCATCAAAGAAGACCTTCATCGCCGGCTGCGCCGCGCGCATTGAACCGCTGCGGACGGCAGACATGGCGTCCTGTAGCGCTGCGTCGGCGAACAATCCCTTAGAGGCAAGCTCATCGTCAACCGAGAGCTGCAGGAACTTGAGATAGTCCCGGCCGAGCACGCCGGCAGGAAGTTTCACCGAGGAGCGGGCGGGCGAACGAGGATGGCCTGGCATGATGTCTGATTCCGCGGGGACAGCAAGACGGTCGTGATGCGGGCTATGTCGCCACACTCCCGATCCGCGATCGACCTGCCTGGCCAGGTCAGCTCATTCCTCAGCCATGAGATGGCGGATCACGAGCGCCGGGTCGGCGATATCCAGAATCAGGCGGCGAAGGATACGCCTGCGCATGTGTTCCTCGTCGAGAGTCCACGGCGCACCCTTTTCGCTGAGATAGCGAGCGAGAGCATCCTGGTTGTCTGCGCCAGCCGGCAGGTCAAGCCGCACGGCCAGCAGTCCCGCCACGACGTCATCGATCTCGATGTCGAGCGGTCTTGAGTCTATGAAAAGTTCGAGTTTCATGACGGTCTCGGGCAAAAAGCGGCACTGCCCCCGAGAAGACTGAAAGAACAGTGCCGAAGAAAATGCACCGGCCGGGCTGGACGACCGGTGCAGAGCGGAACCGATGCGGTCAGTACTCCAGTTCCGGCGCGCTCGCCTGCGCCGGCTTTTCGTCCTTCGGCGCTTCGGCCACCGTTGCATCCGTCGTCAGGATCAGCCCGGCGATCGATGCGGCGTTCTGCAGAGCCGTGCGCGTGACCTTGGTGGGATCGACCACCCCCGCCTCGACAAGATCGCCGTATTCGCCGGTGGCCGCGTTGTAGCCGAAGTTGCCCTTGCCTTCGAGCACCTTCGCGATGACCACCGAAGGCTCATCGCCCGCGTTTGAGGCGATCACGCGCATTGGCGCTTCGAGTGCGCGCAGCACGATCTGGATGCCCGCGTCCTGATCACTGTTGACGCCTTTCAGGCTCGTCACGGCCGAACGCGCGCGTACGAGCGCGACGCCACCACCCGGCACGATGCCTTCCTCGACCGCCGCACGCGTGGCGTGCAGCGCGTCGTCGACGCGGTCCTTCTTCTCCTTCATCTCAACCTCGGTGGCCGCCCCGACCCTGATCACGGCCACGCCGCCGGCGAGCTTCGCGACACGCTCCTGGAGCTTCTCGCGATCATAGTCGCTCGTCGTGTCCTCAATCTGCCGGCGAATCGAATGCACGCGCTCCTGGATGCGCTTCTCCTCGCCCGCGCCGTCGATGATGATGGTGTCGTCCTTGCGTACCTCGACGCGTTTTGCAGACCCGAGATCCTCGAGCGTGGCCTTCTGCAACTGCTTGCCGGTCTCTTCCGAGATGACGGTCGCGCCCGTGAGGATGGCGATGTCCTCGAGCATGGCCTTGCGACGATCGCCGAAGCCGGGCGCCTTGACGGCGGCAACCTTCAGGATGCCGCGCATCGCGTTAACCACGAGCGTAGCCAGTGCTTCGCCGTCGATGTCTTCCGCGACGATCAGCAGGGGCTTGCCTGCCTTGGACGTGGCTTCGAGGACCGGGAGCAGGTCCCGGATATTCGAGATCTTTTTGTCGTGCAGCAGGATCAGCGCGTCGTCGAGATATGCGGCCTGCCTGTCGGGATCGTTGATGAAGTAGGGGCTCACGTAGCCGCGGTCGAACTGCATGCCCTCGACCACGTCCAGTTCGTTCTCGAGTGACTTGCCGTCCTCGACCGTGATGACGCCTTCCTTGCCGACTCTCTCCATCGCGTCAGCAATGATTTTCCCGATTGCCTCGTCGGAGTTGGCCGAGATGGAACCGACCTGAGCGATTTCGCGGTTCGTCGAAATCGGTTTGGACAGCTTGCGCAGTTCGTCGAGCACGGCCGCGACCGCCTTGTCGATACCGCGCTTCAGATCCATCGGATTCATGCCCGCGGCGACGTGTTTCATGCCTTCCTGCACGATCGCCTGGGCAAGCACGGTGGCGGTGGTGGTGCCGTCGCCCGCCACGTCGGCGGTTTTCG
Source organism: Paraburkholderia sp. AV2 (assembly GCF_054968425.1). Taxonomy (NCBI): domain Bacteria; kingdom Pseudomonadati; phylum Pseudomonadota; class Betaproteobacteria; order Burkholderiales; family Burkholderiaceae; genus Paraburkholderia; species Paraburkholderia sp. AV2. The sequence continues at coordinate 77,733 of NZ_JBANLK010000004.1, forward strand.
ATGCAACCTGTTTGACCACCTGCGCACCCATGTTTTCGAACCGGTCCTTCAGCTCGATTTCCTTGGCGACCGACACGCCATCCTTCGTGATGGTGGGCGCGCCGAAGCTGCGCTCGATCAGCACGTTGCGGCCTTTGGGTCCGAGCGTGACCTTCACGGCATCGGCGAGCACGTTCACGCCCCTGACGATACGGGCGCGGGCGCTGTCATGGAATTTGACGTCTTTTGCACTCATGTTGTTGCTCCGGGTAAAGTCGTTGACTCAGCGCGTCGCGAACGACCGGGCGGGCGTCCGCGAGCGATTGTGAATTCAGGCGGCCTTGCGGGCGGTTGCCGCGTCGGCTTCGAGAACGCCCATGACGTCCTCCTCGCGCATGACGAGCAGTTCCTCGCCATCGACCTTGACGGTCTGGCCTGCGTATTTGCCGAAGAGCACCTGGTCACCGACCTTCAGCTGGAGCGCGCGCAGCGTTCCATCCTGCAGCAGCCGGCCGCTGCCGACGGCGACGACTTCGCCCTGTTCTGGTTTTTCTGCCGCTGAATCGGGAATCACGATGCCCGAAGCTGTCGTCCGCTGCGTTTCGATTCGCTTGACGATAACCCGGTCGTAGAGGGGACGAATCTGCATTTCCATCTCCTGAGCGATTAAAGGATCACCAATAAGAATCCGGCTGCATATGGGGCACGTGAAAAGCCTCCGTGCAGCCGAGCCAATGTCTGGCGGAAAGCGAAATAGAGGCGGCCATCGCACCCTTCAAGGGGCGTGAAAATGTCTGTTTGTAACAAATTGTTTCAACGTGGCAGGAGGATGCGACGGACCGTCCCGAGGCGATAAACCGTGCGGCCACACCCATCCGGGCGACGGGGCGCAGGGGGTACCGGACACGGTGGCCGGCGTCCGCCGTCGGCGTCCAGGGTGTCATCCGGTTCGTTGAGCGTGCCCCACAGGCCGCCCTTGACGGGGCGGAAGAGCCAGCGCAGATAGCCGCTGCGCGCGGCAAGCTGCATCAGTTCGCCGCGATCGGTATCGTCATCGAGAAGCGGCCGGTCGCGGGCCCCGTCCTCTCCGTAGTCGCCGAACGCCTGCCTGCAGGCGAGCGCCTCGGCCGCGCTTGCACCGATCACGTTGCAGCCGCGCTGCTCAACGCGCTCGACCTCCCACGCGCCGGATTGCCAGGCGGCGTCCAGCAGCATGGCGTCCACGGTCTCGAAGCTGTGCCACGGTGCATCGAGCCGGACGGCCGATCCCGGAACCGGTCGAGGCGGGATCTCAATGCCGGGCAGGACAAGCGGCGTCGCACGCCGGAATCCATGCCAGTGGAGGATTGCGATGAGTGGCGTATTCACCTGTGCCGCCGCCGTGACGGTGACGGCAAAGAGCGGCAGGCGCACGGTGTCGATCTGCTGCTGAAGCCTGTCGAAAAGGTCCATGAAGCCTCCCGGTTGACATGTTGCAGGGCCTCTTGAAATTTCCGTTCCTTGCACTATTTTATTCATCGCTCAGGCAGTCGCGATAAGCGCTGCGTGTTTCGATTTGTTTGTCGGCGGGTTTCTCACGGACAGGCGGACTGGAGCGCGTGGTTCCGTTCGTCTTTCGTGCGCGGCCCCCGGTTTCAGGGAACCAGTCGTGAGCGATCTTTTCTTCAGCACCGATCTGCTGGGCGAATTCGACCGCCTGCAACGGCAGATGGCCAGCGTCTTCGCGGGCTTTCCCGCAAGCCTGCGCGCCACGCGCAGCGAAACCGTTCCCCCCGTCAACCTCGGCAGCACCGACGACAGCGTCGTGATCGTCGCGTTCGCGCCAGGACTCGATCCGGCAGCAATCGACGTCTCGATCGACAAGGGGTTGCTGACGATCAGTGGCGAACGCAAGCCGCCCGGACCTGAAGCGGACGATGAGACGCGCGTCTACGCCAGGGAACGCTTCATGGGGGCATTCCGGCGCGTGATCGAGCTGCCGCAGCGCGCGAACCCCGACAAGGTCAGTGCGCGCTACGTCAACGGTTGCCTGACGGTGAGCGTCGGACGTCCCGGGGCGTCGAAGCCACGCGCCATCGCCGTTCAGTAAGCCTGATGGATATGAAGCATGAGAAAGCTACGGAGGACATCATGAACGACAGCACCGAACTGGCTACCCGCCGGGCGGGCACAGAGGTTGCCCCCGGAGCGGGTGCGCAGGCAGCGAAGCCGCGCACCTGGGTCGCACCTGCCGTCGACGTGTTCGAGGACAGCCGCGGTATCACACTATATGCGGACCTGCCGGGCGTGCCGCGCGAAAAACTCGACGTGCGCGTGCAGGACGGCAGTCTGAACATCGAGGCCGAGGCGGTGATTCCGACTCCATCAGGACTGCGCCTGCAGCATGGCGAGGTGCTCCACCCGCACTTCTGGCGGGCGTTCACGCTCAGTCCGGATTTTGACGCCTCGCGCATCGACGCACAGTTGCGCGATGGCGTCCTGAAGCTCACCGTTCCTCGTCGTGAGGAGGCAAAGTCGCGACGCATTGAGGTGAGCGTTGGTTAGGCGTACGCACAGGGGCAAGTCCGGTCATGCGGCGTGGTCCGCAGGGCCCGCGCCGCGTGACCCGCCACGCGGAGGTAGTTATGGACAACGAACGCAGCCAAAGCTGGAAGGGCTTCATGATCGAGACCTTCGCGTTTCCGGTCCGGCACTGCGCGTTGCCGGCAGACCGGCCAGACAGGTACATGGCCATCGTGCGCATCCGGCGTGCGGAGCACACGGTCACGGACTGGCATCTGCCGCGCTACGCCCAGCACTGGGCAAGCGCGGACGAGGCGCACCGGGAGACGGTCGAGTACGCGATACGCGCCATCAACGCGGGCTGTCTCAACGACACGGATTCGCCGCCGCGCTTCCTCGCGTGAGCGCGCCGCGCTGCGTGGCTGCGCACTTGTATGGCCAGCATTATGTGTCCTTTTTCTGCACCGTGCCCCTGTTTTCGGGGCCATGTCTTACAGGAGACGAAAATGCTCAGTCCGCACGAATTTGCGACCCTGATGCTGGTTCGTCAGGCGCCGGACCAGCTCGACATGGACCGCGCCGAGCTCGACGCGCTGCTCGAACGCCAGCTCGTCATGCTGGAACATTGCGGCGAGGGCGCACGCCGCGCATACCTGACCGGAAAGGGCCGAACATTCCTCGACGCGCTCCACCCGGGAGGCGCAACACGTCGAAGCCAGAAGACCGCCGGCAACGGCGGTGGGGAGAGGCCGGAGCCGTCCCCCGTGCCGGGCGGCCAACCGACCGATATCGTGGTGCCGGGACATGCAGGCTGAATGGTTGTGCGATCACAACGCCTGGCTTGTCATCTCCGCGGTAACGCGTGGGCGCGAGGTTACCGTGAAACTCTGCGGTAACCTCGGTGCGATACAGGTCGTCGCGGCAGCGTCCGGTCCCATCGATGGTGACCCGGGCGTGCAGGTCGAGGAATGACAGGTGCTGCACTGAACAGACTGGACGCGAATTGCGCGTGCCCGGACATGTTCCGGACACGACGCTCAGCCGGAGGTGTCATATGCAAACGGACAAAGTCATCGAGTATCACGGCTGCGAGGTCCGGCCGGTGGTAACCGCTGCCGGGAGTGGCCGTTACACAGCCACGGCCATCGTCACCGACCGGGCGGGCGAAATACGCACGCTCGGTGTCGATGGAGATTTTGCCAACGCCCAGGAGGCACGCGATGAAGCGCTGGAGCTTGCCGTCGCATGGATCCAGCAACGCTCGGTTGTTTCGGACCGGTATGTCCGACGGACCTAGCCTCCAGGCAGCAACTTCCGTCCGGACGCAGGGTGAACAACGGCGGACTCGAGGGTCGATCCGGGTCCGCTTCGCCGAGCTTCCGGAACTGTTTGGGCACAAGCCACCTCAAGGAAAAGAGAATGACAGATATTGCAGTCATCGATCCCGACGACGAAGACGCGCTTTATGAACGCATCCGGCTCCTGCTCTTCAGCGCTGACCTGCCGGTGCAGCGTCTCCAAGCCGACATCGACGATATCGGACGTTTCACCGCGCCGGATGTGCGCTCACCGCACCTGCGCCTGGTCGAGGCCATGCCGCCGCTCACACCCGCTGCTGAAGCGATCGTGCGCGCCATGATCCGCGCATACGGCATGGAGCTGTTCGGGCGCGGCAGCGCGAACTCGGGGCTGCGTGCCTTGATCAAGGCTGGACCTGTCAAGTTTGGACAGACGGCCTTGATGCTGGGGCCCGACGCGCCCGTGCCGGAGCGGGCGCGTCCGCTTGTCGAGGAGTTCAACCGAATTTTTGAGCGCTTCCCCGAAAGTGGCTTCCCGCAGGCGCGATACATTCTTTCGGCCATCGGGCTGCCGGTCGGCCGCGACGTACCTCGCCAGTCAAGTCGTTCGCTCCAACGCGACTGGCAGATTTGGGGATCTGGGGAGCAACGGAACAGCGAACCGACTTAAGGCAACGTAATGCCGCAATGCCAACGCGGACAAGGCACCTAGGCCAGGTGAACTGTTGGCTCGTCGTTCCCATCCGGGAATAAACTGGCCTGCATCGCGGGCGGCAGTCGAACGGCCATCTTCGGCCGCTCCTCCGGGACGTTGAATGGACATTCGAACGTTGCCTTCACCTTCGGCAAGAGACATTCGAAAGCGGACAGCGATCGCCTCGGACGTCGGTCGATCCTATGTCGGGAACCCGCTCGTCGCGCGAAATCGCGCACCGTCCGGCATCCTTGTCGTGGCCAGCACGCTTTCGGTTCCGGCTACCCTTCTAACGCCTCGATGATCCCTGGCGTGTGCTGCCCCGGCTGCCGACCGTGGAACTATCGATGTCTGTGCCTGATTTCCCGGCCGGCGTAGACAGCCAGAAAGGTGCCGACAAGCATTGCAGCCATCGCGAGCGATTCATCAAGGGAATCGCAGGGTCCCGATGACTTCGCATAGATCCAGATGCCGATCCCAGCCACCATCAGGAACATCCCCAAAAGCAGCCCCCATACCGGCCCGGCCGAATCGGACTGCAATCTATGAGACATTTTCATAGCACTCCCCCCGCGACACACTGGCTGTTCACTGCGCACTTCATGAGGCTCACAACCGGATACAGCACGTCACGCATGCGACTGTTGGGGCCTCGCGCCACTGCTGTACGCTTCTCAATCATCCAGGGCCTCGCGCTCAAGTCGGTCGCGCGAAATGTGACGGACATCCTTACCCTTGACAACATAGATGACAAGTTCTGCCAGGTTCTTCGCATGGTCGCCGATCCGTTCGATGGCCGACGCGATGGACACGTAGTCGAGCGCGGAAGAGATGATGCGGGGATTCTCCGCCATCAATGTCGGCAGCTTGCGCACGAATGCGCGGTACTGCTCGTCGATCGCCTCATCCTCACGCATGATCCGGGCTGCCTCAACCGTATCAAGCCGCGCGAATGCAGCAAGCGCGTTGTGGAAGATGGTTCCCGCCATCTGGCCGGATGACCGGATTTCCGCGATATTCATGTTCCTGCCCGCAGCGTCATTCGCGATTCTGCTCGTCCGCTTTGCGATCTTGCGCGCTTCATCGCCTGCGCGCTCGAGATTGCTGATCCCCTTGGAGAAGGCCAACAGTTGACGCAGATCGGATGCGATAGGCTGGCGCCGCGCAATGATGTTGCTGCACGCGGCATCGATTTCGACTTCCATCGCATTGAGTCGATGCTCCTCATCAACCACCTTCTCGACCAGACCCATGTCGAAGTGGCTGAGCGCGTCCATCGCATCGGCCAATTGGGCCTCAACCAGCCCACCCATCTCGAAAAATCTCGACGACAGGTGTTCCAGGTCGGCATCAAACTGGCTGGAAATGTGTTTGTCTGGCATAGAAAACTCCCTCTTGCCAGAAAGACGATAAACTGTTTGTACGGTTTATTCAAACCCGAAAAAATCATGAAGCCAATGGCTACCAGGAACAGAAGCGGCAAGCGAGCGCATGTATCCCCGGACGACGGTGCCAACGAGGCAGTGGCCAGCGGGAAGTCGGTCCAAACTGAGCAAACCCGACGTGTGGCGGCCAAGCCACAGGCCCGGAAGGTAATACCCTTTGAAGCGCCTTCTGCGCGCGCCGTCCGCCGGCGCAGGGAGCATGTCAAACAGGAAAAGGTTGTGCGCGACACCTTCACGATGCCCAGGGAGGACTACGAACAGCTCGCGGTACTCAAGCAGCGCTGCCTCGATGCTGGCCGGCCCGTGAAGAAGAGCGAGCTCGTCCGTGCAGGGCTGCTTCTGCTGGCATCTGCACCGACGAAACGTCTTCTTGCGGCCGTCAAGGCGGTCGAACCGGTCAAGACCGGCCGGCCACCGAAATCGAAGTAAGCCGTGCTCGCGGCCAAACAGGAGGCCCGGCGGGAACACCAAGGCAGGAGGGCGCAGGGTTCGACATGGCACTGACCCATTCGCGCGCGCCGCAATTGTCAGACAAATACCACAATTCCACCCTTGGCTAACGTCCGCTTCTAACGCGGGCAGCGAATCGGGGCAGGAAGATGATCGAAAATCTCGAACTTCTGTCGCGCATGTTGATAGCAGCGCTGCTCGGCAGCGTGATCGGCTTCGAGCGCGAGCGACTGAACTGGGCGGCCGGCTTGCGCACGCACATGCTGGTCTGCGTTGGGGCCGCGATGATGATGCTCGTTTCGGCATTCGGTTTTCCGACGTGCTGGGCGAGAAGAACGTCGTGCTCGATCCATCTCGGGTCGCCGCCCAGGTGGTTTCCGGTATTGGCTTTCTCGGCGCGGGGTCGATACTGCTTCGTGGCGAAGTCGTGCGCGGTTTGACGACGGCAGCGAGCCTCTGGTCGGTCGCGGGTATCGGCCTGGCGGTGGGTGGTGGCATGTACACTGCCGCGATCGGTGCGACGGTCATCATCATGATCATCCTGGTCGGTGTGAAACCGCTGGAGCGGCGCTTTATCTCCGTGCGTCAGCAGCGCACCATACAGCTGCTGGTCGAGCGCGGCAGTGTCTCGCTGGATATCGTCCATCAGGCACTCGGCACGGGGAGCGTTCGCGTCAAGCAGTTCATCGTCCAGCAGTCGGAGGATGACGCCGATCTCGACGATGTGCAGATTGCTTTGTCGCGGGTGAACGCGAGCGAATTCTCGACGATATGCACGCGGCTCGAAGCCATGTCGGGCGTGCGCGAATGTCGACGCGAGAAATAAGGCGGGGAGACGGTCATGACGCGAAGCTACGACTATGAAGGCTTTACGCTCGAGATTTCTGTTGAGTCCGACATCAGCATCGGACCGAACAGGCGCGAGCCAATGCGGCCAGGGTACGTTGCTATCGTCAGGATATTTCACGCAGCGAGCACCGTAGCGGTGTTTTCACCCTTGCGCTTTGGCGAAGCGCGCGGCCGTCCCTTCGCAACAGAGGCTGACGCGCTCATGGGTGGATACAACGCCGCGTGCAAACTTGTCGATGATCTGTTCAGCCTTGACCGGTACTGATTTGAATGGTCAAGGCCTGACTGAAAAACCACGACGCCGCCATTTTTTGTCGGATTTCCACCGACGTTCACACTTAATCCCGCAGTGGCGGAACTCTTCGGTAACCAGATTTACGCTTCGGCCTAGTTCGGTGCCGCGAAACCAGCAGCGGATGCGTATCTTCGCTATCGTGATCGCCTCGGTGTGAGCGCATCGGACCATTTTTGATAAGTACATCGAATCAAATGTAGGGGGAGCGATCAGCGCAGGTCTTCACGGCCGCGTGTTTACCGGCGCCGGGGCGCGATCCGCAGAACTGCAACGACTCAATTTGCCTAGCCGGCGTTGCAGCAAATGAAGCCGATGCCCTGGCGCCACGAATAGCCCCCCTCCGCTTGGCTTCACAAGTGTCGCGGCTTTCGCTAGTTCGATGAGGCGCGACGCGTCAGCGTCCACTTTAGCAACGAAACCTGCCCTCGCTGACCTCTATTGCTGAACGTCGCCAACGGGTCGTCCACGGCCATATGCAGGTGGCCAAGACCGACAATTGAAGCCGGGATAGCGATCGTTCTGCCCGCGAGGAAGCAGGGCCGATGACTGGAATCGAGCCAGACTGATAACTTTTCTTATCGGTCCGCTATCAAATCTGGACTAAACTGGCGGTCATGAAAATACGCGAGACCGAACCCGCCGGGTTCCCCGACGACGCCGAACTGGCCGCGCTGCGCGCGTGGTATGCCGGGCTCGACGCCCGCTCGGCCGTCGCCCGATATCTGGGCGACCGCAAGGCGCCGGGGATGTCCGCGCGCGGCGTGCTCGGGCGTATCCGGCGCGCACTGGTCGCGTTCGCGATGAGTCGTCACCGGGCCGACCTGGCAGAAACATTCGACGAGCGATCGGCAGTGTCGGCTGATATCGTCGCGCACACGATCGAGACATTGCGCAACCTGCCGGCTCCGGAGCCGCACATCGCCGACGAAATTGACCAGTGGTTGCCACAGCGGGTGGTGGTTGCCCTGCAGGCGCATGGAATCCGGACCTTCGCAGACCTGACCGTGCGGATTCCGCGCCGGCGGCGCTGGTGGGCAACGATCACCGGACTCGGCACGGCAGGCGCACGCCATGTCGAAGCATTCTTTGCGGCCCATCCAGCGCTGACCGAGCGTGCGCGCGCGCTGGTTGCGGCAGCCCCTTCAGGGCAGATCGTCCCGTGGGAACAACTGCGCCTGCCGCACGAGGTCGACGGCTCGCACGGACAGTTTCGCGCACCACGGCACGTATGCCTGCTCAAGGCGTCGAACGACTACGAGGCGGTGCAATCCTGGCTGTCCCTCCACGAGTCCACCGCCACGCAGCGCGCCTACCGGAAGGAGGCGGAACGCCTGATCCTGTGGGCGATCGTCGAGCGGGGCTGCGCGCTGTCCTCGCTGACCACCGATGACGCAATCGCCTACCGGGCATTCCTGCGACGGCCGACACCACGCGAGCGCTGGGTCGGGCCGTCGCGGCCACGACAAAGCGTGGAATGGCGACCGTTCAGCGGACCTTTATCGACGCGCTCCGTTGCGTACGCACTCACCGTACTTGCAGCCCTGTTCCGGTGGCTGGTCGAACAGCGCTACGTCCTTGCGAACCCGTTCGCTGGCGTCAAGGTGCGAGGAAGCGTGAAAGCGGGCCTCGACGTTACCCGCGGCTTTACTGAAGGCGAATGGCTGCTGCTCCGCACGATCGCCGATGGCCTCGAATGGTCCTACGGCTGGAGCGAGGCGGCCGCCCAGCGGCTTCGGTTCCTGCTGGATTTCGGATACGCAACCGGCCTGCGGGCCAGCGAATTGACAGGCGCAACGCTCGGACACATCCACATTGACGAGCATGGTGATCACTGGCTGCATCTCGTCGGCAAGGGTGGCAAGATGGGCAAGGTCGCGCTCCCGACGCTGGCGCGTATGGCGCTGGATCAGTATCTGGTGCAACGCCGGTTGCCGGTCACGCGCGAACGGTGGGATCCGGCAACGGTGATCGTGGCCAGCCTCGCGGAAGATGGCACCGGGATCGAAATCACGCGACTCGGACGCGTGCTGCGACGCTTCTTCGCACTGGTCGCCGACACGATCAGGGATGAGCGGCCTGCGATGGCGGAGAAGCTGCGGCGCGCGAGCCCCCATTGGCTGCGCCACACGCACGCTTCACTCGCGCTCGCGCGCGGAACCGAACTGATCATGGTGCGCGACAATCTAAGGCACGCGTCGATCTCAACGACGTCGATCTACCTGCACGGCGACGAGGTCAAACGGGCAAGACAGTTCGATCAGGCGTTTGGTGTACCCAGCCGCTAGCGATAGCGGCTACATGGCCATCAATCCGGACCCGGAAAAGCTTCATCTTTACTTCGCGAATCTCGCAACCGGTTGATTTTTAACGAAAACAATTCTTCGGAATCGCGCGAATTCATCTGAATTCAGCGAAGTTCCAACTTTACTTCGCAAAACGGAACATCTTTCCTTCGGCGGACGTCTTCGGATCGTACAGTCTCTTTCCATTCGTCCGGTGAGTCAGCAACCAGAGTGAGGCTGGGCACGATGTATCCTCTCCTGCTTCTCGTTTTTTGCCGGCGTCGAGGCTTTCGACGACGCGGTCCACCGCGACTTCGCTGAGCGAAAGTCTAACGAAATTTGCGGACCTCTATCCGATCGGGAACAATCACACCAACTAACAGAGTCCCTGGCGGCTCCTGGCCGCCATCGGCGGCTCGCAGGCGTTCGCGCGACCAGGCTGGATGACCCGCCCACTGGCGTATTTTTCGTAGAACAATATGTCACGACCCGATCTGTACTGGTTGCACGTTCCCCTCGAGACAACGCCGGGCATGTTGCTCGAGGCGCCCCCTGACCGACGCGTAATGGTGCTGGGCCGAAGCGCGAAGCTACTTGATCGCGAACCGCATATCTCATTCGGGTCGGCGAGCGCGCTCGTGATCAAACAGTGGCTCCTATTCGATCCCCAGCGCGAAATCTGCTCGCTGACTTGCGCGCGCGGGTTCCCGTCGTTTCGATGAACGCGGGTGCGAACTTCCGCATTCCTGCCCACGGACCGGATGTTTCCTCAATTGCAACCTATGACGGTACTCTCCCATCACTAATCCCGGGTCATCTCTCGCCGTCCCCGGCGTGGACGGACGTTGTCGGGACATGCAGCTGGAACCCACAGGACGTCTTGGGCTGGACGCTTGAGAATAGCCCTCCGGTGATCGATGAGCGGGTCCTCGCCGCCCTAAATCTGTTCCTCGCGTCGCAGTACGATTTTCTGCCGCGCGCTCTCTCTCTTTCTTGCAAAACTGACCATCCTCGATGTCTTGGCCATTCGCGCGAAGCGGAGTACCGACGCAGGAACCTGGATCGACCAGAAAATTGTCGAAGCTGGTGCATTCGACGATCCGGGACTGATAAGCGCCTTGCACAATCATTAAAAATGAGTCCCATATGCGTATAAGGAATCGTGACAATATTTCCGTCATATACGACGATGGCAAACCCGATTTTTCTATCTGACGCGCTGTCGGCGCGAGTTGCCATTACCGCGTCGGCATGGTACCCGGAAAATCATGATTAGATGCAAAAAGCCGGTTCACTATGAACCAAAGGGTGGATGGGAACTCGATAACGAGTGCGGTGAGAGGCCGGTGATTGTCATTCTTAACCCGCAGCTTGTCTATCAAGCGCTGGAACGAGGAGCACTATGCTTTTCTCCTGTACCGGCGAGACTGGAGAGGACCATAAAAATTCCGGAGACCCGTATTTTTGAGTTGCCTGATGTTCGCGACGGGTCCTACGGTGGCGTTGCATTCAGGCAAGGACGGCATCGCACAGCGGCACTGGCAATACTTGGCTTTACGGCATATCCGGTTGTGACCACCGATGAGGACGCTGACGTATTGCTGAGGAAATTTGGTGCATCACTTGTCGACGCGATCAAGCGCTTCGACTTGAGTTCTATTTCTGACTATCCGGTCCAAGGACTCTGACGATTGTTGCCTGCCGAGAAATCGTCGATGTTCCACGTCCCGTTCCGTCCCGGGAAGATGCAGAGTGATTGGGCTGCCACGAAGCACCTTCTATGGCCGGTCGATAGCGTCTGACCGAAGCGCGGCGGCTTGCCGGCTGATCGACGATTCCATAGCGTTTTTTAACATTTCACACCGTCTTGGTATGTATCGTGCGACACAGCTCCAACTCCTTGGTGAGTAAATCGATTTGCGCTTGCATACCACGTGCATGCTGTAGAAGTCTGCCGACCTGATACCAGTACGCATAGCCCAAGTCACCATCAGACAGAGCCAGTTCATGAATTTTCCGAAGAGCAATCGCTAGGTCGATTTGATTTTCTGAAGCCATTTCATCCTCATTGATTTTGAAGCTCAATGTGTGCTGCAGGATGCGCATTGGACTAGCTGATGCCGCGTTCCCCTGCCGCCAGATATTCCGGGATTTCGGCTAGGTTAAGTATCGTCAATTTGTTGCCGTAGACTGCGGCTGTGTCAATGTTCATCACGCTGCCGCGCTGTGCTATTTCCCGGGTCGGTGTGTGCCCTACGATTACGGCCGACACGTCTTCCATAGGTGCGGCCCATGCATTGGGTCGCCAGCGTAGACGGTTGATTAGAATGGAATTGCGCTCCACCGCATCGGATGGACCATGTTCTAGAATGCGGATCAGATTATCCCATTGAGGAACAAGGGGATCTGCATGCACGATGCCGACCCTACCATGAGTAGTCTCGATTTCGATCGCATAAGGTAGCGATGCCAAATAGGACCTTATATCCCTGACAGTATTGGCGGCCCCCTTTTCGCTGGAGCAATACAACCGGATAAACCATTCTGCGCCATTGAGGATTAGAAATTTCGTACTACTGTCTTGGTAAGCCCAGCCATCAATACCTTTGTCGGCATTCGCTCGTACAGTTTTAATACGATCTGCATCGTAGGCCCGCTCTTTGTGCGAAAGCCAGTCAAGAATACCCTGCTCGTGATTGCCGCGTACAGCCTTGATCTGATGCCGGCGCATAGCTTCGAGAACCGACGGCGATTCCTCGCCGCGGTCTATCAGATCGCCCACACTGAACAGTCGATCGCGCGACGGATCGAAACCGCGGGCGGCAAGCTCAGCGTCGAGTAGCGAGAAACAACCATGCACGTCGCCCACAGCGAAGTCGCGGCCCGAAGCATTCTGCGCGTATCGCTCGACGACATGCGAATGGTGTGAGTTGGTTGTCATTCCTTTCACCCTTACCGCGTAAGCCTAGCTTGCATTAAATAAGTAGCCTGGACGACTAACATGCCATCGGTAGCACGACCCCTGTTCGAAAAGGCTGTCATGTATAAACGCCGCGGTCGATGCGCGCAAGCACCGTCGTTACGAGCTGCGAACCCGCCGAGCTTTGTAGCAGATCAATCGGTTTTCGCATTCCCAGCCCAGTTGCCGGCGTGGTGAGCCAGCGTTCAGCTGCCTGTTGCGAGCCGAAGACATCGATTGCCTGCTCCGTTACGATGGCTAGGCGAAGCAGCCGGTCGCTGGCATTGCTGTCGAGCAGCCTGTCTGTCCTCCTGCCGTGCTGGAGCGCGCGTTCGCTCATGCCAATGGCACAAAGCAGGGCTCTGCGGTCGGCTGTCTTGAAGGCACGCATCATTTCGTATGCAACTGATATAGGAAGCCCTTTCATGACGACGTCGTGAGTGGCGAGTGATGTGATGTTGGCGACTTTGCCGATTTTGAATTCGGTGCCGTCGCCAGTGGCCGTCACCGGTTGATGGGTGGAATCCTCACCTTGAAGTACGTCTGCCAGCATCGCACAGAATGCTCGCAGAAACTCTAGAAGAGATATTGCGACGTGTGTGCTGGATGGCCGCTCGTTAGCGGCTGCATCAGGGACCATCCCAACATCTCCGTTGTGCCACTTGTCGCGCTCCAGAATGGACGGGTGACGATGGGTCGCGCCGAGCCCGTGTGCCGCAATCGAGACGCTAACGCAAGATTTTGCGGCACCGGTCTTCTGCGAGTTTGCCTTTGCCACCAGTGACATTGATACCTTCTTTTCCTCGCGCGCGCTCCGTAGAGACGAGCAGCCGGTAACGGATTAGCGCCTGCCAGCAGCCAACTCGATAACCCTCTCCAATTTGGTGACCGGAACCGAGTGGGGGCGGAAACACGGTTTTAGTTCGCCTGAATCGGTGGAGTACCAGAAACCGGAGATACCACCAGCGAGGTCACGCTCCCGCCAGATACCGGTAACCCGACACAACCGCACTGCGCTTTGATTCGACTCGTAGTCGAGCACATAGACGGTGATGTCTCGATATCCAAATTCTTCAATCGCATCCAGCAATGCTTCAGGCCCCGCTGCCAGCACACCGTCTGGCATGTCGCCAGTTTTACGTAGGCCGTGCGACAGGGTTAGGCAAAAGTTGGGCGTATCGTCTGTCCACAACACGTACCGCCACGGCTGAAGCGATTCGGAGGGCAGCCGTTTAGCAGGTTTAAGATCCATCCAGTTTGGATTTGTCACTAGCATCAATGCTCCTTGGACTGAGCCACGCAATTCCAATAGAACCTAGTTAGTGGCTCGCGAACGGGGGTCGCGCTGGGCCAGTCCACTAGTGCTCCAATTCCGACTGATCGATTCACGGTGCTACGTAGCGTCGGGACCTGCATCCGGGTCTCGTGCCCCGTTTAGCCGTTTACCAACAAGTTTCCGGGCCGTCTTTTTCAATCTCTGCGATCACGCTATGACTAAGGCGGCATATGGCAGTGCAAATCCAACGACACCGATAACTCCCAGTGTACTGGGAAGACAGGCGCATGTGTTAAACCGAGAGTGCTCCCATTTCACTGGGAGTGGGACTTGGAAGCGGTTAAGGTCTTCGGAGCGGTATTGCGAGAACGTCGGCTGCAGGCGGACCTGACACAGGAACAACTCGCCTTCGAAGCCGATATTCGTCGAAATTATGTCAGCATGCTTGAACTGGGTCAGCACCAGCCAACACTAACCATGCTGTTTTTGCTTGCCTCGGGACTAGGCTGCTCCGCGAGTGACCTGCTCCTCGACGTTGAGCGCCGGCTAGCGGCGACCCAAGGAAAGACGAAAGGGACGCGCGTTAGAGCATTGCGGCAACGAGCCCGAAGGACGAAGCCCGATTTCCAGGAGTAGCCGAGTCCCTAGATGGCGCGATAAATTGGACCTTTACTTGGCCTGACGGTCGCGATCCTACCGTTGCTCTTGGCGTTACGATGTCGGCCGGCGCTCAGGAGATGGCACAAGAGGAATTGACAGGGCTTGAGACCGCTGTGGATAAAGTTAATCATGTCCTCCCCACACCCCTCCGGAGCGAAAGACATACAACATCCAAACACCTAAACAAAGGCTCGTCGAGAAACAGCACGCCCAGATGCGCGAGCGTGATTTCGCCGGGCTGCGGCGGGTTGCGCCCGCCTACCAGCGCCGCCGCGCTCGACGAGTGGTGCGGGGCACGAAACGGCCGCTGCCGCCACTGCTGCGGCGAGAAGCCGACCGGGCTCGCCGAGAGCAGTGCGGCCGAGGCAAGGGCTTCCGCGTCGGTCATCGGCGGCAGCAGGCCGGGCAGGCGCGCCGCCAGCATCGATTTCCCCGCACCCGGCGGCCCGACCATCAACAGATGATGCCCGCCCGCGGCCGCGACTTCGAGCGCCCGTCGCGCGCCCCGCTGGCCGATCACGTCCGCCATGTCGGGAGGCGGCGCGGCATGGCCGTCCGCACCGGGGAGACTCGCGCGTACGGGCGCAAGCCGCGCGCCTTCCTCGCCCGCGAGATGCGCGCACAGCGAGCGCAGGTCGGCGGCGCCGAACACGTCGAAAACGACGGCAAGCCGTTGGCGAGATGGACTTCGACGGTGACTTCCGGCGCGCGGCCAGCAGCCGGCGCGCGGCTACGCACCACGGCAAGCGACATGGGATTCTCCGAAAGACGGCGCCGCGAGCAGTCAGGTCCCGCATGCGCCAGGCGGTGAGGCTTGCGCCCCTTTACGGTTCCATTGCGGCCATGCTACGGCTCGCTTGCAGTGAGTGCGCGCATCCGATGTTCAGGATGACTGGCCAGTGACGGGCAGCTTCTGCTCCAGTTCGGCCACGCGGCGCTCCAGTTCTTCGAGGCGCTGGCGCGTGCGCACGAGCACCTGCGTCTGCGCGTCGAATTCCTCGCGCGTCACGAGTTCCAGCTTCGAAAAGCCTTGCGAAAGCATCGCGCGCACATTGCGTTCGACATCGCGCGCGGGCGAGTTCTTGAGTAGCTCGCTCACGCGGCTCTGCAGATCGTTGAATACGTCGTTCGGTTGTTTCATTTGATTCCCCTCTTTGCACAAAACCTGTGCAGATTTCGTTTCACCTGTGCCTGGCATCCGGTCATGAGCGATCTTGGTGCGCCGGCCTGCTGCCGCCTGCGTCCATGAACGCATCTGGTGCGTGCCGTTGCAGGTGGTTTCGCGCGGCGACCCGGGCGCCCTCGCACGAACGTCCTGGTATTGCGCCGCGGCCTGTTGAATGGCCTTTGCAGCCGCACAGCCTGAAGACACTCTAGCAACGTTCCGGACCCCTCGCCACCGCGCGCACGCCACGTTGGCCGTCCGGCCAGGGCCCGCGTACCGGGCCTGTCGGCCCCGCGGACCGGCATTGTCCCCGTCTTGCGCGATTCCTGCCACGAAGTCGCCGGAAGCGGCTGCATCCGGATTGGCACGGGTGTTGCTAATACTGCCCCGCGCACCGAACAGCGGTTGGCTTGCGGTGCGCCGGCTGCGCGTGACCCGCCCGCCCGGCGCCCGTTGCATATGCGAACAAGGGATTGGAGCAACCACAGCGAGGACTACATGAAACTCATTACAGCAATCATCAAGCCGTTCAAGCTCGATGAGGCGCGCGAGGCGTTGTCGGCCATAGGCGTCTCGGGGATCACCGTGACCGAGGTGAAGGGGTTTGGTCGCCAGAAGGGCCATACGGAGCTGTATCGCGGCGCGGAGTACGTCGTCGACTTTCTGCCGAAGGTGAAGATCGAGGCCGCCGTTTCGGACGACATCGTCGAGCAGGCCATCGAGGCGATCGAGCGCGCCGCCCGCACCGGCAAGATCGGCGACGGCAAGATCTTCGTGACGCCGATCGAGCAAGTGATCCGCATCCGCACCGGCGAGACCGGCGCAGACGCGCTGTGACATTAGAGAGAGACAAGAGGAAACCGAGATGCGCAAACTTTTGATGTCCTTGCTGATGGCCGGCTCGCTGCTGGCTGGCGGCGTCGGCGCCGCGCTGGCGGACGACGCCTCCGCGCCGGCAGCCGCTTCGGCGCCAGCCGCCGTCGCGTCCGCTCCGGACGCTTCCGCCGCTGCGGCGGCTCCGGCGGCCTCGGCACCTGCCGCCGCCGCGTCGGCCACCACCGCGGCCAGCGCCCCCGCCGACGCTTCGGCCGCCGCTGCGGCGCCGGCCGCTCCGACGGCGCCGTTCTCCGTCGACGCGTCGAAGATCAACTCCGGCGACACCGCGTGGATGCTGACCTCCACGGCGCTCGTGCTGTTCATGACGATCCCGGGTCTCGCGCTCTTCTACGGCGGCATGGTCCGCAAGAAGAACGTGCTCGCGACGCTCATGCAGAGCTTCGCGATCACCTGCGTCGTCACGGTGATCTGGACTGTGGTGGGCTACTCCCTCGCCTTCACGCCGGGCGGCGCGTTCATCGGCGGCTTCTCGCGCGTCTTCCTCGCCGGCATGAACTACATCCACGGCGACAAGGGCGTGACGCTGACCGTGAGCCACCTCGCGCCGACCATTCCGGAGACCGTGTACTTCGTCTATCAGATGACGTTCGCGATCATCACGCCGGCGCTGATCACGGGCGCGTTCGCCGACCGCATGAAGTTCTCGGCCATGCTCGTGTTCATGTCGCTGTGGTCGATCATCGTCTACTCGCCGATCGCGCACATGGTCTGGGAACCGACCGGCTGGCTCGCAGCCGCCGGCATCCTCGACTTCGCAGGCGGCACGGTGGTGCACATCAACGCCGGTATCGCCGGTCTCGTGTGCTGCCTCGTGCTCGGCAAGCGTATCGGCTACGGCCGCGAAGTGATGGCGCCGCACAACCTCGTCCTCACGCTGATGGGCGCGGCCATGCTGTGGGTGGGCTGGTTCGGCTTCAACGCGGGTTCGGCGGTCGCCGCTGACGGCCGTGCCGGTTTCGCGATGCTCACGACGCAAGTCGCCACCGCCTGCGCGGCGCTCGGCTGGATGTTCGCGGAGTGGATCGCCAAGGGCAAGCCTTCGGTGCTCGGCATTGCCTCGGGCGCCGTCGCGGGTCTCGTTGCGGTTACGCCGGCTTCGGGTTTCGTCGGCGTGATGGGTGCGATCGTGATCGGTGTCGTGGCAGGCGTGGTCTGCTTCTGGTCGGCCACGTGGCTCAAGCACAAGTTCGGCTATGACGATTCGCTCGACGCCTTCGGCGTGCACGGTATCGGCGGCATCATCGGCGCGATCCTGACCGGCGTGTTCGCGGTCAAGGACATCAGCGGGCAGGATGCCAGCGTCCTCCTGCAATGCAAGGGCGTCCTCACGACGCTGATCTACAGCGGCGTGGTGAGCTTCGTCCTGCTGAAGGTCATCGACATGGTGATGGGCCTGCGCGTCACGGAAGAAGAAGAGCGCGAAGGCCTCGACGTGATCCTCCACGGTGAGCGCGTCGAATAACGATCAAGAACGCTTCCGGCCACGCCGGGGGCGTCTCCTACGGGGTATAGCAGTCTGCAATCAGCGCAGCGAGTTCGGCCCGCCTTTCCGGCGGGCCTTTTTCTTTTTGGGGCGGGTGCACCCATTGCGCGCGCGGGCTCGCGCGGTCCAGAATGGAATGGCGGGCGCGAGGGCGACGACCGGCCGGGGCATGCCGATTAACCCTGCGCCGCGTAAGGGATAAGCCATCTTGCATCGTGCAGAATCGTCCCCAGATAGACTCCCGCTTTCCCTGCAATTTTTTTCCTGCAATTTCTTAGTCCGCGAGTACGACTTTATGGTCCCGCATCTGGTTACGGCGTTGAACGGGCCGCTCCTCGAGCTGGAGCAGCGCATCCTCGACGCGACGCCGGCCATCGAACGCTGGTTCCGCCTCGAATGGCAGGAGCACACGCCGCCGTTCTATTGCTCGGTGGACCTGCGCAACGCCGGCTTCAAGCTCGCGCCGGTCGACACCAATCTCTTCCCCGGCGCGTTCAACTGCCTGCCGGAGGAAGTGCTGCCGCTCGCCGTGCAGGCCGCGATGGCCGCGATCGAGAAAATCTGTCCCGACGCGAAGAACCTGCTCGTGATTCCCGAGCAGCACACGCGCAACGCGTTCTATCTGGAGAACGTCGCGCGGCTTGCGACGATCATGCGCCAGGCGGGCCTGAACGTGCGCTTCGGCACGCTGGACGAAAACATCGCCGGGCCGGTCACGATCCCGCTCGCGGACGGCCAGAAGATCGTCGTGGAGCCGCTCGAGCGTACGGCGCGCCGCGTGGGCCTGAAGAACTTCGACCCGTGCTCGATTCTTCTGAACAACGATCTTTCGGCCGGCATTCCGCCCGTGCTGGAGAACCTGCACGAGCAATATGTGTTGCCGCCGCTGCATGCGGGCTGGGCGGTGCGTCGCAAGTCGACCCACTTCTCGTGCTATGACGACGTCGCGAAGAAGTTCGCGAAGATGGTGGGCGTCGATCCGTGGATGATCAATCCGTACTTCGCGCACGTGGAAGGCGTGGACTTCGAGGCGCGTATCGGCGAGGAGGCGCTGGCCACGGCCATCGACGCCGTGCTCAAGAAGATCGCGAAGAAGTATCGCGAGTACGGCATCACCGAAAAGCCTTACGTCGTCATCAAGTCCGATGCGGGCACCGACGGGCGCGGCGTGATGACGGTGCACGACGCCTCCGAGGTCGCCGCGCTCACGAGGCGCGAACGTGCGAAGATGTCGGCGACGAAGGACGGCCTCGAAGTGCACGACGTGATCGTGCAGGAAGGCGTTTATACGTTCGAGCGCATCGGCGACGAAGTGGCCGAGCCGGTGGTCTACATGATCGACCGCTACGTGGTGGGCGGCTTCTACCGCGCGCACGGCAGCCGCGAGCGCGACCAGAATCTGAACGCGCCGGGCATGCACTACGTGCCGCTAGGCTTCGAGCACACGGCGCTGCCCGACACGCGCGCGAAGCCGGGCGCGGCGCCGCCGAACCGCTTCTACATGTACGGCGTGGTGGCGCGCCTCGGGCTGCTCGCGGCGTCGGTCGAGCTGGAGAAGACCGACCCCGAGGCGATCCAGGTGTGACAGGTGTGAAGCCGGCGGGCTTTGCGTCCGCTTTGGCGTTCGCCCTTGTGCCCGCTCTTGTGCTTTTGCGCGGATCTTTCGCATAACGGATAAACGGCGCCCGTTCGGGGGCGCAGCAGGGACGACATGGACATTCTTTTCATCGCCGATCCGCTCGAGCGGTTCAAGATCTACAAGGACTCGACCTACGCGATGATGGCCGAGGCCGCGCGGCGCGGCCACACGCTTTACGCGTGCGAGCCGCAGCACCTCGCCTGGGTGAACGGCAGGGTGGAGGCGGACGTGCGGCGCTTCGAGATGGTCGGCGACCTGGCGGATCTGCATCGCGAACCGTGGTTCGTCGCGCAAGACGCTTCGCGCGAGCTCACGGGCTTCGACGCGGTCGTGATGCGCAAGGACCCGCCGTTCGACATGGAGTACGTGACGTCCACGTGGCTGCTCGAACTGGCCGAGCGCGCGGGCGCGAAGATCTTCAACCGCCCGCAGTCGATCCGCGATCATTCGGAGAAGCTCGCGATCGGCGAGTTTCCGCAGTTCGTCGCACCCACGCTCGTCACGCGCAGCGCGGCGCGCCTGCGCGCGTTCCATGAAGAGCACCAGGACGTGATCCTCAAGCCGCTCGACGGCATGGGCGGCATGGGCGTGTTCCGCGTGAAGCCGGACGGCATGAACCTCGGCTCGATCATCGAGATGCTGAGCCACGACGGTGCGCGCAGCGTGATGGCGCAGAAGTTCATCCCCGAGATCAAGGAAGGCGACAAGCGCATCCTGCTGATCGGCGGCGAGCCGGTGCCGTATTCGCTCGCGCGCATTCCGCAGGGCAACGAGGTGCGCGGCAATCTGGCGGCGGGCGGCCTTGGCCGCGCGCAGCCGCTCACCGCGCGCGACAGGGAGATCGCGAAGACGCTCGCGCCGGTGCTGGCCGCGCGCGGCCTGCTGCTGGTGGGGCTCGACGCGATCGGCGACTGGCTCACCGAAGTGAACGTCACGAGCCCGACCTGCTTTCGCGAGATCATGGACCAGACGGGCTTCGACGTGGCGGCGATGTTCGTCGACGCGCTGGAGCGTGCGGCGGCTTGAATCGAACGCGCCCGCCAGCATCTGATGCAGGGAATGGGGTAGCAGGGGCCATGGCGCGACGGCCACCGCGCGAGCAAAAGCTCTTCGCTCGCGCGAAAATGACCCTGCTACAATGCCGCGAGCCCGCGTTCCGGGCAGGCCGGCGGGCGTCTGACAAGACGTTTACGGTACGGCTGCGCGGCGTGTGTTCCGACCCTGAAGGCCCGCGGCTGGCCTCGGGATCGGCGCTGCCGGACACGATCGTGGGGATCGGCTCGGCCATCAACCGAGCCGTTTTTGCAGTCAGGCTGACATGGCAGGCATTCTGATCATCGCGCACGCACCGCTAGCCACCGCGCTACGCGATTGCATCGCGCACATCTACGGCGGCTGTCCGGCGCGCGTTGGCGCACTCGACGTCCTTCCCGACAGCGACCCCACCGAGGTCGTCAGACAGGCCAATGCGGAAATCGAGCGGCTGCGCGAGGAGAATGGCGCACTCGTTCTGACCGACATGTTCGGCGCGACCCCTTCGAACATCGCCTCGCGTCTCGCGACGCTGCCGCAGGTGCGCGTGCTGGCGGGCGTGAACCTGCCGATGCTGGTGCGCGCCGTCTGCTACCGGACGACGTCGCTCGAAACCCTCGTCGAGAAGGCGCTGGCTGGCGCGAGCAACGGCATCCAGGCGATCGGCCCGGCCACGCCGCCGCCCGCGGCCACGGAGTGTGCCTGCGCGCCTACGCCGTGCGCCGAAGCGGCCTCCGCGGCCTCCGATTTCGCGGCAGGCAAGCTGAAACCGGCCGGCGCATAGCCGTCACGCAAGCGCGGCCGCGCTTCCCGATCATTGACCGAACCCGTCTCACTCAAACACACAGCGCCCGGATCGAACCTATGCTGCAACAAGAAACGACCATCGTGAACAAACTTGGCCTGCACGCGCGGGCGTCGGCGAAGCTGACCCAACTGGCAGGCAATTTTCAGTCCGAAATCTGGATGAGCCGCAACGGCCGCCGGATCAACGCGAAGAGCATCATGGGCGTGATGATGCTGGCCGCCGGCATTGGCAGCACGGTTCTCATCGAAACCGAAGGTCCCGACGAGACCGACGCCATGAGCGCGCTGCTCAAGCTCATTGCCGACAAGTTCGGCGAAGGCCAATGATCCGCGTGCATCGCCCTTGAATGTCGAGACGCCGCGGCTTTGCCCGCGGCGTTTTTGTATGGGCGCATTACGGCGAGTGCGGCGAGTGAACGGCATGCTGCGCGGCAGCATGTCCCGGCCATTAATTGGACTTAATGAAAGGACTTAACGAGCCAGGAGCGGCGCACGGAATTTATAATCGCCATCGGGGTCTGAGAGAGCGCATTGCAGCGGTTTG
Source organism: Paraburkholderia sp. AV2 (assembly GCF_054968425.1). NCBI lineage: Bacteria > Pseudomonadati > Pseudomonadota > Betaproteobacteria > Burkholderiales > Burkholderiaceae > Paraburkholderia > Paraburkholderia sp. AV2. The sequence goes on from NZ_JBANLK010000004.1 coordinate 99,989, forward strand.
CCGCGGCATCACATAACCAGAGGAGGTGCGCGTGCCGTTCACGCTGCATGGAATTCCCGTATCGCGCGGTATTGCCATTGGGCGAGCCTATCTGATCGCTCCGGCTGCGCTCGACGTCGACCATTATCTGGTCGAGCCCGACAAGATCGAGGCCGAGATCGAGCGCTTTCGCGCGGCGCTCGCCGTCGTCGAGCAGGAACTCGACGCGCTGCGCGCGGACCTCTCCGCCGACGCGCCTACCGAAATGGGCGCGTTCATCGGCGTGCACCTGATGATCCTGAAGGACGTGATGCTCGTCCAGGAGACCATCGACCTCATCCGCACCCGGCGCTTCAACGTGGAATGGGCGCTCACCGAGCAGCTCGAACGGCTCACGCGCCACTTCGACGAAGTCGAGGACGAATATCTGCGCGAGCGCAAGGCCGACATCGAGCAGGTCGTGGAGCGCGTGCTGAAGGCGCTGGCGGGCGCGTCGCCCGCGGTGCTGCACGGCAGTTGCGACGAGATGATCGTGGTCGCCCACGACATCGCGCCCGCCGACATGCTGCAGTTCAAGACCCAGACCTTCCAGGGCTTCGTCACCGACCTCGGCGGCCGCACCTCGCACACGGCGATCGTCGCGCGCAGCCTCGGCATTCCGGCGGCCGTGGGCGTGCAGCAGGCGAGCGCGCTGATTCGCCAGGACGACCTCATCATCGTCGACGGCGATCATGGCGTCGTGATTGTCGATCCCGCGCCGATCGTGCTCGAGGAGTACACCTGGCGCCAGAGCGAGATGGCCCTTGAGCGGCGCAAGCTGCAGCGGCTGAAGTTCTCGCCCACGCAGACGCTGTGCGGCACGAAGATCGAGCTCTACGCGAACATCGAACTGCCCGAGGACGCACAGGCGGCGCTCGACTCGGGCGCGACGGGCGTGGGCCTGTTCCGCACCGAGTTCCTGTTCATGAACCACAAGAACCAGTTGCCGGAGGAGGACGAGCAGTTCTTCGCCTACCGCCGCGCGGCCGAGCTCATGAACGGGCTGCCGGTGACGATCCGCACGATCGACGTGGGCGCGGACAAGCCGCTCGATTCGATGACCGCGAGCGACGGCTACGAGACGGCGGCGAACCCGGCGCTGGGGTTGCGCGCGATCCGCTGGAGTTTGTCCGAACCGCAGATGTTCCTCACGCAACTGCGTGCGATCCTGCGCGCATCGGCGTTCGGCATGGTCAAGATCCTGATTCCGATGCTCGCGCATGCGCAGCAGATCGACCAGACGCTCGACCTGATCCGCGAGGCGAAGCGCCAGCTCGACGACGCGGGCCTCGCCTACGATCCGAACGTGCAGGTGGGCGCGATGATCGAGATTCCGGCGGCGGCGCTCTCGCTGCCGATGTTCCTGCGGCGTCTGGACTTCCTTTCGATCGGCACGAACGACCTGATCCAGTACACGCTCGCGATCGATCGCGCCGACAATGCCGTCGCCGATCTCTACGACCCGCTGCATCCGGCCGTGCTGCAACTGATCGCGCATACGCTGAACGAGGCCCGGCGCGCCGGCGTGCCGGTTTCGGTGTGCGGCGAGATGGCAGGCGACCCGACGCTCACGCGCCTGTTGCTCGGCATGGGGCTCACCGAGTTCTCGATGCATCCGAGCCAACTGCTCGTGGTGAAGCAGGAAATCTTGCGCTCGCAGCTAAAGTCGCTGGAGAAGCCCGTGGCCGACGTGCTGGCGGCCTACGAGCCCGAGGAGTTGCACGCGGCGCTCAGGCGCGTGGCCGAGGCCTGAGCGGTCCTGCATCTGTATCACGAGAAACGCCCCGGCATGCCGGGGCGTTTGCGCTTGTGGCCAATTCGATCTCGGGGTTCAGTGACGCTCGCCGCAAACAGGGCAGTCGGGTTGCCGCGCAATGCGCATGGTGTTCCATTCCATGCGCAGCGAGTCGAGCATCATGAGCTTGCCGACGAGCGGCTCGCCGATGCCGCCGATCACGCGCAGCGCCTCGGCGGCTTGTATCGCGCCGATGATGCCTACCGTGGGCGCGAACACGCCCATTGTCGAACAGGCCACTTCCTCGAACGGCTGGTCCTCGGGGAACACGCAGGCGTAGCACGGCGAAGCCGGGTCGCGGAAGTCGAACGTGCTGATCTGGCCGTCGAAGCGCAGCGCCGCGCCCGAAACGAGCGGCACGCCGTGCTTCACGCAGGCGCGGTTGATCGCGTGGCGCGTCGCGAAGTTGTCGGTGCAGTCGAGCACGACCGCCGCCCCCGGCACATGCGCATCGAGCCAGGCGTCGTCGATGCGCGCCTGCACGGTGCTCACCTTCACCTCGGGATTCAGCCGCGCGATGGCGTCGCGGCCCGACTCGACCTTCGCCCGGCCCACCGAGGCCGTCTCGTGCATGATCTGCCGCTGGAGATTGGTGAGGTCGACGGTGTCGTTGTCGACGAGCGTGAGCGCGCCCACACCCGACGCCGCCAGATACATCGCCGCCGGCGAGCCGAGGCCGCCCGCGCCGACCACGATCGCGTGCGCGTCGAGAAAGCGCTGCTGCGCCTCGATGCCGATCTCGTCGACGAGGATATGACGGGAATAGCGGAGGAGTTGATCGTCGTTCATCGCGATGCGCGGGGAGTTGAGCGCAGCGAGGAGACCGGAATCGCGCGCCGTGAATTCGGTTTCGTTATTGTAGTCGCGCGAGGAGGTCCGCTCCCGGCGCCCGCGTTATGCGCGGGTTTCGGGAGCGGGTGTTGCCACAGCGGTTACTTCGCCTGCGAGGCCGGCTGGGGGGCGGAAGCCGCCGAGGCCGGAGCGGCAGCCGGGGCCGAGGCGCCCGGCACCGCCGAAGCCGCCGGCTTCACGGCGATCGGCGCCGAAGCCGACTGCTCCGGCTTCTCCTGCGCGAGGCGGCGCTCCATCGGCGACTTCGATTCGATCACCGGCTTGCCCTGCAGGACGTTGATGGCCTGTTGCAGCATGAAGTCGTCCGGCGTGCCGAAGTCGACCGGCTTGCGGTTGCGATCCTTCTCGCGCTGCTCGGGCGTCTTCTTGTCGTTCTGCTCTTCGAGTTGCTGGAGCATGTCCATGCGCTCCTGCTCGCGCGTTTCCTGCTCCTTCTTCTCGTTCGGATCCTGTGTGTTCGCAAGGTGGTTCGAGTAGTCCACTTCGCGCGTGACGAGCGCGTCGTCCGGATCGCCGTCCGAATACTGGTCGACCGCGTAGTCAGGACGGATGCCCTTGTTCTGGATCGAGCGGCCGGTCGGCGTGTAGTAGTACGCCGTCGTCAGGCGCAGCGCCGTGTCGGCCGTGAGCGGCCGGACCGTTTGCACCGAGCCCTTGCCGAACGTCGTCTTGCCGACGATCAGTGCGCGCTTCTGGTCCTGCAGCGCACCCGCCACGATTTCCGAAGCCGAAGCCGAGTAGGCGTTGGTCAGCACGACCATCGGCACCGTCTTGAACTCGGCCGCTTCGTTTTTCAGCGGATCGCCGTCGAACGAGGGCAGGCGGTAGTTCTCATAGGTGTCGCGATAGACCTGCTTCGAATCCGGGATCTGGCCGTTCGTCGAAACGACCACCGAGTCCGGCGGCAGGAACGCACCCGCAACGCCCACGGCGCTTTGCAGCAGACCGCCGCCGTTGTTGCGCAGGTCGAGAATCAGGCCCTTGAGGTGCGGCTCCTGACGCGCGATGTCCTGCAGCTTGTCGGCGAGATCCGGCACCGTGCGCTCCTGGAAGCTCGTGATGCGGATGTAGGCGTAGCCCGGCTGCAGCACCTTCGTCTTCACGCTCTGCACCTTGATGATGGCGCGCGTGATGGTGAGCGGGAAGGTGCGGTCGTCGGTCTTGCGGAAGATCGTGAGCGTGACCTTCGTGCCGGGGTCGCCGCGCATCTGCTTGACGGCCTGGTCGAGCGTCATGCCGCGCACGGGCTTGTCGTTGATGCGGGTGATCAGGTCGCCCGGACGGATGCCGGCGCGGAACGCGGGCGTGTCCTCGATCGGCGAGATGACCTTGATCAGGCCGTCTTCGGACGAAATCTCGATGCCGAGACCCGCGAAGCGACCCTTGGTCTGCTCCTGGAGCTCCTCGTAATCGGTCTTGTCGAGATACGACGAGTGCGGGTCGAGGCTCGAAACCATGCCCTTGATCGCGGAGATCAGCAGTTTCTTGTCGTCGACCGGCACGACGTAATCATGCTTGATCTGACCGAACACTTCGGCAAAGAGCCGCAACTGGTCGAGCGGCAGCGGCTCGGTCGTGGTCTGCTGGGCCGAGGCGGAGATCTGCAGGGTGGCAAATACGCCGGTCGCGAGGCCAGCGGCAATCAGGCCGATGTTTTTCAGGTTCTTTCGCATAGAGATTGTTGCGTGCGGTCGAAAGGCGCGTGGCAGCGTCTAATGGAAAAGCGACGGACAAGTATAACTGCACACTCGCCGGGGCTGTGCGTCGTGCGCGGAAGATGGGGGTTCGACAGCGAAGCGCGTGCCCGGTTCGCATGAGCCCGACGGCAAAGCCTTGTCGGGCGTGGCGCTGACGCCGGGCTGGCAGTTTTGACAGCGAAGCCGGGAAAAAGCGGAGGGGGAGCAAAACCGGGGGGGCAAACCCCCGGGCCAAACGATGCTCAGCCAGCCTTGCCCTGGTTCGCGACGGCAGCCTGTGCCTTGGCGATGGCCTCGGCGTCGCCCAGGTAGTCATGCCGGATGGGCTTGAGGTTCTCGTCCAGTTCGTAGACGAGCGGCACGCCGTTCGGGATGTTCAGGCCGACGATGTCGTCGTCCGAAATGTTGTCGAGATACTTCACGAGCGCGCGGATCGAATTGCCGTGCGCGGCGATCACGATCTTCTTGCCCGACTTGATGGCCGGTGCGATCGACTCGTTCCAGATCGGCAGCACGCGCGCCACGGTGTCCTTCAGGCACTCCGCGAGCGGCAACTGCTCGCGCGGCACCTTCGCGTAGCGCGGGTCGTTGTACGCGGTGCGCGGGTCGGCGGGGTCGAGCGCGGGCGGCGGCGTGTCGTAGCTGCGGCGCCAGACGAGAACCTGTTCGTCGCCGTACTTCGCGGCGGTTTCGGCCTTGTTCAGGCCCGAAAGCGCACCGTAATGACGCTCGTTCAGGCGCCACGAGTGAACGACCGGCAGGTACATCTCGTCCATCTGGTCCTGAACGTGCCAGAGCGTGCGGATCGCGCGCTTGAGCACCGACGTGTAGGCGATGTCGAAGGTGTAGCCGGACTCCTTGAGCAGGCGGCCCGCCTGCTGGGCTTCGCGGATGCCCTGTTCGGTGAGGTCGACGTCGACCCAGCCGGTGAAGCGGTTTTCCTTGTTCCACGTCGATTCGCCGTGGCGGATGAGCACGAGTTTGTACATGGGATGCCGGTCGGTAGTGAGGAAGCGGTAGTCGGGTAATAGGGGACGGGAGGAGCCTCGGCCCGTCCGGAGGGCCTCGGGGGTGACCCTTCGGCCCGGGCAGGGGCGCGCCACCCTCGCGACAAACGGTTATTTTATAATGACAAGATTGCCTGCTCCCGATTTCCCACGCTTTCTCATTTTTCCGGCGGATTTTCCGTGACGTTCTTTACCAATTACATCAACCTTGTACTCATCGCGATCGTCCTCATCTCGGGAGGGATGCTGCTGTGGCCGACGCTCAAGCGCGGCGGGCGCGGCGGCGTTTCCGCCGCCGAGGCGACGCAGCTCATCAACCGCCGCAACGCGGTGGTGATCGACCTGCGTTCCGCGGAGGATTTCGCGAAGGGGCATCTGCCTTCGGCCCGTCATCTCGAGTTTGCCGAGCTGCAGGCCAAGGTGGGCCAGTCCGTGAAGAACAAGAGCAACCCGGTGTTGCTGGTCTGCCAGACGGGCCAGCAATCGCACAAGGCGCAGCGCCTCGTGCAGGATGCCGGCTTTGCCGAAGTCCATGTCCTGGACGGCGGCGTGAACGCCTGGCAGCAGGCCGGTATGCCGGTCGTGAAACAAGGAGGTTCGAAGTGAACAAGGTGGTCATGTACAGCACCCAGGTGTGCCCGTATTGCCAGATGGCCGAACGTCTTTTAAAGTCGCGCGGCGTCGAGCACATCGAAAAAGTGCTGATCGACCGGGACCCGGCCCGTCGCGAGGAAATGATGACCCGCACCGGCCGCCGGACCGTGCCGCAGGTTTTCGTCGGCGAGACGCATGTGGGCGGTTACGACGACCTCTCCGCGCTCGACCGCGCCGGCGGCCTGATGCCGCTGCTCGACAAGGCGGCTTGAGGTTAGCCCGCAGTCAGCCTGATTTTCGGGCGAAGCCGGTGTGCGGGACCGTCGTGGGACCGTTCGAGGCGCCGCAGGGCTTTTCGAGCCCGCGCAGACCTGCTTTCACGTAAGGCGGCCGCGCGGGCTTGTTGTCGTATGCGCTGTACCGCAGTTTGCGCTGTCATTTGCTGCTGCAATCCATTTAATCAGGGAAGCCAATCACCATGTCTGACGAGAACAACCAGCCGTTCTTCAATATCCAGCGCATCTACCTCAAGGACATGTCGCTCGAGCAGCCGAATTCGCCGGCCATCTTCCTTGAGCAGGACATGCCTTCGGTCGAAGTGGAAGTCGACGTCAAGGCCGAGCGCCTTGCGGAATCCGTTTACGAGATTCTCGTCACCGGCACGGTCACCGCGAAGGTGAAGGACAAGGTCGCGTTCCTGATCGAGGCCAAACAAGCCGGTATTTTCGACATCCGCAACATTCCGGCCGAGCAGCTCGATCCGCTCGTCGGCATTGCGTGCCCGACGATCCTGTTCCCGTACCTGCGCTCGAACATTGCCGACGCGATCACGCGCGCCGGTTTCCCGCCGATCCACCTCGCCGAGATCAACTTCCAGGCGCTCTACGAGCAACGCCTGCAGCAGATCGCGCAGCAGGACGGCGCGCAAAGCAGCGCCACGCATTGACCCCAGGCCGCCGGAGCGGAGTATCGCAATGAAAGTCGCCGTTCTCGGCGCCGGCGCGTGGGGTACCGCGCTGGCCGGCCATCTGGCCCGCGCGCATGACACGGTGCTGTGGGCGCGCGATGGCGCGCTCATCGGCGCCCTCGCCAAAACGCACGAGAATGCCCGCTATCTGGCGGGAATCTCGCTGCCGCGCAATCTCCACTACGAAACGGATCTCGCCGCCGCGCTCGACCACGCGTCGGACGAGACGGCGCTCGTCGTCGTCGCGACGCCCGTAGCCGGGCTGCGCGCGCTTCTGCGCACGATGCGCGATCTCGGTCGCGTGCCTGCGCATTTCGTCTGGCTCTGCAAGGGCTTCGAGGCCGACACGCAGCTCATGCCTCACCAGGTCGTGGCCGCCGAACTGCCCGATCACGCCAGCAATGGCGTGCTCTCGGGTCCGAGTTTTGCGCGCGAAGTCGGCCAGGGTCTGCCCGTTGCGCTGACCATATCGAGCACGTCCGCGGCGTGCCGCGAGCGCACCCTCGGCGCATTCCATCACCGTGCGATGCGCATCTACACCGGCGACGACGTAGTGGGCGTCGAGGTGGGCGGCGCGGTCAAGAACGTGCTGGCGATCGCGACGGGCATCTCGGACGGCCTCGGCCTCGGGCTGAACGCGCGCGCCGCGCTCATTACGCGCGGGCTCGCGGAAATGTCGCGGCTCGGCGTGACGCTGGGCGGCCGGGCCGAAACCTTTACGGGGCTGACAGGCCTCGGCGACCTCATCCTTACCGCCACGGGCGATCTGTCGCGCAACCGCACCGTGGGCATGCAACTCGCGAGCGGCCGCACGCTCGACGATATCCTCGGCGCGCTCGGTCACGTCGCCGAAGGCGTGCGCTGCGCGCAGGCCGTGCTGGCGATCGCGCGCGTGCACGGTATCGACATGCCGATTACCGAGGCGGTCTGCGCCGTGCTGTTCGACGGCGTTGCGCCGAGCGATGCCGTGAGCGCGCTGCTCAGGCGCGACGCCAAGGCGGAGTAGGGCGCTTCGTCCGCGCTTCGCCCGCCAGGAGGACGGACATGCTTACCATCGGAAACTGCCGGATCGAGTCGCGGGTGGTCGATATCACGACGCTCGCCGTCGATGCGATCGTCAATGCCGCGAATACCTCGCTGCTGGGCGGTGGCGGCGTGGATGGCGCGATCCATCGCGCCGCCGGGCCGGGTCTGCTGCGCGAATGCGAGACACTGGGCGGCTGCCCCACCGGCGACGCCAAAGTCACCCGGGGCTACCGGCTTCCCGCGAAGCATGTGATCCATACCGTCGGTCCGGTGTGGCATGGCGGCGGCCATGACGAGGCGCGGCTTCTCGCGTCGTGCTACCGCCGCTCGCTCGAATGCGCCAGAGCGGCGGACGTGCGCAGCATCGCGTTTCCGGCAATCAGTTGCGGCGTCTACCATTTCCCCGCCGATGATGCCGTGCTCATCGCCACGCAGACGGTGATCGGCTTCCTGCTGGACTACGCCGAACTCGAGCACGTGACTTTCGCGTGCTTCGACGATGCGATGAATACGCGCTACCGGCGCGAACTCGCGGCGCGTTCTTCCTGATATTCGTCGACATCGGAGACGACGCCACTCGATGCGTCGTCCATTATTTTCCTGATCCTGCCGGTGGCGGCTTCACTCGCCGCCTTCGAACCCCGCTTGACGCCACGCCTCGAACACGACAACGGCCACCGTATTCGAGAGGTTCAGGCTGCGGTTGCCCGGGCGCATCGGCAGGCGCACGCGTTGTTCATCCGGAATGCGCTCGAGCAGCGCCTCGGGCAGGCCGCGCGTTTCCGCACCGAACACGAACCAGTCGCCGGGCACGAAGGCATGGGCATGGAAGCGTCCCGAGCCGCGCGTCGTAAACGCGAACATCCGTGACGGATCGGGCGACTCGGCGGCGAGAAAGGCGTCCCAGTCGCGATGCACGTGCATCTGCGCGTATTCGTGATAGTCGAGTCCCGCGCGCCGCATCTTCGCGTCGTCGAGCGGGAAGCCTAGCGGCTCGATCAGATGCAGTCGCGCACCCGTATTCGCGCACAGGCGAATGACGTTGCCGGTGTTTGGCGGAATTTCCGGTTCGACGAGAACGACATTGAACATGATGGGTGAGACTCGTTGAGAAGCAACTAAAGCAACAAGGAATGGAGAAACCGTATCAGTCCTTCGGCGTGCGCAGTGCGACGAAATTCGTCACGCGCCTCGCGCCTGCGGCTTTCAGCGTGTGCGCGAGCGCGTCGAGCGTGGCGCCCGAGGTCATCACGTCGTCCACGATGCCCACGTGCAGGCCGCGCACCGGTCGGGTCAGCGCGAACGCGCGCGCGACATTGCGGCGGCGCGTGTCGCGGTCGAGCCGCGATTGCGCCGCGGTGTGCAGCACGCGGCGTACGAGCGTCGGGTCCGCGCGCGTGCGCAGCGCGCGCCCAAGCGGCCGCGCGATCTGCCACGCCTGGTTGTAGCCGCGTTCGATCAACCGCTCGCGCGAGAGCGGCACCGGCGCGATCACGTCGGGTCGATCGGTGGGGTCGAGTGCATCTTCGGCTGCCCGCGCGAGTTGCCGGGCGAAGGCGGCGCCCAGCGCGAGGCGCGCATGGAACTTCAGCCCGCGCGCGAGCAGATCGAGCGGCGCACGGTAGTCGCCAAGCGCGATGGTCGTATCGAAGGCAGGCGGCGTTTCGCTGCACGCGCCGCAGCGGTAGCGCGCCCGCCCTGTCGTTCGCCGCGCGCCGGCAAGCGGAAGCGCGCAGACGGTGCAACGCAGGCGCGGCTCGTTCCAGCAGCGTGCGTCGCAGGCCACGCAGAGTACCGCTCGCGACAAATTGCCGCATAATGAACACTGATTGGGCAGCACGAACTGGGCAAGCCGGGGCCACGTCGGTGTGGCGAGGGTCCGCAGGCTCTGACAGACGCGCAGGCGCATCGAACGGTTTGCGCGAAGGACAGCGGGCGGCGGGACGGACGGCGGCGGCATCGGCGGACGGCCCGTGGTGAGGGCTCGCGTACTGAAAGGATGGGAGTGAGCGAGTATACTTCGCAGACTTCGCCAATACGACCGACATGTCCCCGTCTCCCGCCAGACCCGGCCGTCCGGCCTATGATTCCCGGCAACTGCGGCGCATCTTCGACCGCCGCGCTGCGACCTTTCACGAGGTCGCGTTCCTGCCGCGCGAGATCGCCCAGCGTATGCGCGAGCGGCTCGACTACATCAAGGTGAATCCCGCGAGCGTGCTCGACGTGGGCTGCGGCCCCGGCGAAGACCTGCCCGCATTGCGTCAGCGTTTTCCCGAGGCGCCCGTCTTCGGCACCGACCTGTCGTTCGCCATGCTCCAGCGCGCGCTGCATCACGACGCCGGCGACACGAGCTGGCGGCGCTTCCTTCCTGCCTCCATCGGCCGGGCGCTGGGCGCACGCGGCCCGCGCTTCGCGCAAGCCGACTTCGCCGCGCTGCCGTTCGCGCACGGCGCCTTCGAACTGCTCTGGTCGAACCTCGCGCTGCACTGGCATTCGCGCCCGGACCTCGTGTTCGGCGAGTGGCAGCGCGTGCTCAAGGTGAACGGCCTGCTCATGTTCAGCACGCTCGGCCCCGACACGCTCAAGGAACTGCGCGGCGCATGGGCCGAGGTCGAGGCCGCGCACGGCGTGCCGACGCGCGCGCACGTCATCGATTTCGTCGACATGCACGACCTGGGCGACATGCTCGTCGAGAACGGCTTCGAGATCCCGGTGATGGATCAGGAGACGATCACCGTCACCTATCGCTCCGCCGACAAGCTGCTTGCCGACGTGCGCCGCTGGGGCGCGTATCCGTTCGAGCGGGAAACCGGCACCACGGGCACTGCCCATGCCGCGCGGCGCCTCTATCGCGCGCTCGCGGCCGCGCTGGAAGCGCGCCGCCGCGAGGACGGCACGATCCCGCTCACCTTCGAAATCATCTACGGACACGCATGGAAGGCCGTGCCGCGCACGACTGCCGAAGGGCACGGCATCGTCAGAATCGAGGATATCGGGCGAGGCCCGGCAAGGAATCGATGAGGTGGCAAGGGGGCTTTCGTTATGCCTGAAATTAGCGACCGAAATGCTCCCGAAAAAGCCTGTGAAGATCGTGCAAAGCCTTGTCTGGCTTGGACTTGGGGGCGATCAGACCTGGCTTGTGGGTGTCGGGAGTTCGTGCCTATAATGCGTCAGTTTGCCGCATGGGGCGTCCCGGGTTCCGATGTGTCAAGCCCTGCGTCTACAGTGTTATGAGAGTTGTGCGACGCGCCGGGCAGCGATAGTCTGAGGTTGTTGCAGTGGTGTGCGGCAGGAGGCAGCGATGCAGACGTCCGATCTGCTGGCGAGTCCCGAGCCGGTCATCAAGGACTGGCTGATGAAGCGCAACTGTTCGGTCTCGCCCAGGCAATTCGTGTACTTCTTTGTGTCGCTGGCTTTCGTTTCCGTCACGATCGCCGTCTTGCTGTTGATCAACGGCGCCTGGCTGGTACTGCCGTTCACCGGTATCGATCTGTTGGTAGTAGGGGGCGCCTTTGCCGTCTATGCGCGCCACGCTGTCGATTACGAACGTATCAGGCTGTATCCGAACCGGCTGGTGATCGAACAGATGAGCGCCGACACGCTCTCCCAGTTCGAATTCAATCCCCGCTGGGTCCGGGTCGAGCCGGTCGCGTCGCCACGCGATCCGGTGCGGCTCGTATCCCGCGGCCAGACGGTCGCTGTCGGGTTGTACCTGCCGCAATACCGGCGTGCGCAGTTCGCGCGGGAACTGCGCATGTGGCTCGCGTGCGGACCTTGAGCGGCTCGGGCCGCGTCAGGGTTGTGCCTGGCTTTTCCGGCACGTGCATCCTTCGCGCGATCCGCAACCTTCCTGCGGGGTCGAGGGTTTGAATGGAAATCATGGGTAAGGAAGCTATGAAAACAATCAAGCGAGCCCTTTCGGGTGTGCTGGCATGTAGCGGACTCCTGTTCGCCGGCGCGGCCCTTGCCGTAGGAGACAGCCCGGGCGGCCCGGCGGTGAACGAAATCAACTTCCAGCCGCCGGTGACGAAGATCGCCGAGGAGCTCTTCAGCCTCCACATGATGATGCTGCTGCTGTGCACCGTGATCTTTGTCGGTGTGTTCGGCGTCATGTTCTATTCGATCTTTGCGCACCGCAAATCGAAGGGCCATAAGGCCTCCCACTTCCACGAAAGCACCACCGTCGAAATCATCTGGACGATCGTGCCGTTCATCATCGTCGTGCTGATGGCGCTGCCCGCCACCAAAGCCGTCGTCGCGATGAAGGACACCTCGAACTCCGACCTCACGATCAAGGTCACGGGCTACCAGTGGAAATGGAACTACGACTACGTGAAGGGGCCGGGCGAGGGCATCAACTTCTTCTCCACGCTCTCGACGCCGCGCGCCGAGGTGGATGGCCAGACGCCGATCACCGACACCTATCTCCAGGAAGTCGATAACCCGCTCGTCGTGCCGGTCAACAAGAAGATCCGCATCATCACGACCGCGAACGACGTCGTGCACTCGTGGTACGTGCCCGCGTTCGGCGTGAAGCAGGACGCGATTCCGGGCTTCGTGCGCGACACGTGGTTCAAGGCCGAGAAGATCGGCACCTTCCGCGGCTTCTGCACGGAGCTGTGCGGCAAGGAGCACGCGTTCATGCCGGTCGTGGTCGAAGTGGTCTCCGACGATGACTATGCCAAGTGGGTCGACACGCAGAAGGCGAAGATGGCCGCCGCCAACGACGACCCGAACAAGACTTACACGCTCGCCGAGCTGAAAGCGCGCGGCGAAAAGGTCTACATGTCGAACTGCGCGGTCTGCCACCAGCCGACCGGCAAGGGCGCCGGCGCGTTCCCGGCGCTCGACGGCAGCAAGATCGTCAACGGTCCGCTCGCCGGTCACGTGAGCATCGTCCTGCACGGCAAGAACGCAATGCCTTCGTGGGCGCCGACGCTCAGCGACGTCGAGATCGCCTCGGTCATCACGTTCGAGCGCAACTCGTGGGGCAATCACACGGGCGAGGTGCTGCAGCCGCGCCAGGTCGCGGATGCGCGCAACGGCAAGATGCCCGAGGGCGGCGGTCAGACGGCCAATGCGGGCGCGGCGGCGAGCGGCGCGGCTGCGGCCGGCGGCGCGGATCAGGCCAGCGGCGCGGCCGCGGCGAGCGGCGCCGATCAGGCATCGGGCGCGGCGGCAGGTTCGGCCGCGGATTCGGCCGCGAGTGCGTCGACCAGCGCTTCGACCAGCGCGGCGTCGCTGCCGGCCAGCATCTATTTCGACATCGGCAAGAGCACGTTGCCCGCCGATGCGAAGGACACGATCGCGGCCGCTGCCGACTACGCGAAGGCTCACCCGGACGCGAAGCTCGCCCTCTCGGGCTACACCGACGCGAGCGGCAACGCGGGCGTCAACGCCGAACTCGCGAAGCACCGTGCACAGGCGGTGCGCGACGCGCTGAAGTCGGCGGGGATCGCGGAAGATCGAATTGTTCTCAAGAAGCCGGAAACGGTCACGGGCGGCAGCGATGCCAGGGAAGCCCGGCGCGTGGAAATCGGCCCGGCAGCCTGAGCTGCCGGCCAGGGACGTACAAGCAGCACTCGGATTTGCACTAGGAGAGACTCATGTCGAGCATCGGACACGATGTAGCGGGCCACGGTCACGTCCACGGAGAACACGCCCACGCGACACCGCACGGCTGGCGCCGCTGGTTGCTGGCCACCAACCACAAGGACATCGGGACGCTGTACCTGATCTTTTCGTTCGTGATGTTCCTTTCGGGCGGCGTGATGGCGCTCGGGATCCGCACCGAGCTGTTCGAACCGGGCCTGCAGATCATGCGCCCCGAGTTCTTCAACCAGCTCACCACGATGCACGGTCTGATCATGGTGTTCGGCGCGATCATGCCGGCGTTCGTGGGCTTCGCGAACTGGATGATCCCGCTGCAGATCGGCGCGCCGGACATGGCCTTCGCGCGCATGAACAACCTCAGCTTCTGGCTGCTGCCGGCCGCCGGTTGCCTGCTGGTCGGCTCGTTCTTCTCGCCGGGCGGCGCGACGGCAGCGGGCTGGACGCTCTACGCGCCGCTTTCCACGCAGATGGGCCCCGGCATGGACTTCGCGATCTTCGCGCTGCACATGATGGGCGCGTCGTCGATCATGGGCGGCATCAACATCGTCGTGACGATCCTGAACCTGCGCGCGCCGGGCATGACGCTCATGAAGATGCCGATGTTCGTGTGGACGTGGCTCATCACCGCATACCTGCTGATTGCCGTGATGCCGGTGCTGGCGGGTGCGATCACGATGCTCCTGTTCGACCGCCACTTCGGCACGAGCTTCTTCAACGCGGCGGGCGGCGGCGACCCGGTCATGTACCAGCACATCTTCTGGTTCTTCGGGCACCCCGAGGTGTACATCATGATCCTGCCGGCGTTCGGGATCGTGTCGCAGGTGATTCCGGCGTTCTCGCGCAAGCCGCTCTTCGGCTATAGCTCGATGGTGTACGCCACGGCCTCCATCGCGATCCTCTCGTTCATGGTCTGGGCGCACCATATGTTCGCGACCGGCATGCCGGTCACGGGCCAGCTCTTCTTCATGTACGCGACCATGCTGATCGCCGTGCCCACGGGCGTGAAGGTGTTCAACTGGATTGCCACGATGTGGCGCGGTTCGCTCTCCTTCGAAACACCGATGCTGTGGGCCGTGGGCTTTCTGATCGTGTTCACGTTCGGCGGTCTCTCGGGCCTGATGCTCGCGATGGCGCCGCTCGACATCCAGTATCACGGCACCTACTTCGTCGTCGCGCACTTCCATTACGTGCTGGTGGCGGGATCGCTGTTCGCGCTGTTCTCGGGGTGGTACTACTGGTCGCCAAAATGGACCGGTTGGATGTACAACGAGACGCGCGGCAAGATCCACTTCTGGTGCTCGATGATCTTCTTCAATCTCGCGTTCCTGCCGATGCACTTCGTCGGCCTCGCGGGCATGCCGCGCCGCTATGCGGACTATCCGGCCCAGTTCACGGACTGGAACCAGGTGATCACGATCGGCGCGTTCGGTTTCGGACTTTCTCAGGTGTACTTCCTGTTTTTCGTGGCGCTGCCCGTGTACCGCGGCGGCGGCGAGCTGGAAGAGGCCAGCGACAAGCCGTGGGATGGCGCGACGGGCCTCGAGTGGACCGTGCCGAGCCCGGCTCCGTTCCATACCTTCGAAAATCCGCCGACGGTCGAGTGACGTGTCGGCAACGGCTTCCCGGCATGCGCGTGACGCAAGGCCGGGAAGCCTAAGCAAAAGCTTGCAGCAAGCAGCCAGGGAAACATGATCCGGAATTCACAAAAAAGACGAACGCCCGAGGAAATCCGCGCGGGCAATCTGCGACTCGGCCTGGTCTTGCTGGCTATCGTCGCCGCCTTTTTTGTGAGTGCCATCGTCAAGCAGGTGTATTTCGCCACGTACTGAGCGGCATGCGTTGAGCCGGTATGTCTTGCGAGAAGATTGTTCGAGGAAGCCAGATGTCGACGCAAGGGGCCAGCGACCGCACGCTCAACCGTTCGATGCTCGTCAAGCTCGTCGTCGTGGCGTTCCTGATGTTCGGCTTCGGTTTTGCGCTCGTGCCGATGTACCGCGCGATCTGCCAGGTCACCGGCATCAACAACCTGGTGCAGCGCGATACGACGGAGCGCGAGGCGCGCAACACGCAGGTGGACATGAGCCGCACGGTGTCGGTGGAGTTCGATGCGAATGCGCGCGGGCTGCTCGCCTTCCAGCCGGAGCAGACGAGCCTCGACGTGCATCCGGGCGAGGTGATGACGGTGATGTACGACTTGTCGAATCACGAAGGGCGCACGGTGACCGCGCAGGCGATCCCGAGCTACGCACCGAAGCAGGCGACCGGGTATTTCCACAAGATCGAATGCTTCTGCTTCACGCAGCAGACGCTGCAGGCGGGCGACGCGCGGCGCATGCCAGTGGTGTTCGTGATCGACCCGAAGCTGCCGAAGGACGTGAACACGATCACGCTGTCGTACACGTTCTTCGAGCTGAACAAGCCAGCCGCGGCGCGTGCTGGCGGAGGAACGTGAGGAAGCATGAACGGCGAAGGCGGTGGGGCAAAGAAGAAGGGCGGCATGCTGCAGCTCTTCAAGGCGGTAGCGTGGTCCTTTCTGGGGATTCGCAAGCGCGCGGATCTCGAGGCGGATGCCGCGCAGTTGAACCCTGTTGCGCTGATTGCGGCGGCGCTCATCGGCGCGGCGCTTTTCATCTGCGTGCTGTTGCTGATCGTGCATGCCGTGGTGGGATGAGGCGCGGCTCGTGTTTTGCGGGTGTCTTGCAGGACGTCAGGAAGCGATAAGGAAGGCAGAGAGCCGGAATCTTTCCGGAGCAACTGGAAACTGGAGAATCAGGCATGAGCGGCCAAAACGATAGCCCGTACTACTTCATTCCCCATCCGTCGCGGCATCCGATCAGCGCGGCCATCGGTCTTGTCGTCATGCTCGGGTCGCTGGCATCGTGGATCAACGGCGAGTCGTGGGGGCCGATCGGGGTGCTGGCCGGCCTGCTGTGGCTGCTCTTCACGCTCTGGCACTGGTTCGGCGACGCGATCTCCGAATCCGAGGGCGGCATGTACGGCAAGCGCGTGGACGTGTCGTACCGCTGGAGCATGAGCTGGTTCATCTTCTCCGAGGTGATGTTCTTCGGCGCATTCTTCGGCGCGCTGTTCTATGCCCGCGAGATCGCGATGCATCAGCTCGGCAGCCTCGACTACAAGCTGATCTGGCCGGATTTCAGCGGCGTGTGGCCGAACACCGGGCCAGCGCAGCTCGTCTCGCAGTTCGCGTCGATGAAGCCCTACCCGGTGCCGACCATCAACACCGCGCTGCTGCTCTCTTCCGGCGCGACGCTTACCGTGGCGCACCACGCGCTGCGCGACGACCATCGCAGCAAGGCCATCGCCTGGATGGCGGCGACGATCGCGCTGGGGCTGTGCTTCCTGTGCCTGCAGGCGTTCGAGTACATTCACGCATACAACGAACTCAACCTCACGCTTGCCTCGGGCGTGTACGGCTCGACGTTCTTCCTGCTCACGGGTTTCCACGGCTTTCACGTGTTTCTCGGCGGCACGATGCTCACCGTGGTGATGGTGCGGCTGATACGCGGACACTTCACGGCCGAGCATCACTTCGCGTTCGAAGGCGCCGCCTGGTACTGGCACTTCGTGGACGTGGTGTGGCTGGGGCTCTATGTCGTCGTGTACTGGCTTTGAGTTGCAGCGCAACAAGCAGGAAGACTGAATAACCAAGCGCCGCCGCCGACCCTGTCGGCGCGGCGCTTTGTTTATGTGCGCGGGAGAGGGGACTAGCGTCCGTACGGAATGCCGGTGGACTGGATCCACCCCATCCAGTGCGCGAACAGGATGAAGAGAAAGAGCGAAATGGAGAGTCCCACGCGCGTGGCGAGCGACCAGACCATTCGCTTCGTGCGGCCGCGGTCGTGCATCATGAAATAGAGCGCGGAGAACAGGCTCGCGATGATCAGCGCGAACGCGATGGGAACGAGAATGTGCATGAAGTTCACGGAATCGGGCATGTCTGAAAGCGCCAGTCTCATTATGGCACCGGTTATGGCACCGGATGTGGGTCGGCGAGGGCCGCTTGCTCCTCGCGACGATATCGGCTGCATGGGACGTGCCCGATGAAGTTCCGTCTCATGCCTGCGCTGCTGATCCTGCTCGTGATGGCGGTGACGATCCGCCTCGGCTTCTGGCAGCGCGATCGCGCCCATCAGAAGGAGGCGCTGCAGGCGCAGATCGAACGCTACGAGTCGGCGCCGCCGCAGACCGTCGGCGCGGCACCGTTGCCGCTTGGCCCCATCGAGTTCCATCGGGTGCGCGCCACCGGCATCTTCATGCCGAATCTCGTCGTCTATCTCGACAATCGGCCGTATAACGACCAGCCGGGTTTTTACGTCGTGATGCCGCTCAAGCTGCAAGGCGGCGGCTATGTCCTGGTGAATCGCGGCTGGCTGCCGCGCAATATGGCCGATCGCACCGCGATCGCACCTTACGACACGCCCGCTGGACCGGTCACGGTGGAAGGCATCGCGCGCGCGGATGCCTCGCGCGCGTTCGAACTGGGTGCCGGCGGCTCTGCACCGCATCAGAAGATACGGCAGAATCTCGGCGTCGCGTCCTACGCGGCGGAAACCGGGCTGCCGCTGCAGCCGTTCGTGATCCAGCAGTCCGGCTTCGCGCCGGCGGTCCAGGACGGCCTCGTGCGAGACTGGCCGGCACCGACCCTGGGCGTCGAGCGCAACTACGGCTACATGTTCCAGTGGTGGGGCATGGCTGCCGCGGCCCTCGGATTCGGCCTGTATGCGGCGCGGCGGGCTGCGGCAAAAGAGCGCACGCAGGCGGGCCCGGATCGCGCCCCGAAGGACGACTGATGATACGCCGCTGCGCAAGAGCGGTCCGCGCGTTCGCGACATCCGCGCTGCCCCGAGCGGCGCGCCAACCAGAGAAAGAGGTTCGAGCCTTGTTGACGCAAACTTCCCGTACGCCGCAAGATGGCCATGGCGCCGGGCATCGCCGGGCGTCCACACCGGCAGGCGGCCGCCCGAACGGCTCGTGGCGGCGCGGACGCTGGATCCTGCTCCTGATGGCGATCGTTTGCGCGGCGCCCATTGCGGTCTCGTACTTCATGTACTACGTCGTCAAGCCGGCGGGCGGCACGACCAACTACGGCACCTTGATCGAGCCGCAGCGCCCGATTCCCGATGGCCTGACGGTCACCGGCGCCGATGGCCGCGCCGTGCCGCTCGCCACGCTGCGCGGTCACTGGCTGATGATTTCCGTGGACGGCGGTGCGTGCGGCGAGCCTTGCGCGACGAAGCTGTACCTCATGCGCCAGATACGCGCGACGCAGGGCGAGGAGCGCGAGCGCATCGCGATGGTCTGGCTGCGTACGGACGACGTGCCGGTCGCCGACGTCCTCAAGACCGCCTATCCGGACACGCGCATGCTGCGCGCCGACCCGGCCGCGCTCGCGCAATGGCTGCCCGCCACCAGCGCGACGAAGGACACCGACCACATCTACCTCGTCGATCCGAACGGCAACCTGATGATGCGTTTTCCGGCGCACCCGGATCCGTCGAAGGTCAAGAGCGACATTTCGAAGCTGCTCAAATGGTCGCGGATCGGGTAAGGTGCGACGCACGAATGTATTGGTAAAAATTGGTGAAAAGGTAGGACATGTTCGTATTGGAACTCGGCCTGATCGGCTTGTGCATTGCGCTTTTCCCGCTCTCATGGGTGTGGGTGAAGGCCGACGACGGCAAGTTCCGCAAGCTCGTCTGGGTCACAACGTTCCTGACGCTCGACCTCGTGATGTTCGGCGGCTTTACGCGCCTTACCGATTCGGGGCTCGGCTGCCCGGACTGGCCGGGCTGCTACGGCACCTCCTCGCCGTTCATCGCGCACGTGCAGATCGCGGCCGCCCATGCGTTGCTGCCCACCGGCCCGGTCAGCATGACGAAGGCGTGGATCGAGATGGTCCACCGCTATTTCGCGATGGCGATCGGCGTGCTGATCATCGCGCAAACGGTCATCGCGTGGCGCGCGCGCATCAAGCGCCTGCCGTTGCATGTCTCGCCCTGGTGGCCTACCGCGCTGCTCGCGCTGATCGTGGTGCAGGGCATTTTCGGCGCATGGACCGTGACGATGAAGCTGCAGCCCATCATCGTCACGACGCACCTGCTGCTCGGCCTCACGCTGCTCGGCACGCTCGGCTGGCTCGCGGCGCGCATCACGCCGCTGCCCGCGTACGAGCCCGAAGCGGGGCGCTGGCGCGCGGCGGCGCTCGCGGCGCTCGCCCTGCTCGTCGCGCAGATCGCGCTGGGCGGCTGGGTCAGCACGAACTACGCGGTGCTCGCCTGCACGGACTTCCCCACCTGCAACGGCGCCTGGATTCCGCCGATGGACTTCCATCACGGCTTCCACCTGTGGCGCGCGCTCGGCATGGACGGCAACGGCGACGTCATCACCCAGGATGCGCTCGTCGCGATTCACTGGACGCACCGCACGTTTGCGCTCGTGGTGATCGCATATCTGGTATGGTTCGCCCTCGGATTGCGGCGCTTCGAGTCGCTGCGGCGTCCCGCAAATGGGGTTCTGATCGTCGTGGCGATCCAGTTCCTCACCGGGCTCTCGAACATCGTGTTGCAATGGCCGCTCGCCATTGCGGTGGCCCACAACGGCGGCGCGGCGATCCTGTTGCTGCTGGTCGTCATGCTAAACTTTCGAATTGCTTATAGCCGTCCTGGCCGCGCCGTTGTCGCTGCGCGCGACGCCGCGCCGGCGTGATCCCGCCCTATGGAAAGTACAACCCTCTCCCATCCCCCGGGTAGCCGGATTTCCCAATACGTCGCGCTCACGAAGCCGCGCGTCACCCAACTGGCGGTGTTTTGCGCGGTGATCGGCATGTTCCTCGCCGTGCCGGGCATGGTGCCGTGGAAGGTGTTGGTTGGCGGCACCGTCGGCATCTGGCTCACGGCCGGCGCCGCCTTCGCGATCAACTGCCTCGTCGAGCAGAAAGTGGACGCCATGATGCGCCGCACGGCCTGGCGGCCCTCGGCGCGCGGCGAGATCACGAGCATGCAGATCCTGCTGTTCTCGGCCGTGCTGGGCGCCGTGGGCATGTGGACGCTCTACACGTTCACGAACGCGCTCACCATGTGGCTCACCTTCGCCACGTTCATCGGCTACGCCATCATCTACACGCTGCTGCTCAAGCCCACCACGCCGCAGAACATCGTGATCGGCGGCGCCTCGGGCGCCATGCCGCCCGCGCTCGGCTGGGCAGCGGTCACGGGCCACGTGCCCGGCGACGCCTGGATTCTCGTGCTGATCATCTTCGTCTGGACGCCGCCTCACTTCTGGTCGCTCGCGCTGTACCGTCGCGACGACTACAAGAAGGCCGGTCTGCCGATGCTGCCCAACACGCACGGCGAGGCCTACACGCGCCTGTGCATCCTGCTCTATACCGTGGTTCTGTTCGCCGTCACGCTCATGCCGTTCATCTCGGGCATGAGCGGCGCGCTCTACCTGGCGGCAGCGGTGCTGCTCGGCGCGGTATTCCTCGCCTACGCGTGGAAGATCTATCGCGAGTACTCCGATGCACTGGCGCGCAGGACCTTCCGCTACTCGATCGTCTATCTTTCGCTGCTGTTCGCGGCGTTGCTCGTCGATCACTACGTTCGCGCGCTGATCGGCGCTTGATGCCCGAGCGGCGATGACCCCTGCCATGAACCGTCAAACGCTTGCGCGCATTGGGCGCGCCACGATCGTTGCGCTCGCCACGGTCTGCGCCCTCGGCGGCACCGCGCTCGTCGCGGGCTGCGGCCAGCAGGCGCCGTCGTTCACGAACCTCGACATCACCGGCAACACGCAGTTCGGCAAGGACTTCTCGCTGCCCGACACGAACGGCACGATGCGCTCGCTTGCCGACTACAAGGGCAAGGTGGTCGTGCTGTTCTTCGGCTACACGCATTGTCCGGACGTTTGCCCGACTACGCTGGCGGAGCTCTCGCAGGCGCTCCAGCAACTCGGGCCCGATGCGGCGAAGCGCGTTCAGGTGCTCTTCGTCACCGTGGATCCGGAGCGCGATACGTCGACGATCCTGAGCCAGTACGTGAGTGCGTTCAACCCGACGTTCGTCGGCCTGCGCCCCGCCAACGATGCCGCGCTCAAGCAGGTCACGAAAGACTTCCGTGTCTACTACGCGAAGGTGCCAGGCAATACGCCCGGCAGCTACACGATGGACCACACCGCCGCGAGCTACGTGTTCGACCCGACCGGCAAGCTGCGCCTCTTCGCCCGCGACGGGCAGGGCGTGACGCCCTGGATTCACGACCTGAAGCTGCTGCTCAGCTAAGCACGTAAAACGCAGCGGCATACCGGTATGCGATTTCATTATTTCGCGTAGCCGCCCCTCTGTGAGAGCATTCCACCCCTCCGGCAGCGGCACACAATGCCGTGCGAGCCGGCGATATCGAAATAACAGGCAGGAACATCACCTCCATGCAGCGCAGAAATCTTCTTAAGGCTCTTCTCGCCGGCTTTGCCGCCACCACGCTTCTCGCCAGCTTCGGCGCCCGCGCCGACGATCAGGTCATCAAGGTCGGCACCGTCTCGGGTCCGGACGCCGAGGTCTGGACCGTCGTTCAGAAGGTCGCGAAGCGCGAAGGCCTGAACGTCAAGGTCATCGAGTTCAACGACTACGTGCAGCCGAACGCGGCGCTCGACTCGGGCGATCTCGACGCCAACAGCTTCCAGACCGGGCCGTACCTCGACAGCCAGATCAAGCAGCGCGGCTACAAGCTCGTGAGCGTGGGTCTCACGTACATCTCGCCGATCGGCGTGTACTCGAAGAAGCTCAAGTCGCTGAACGACCTGCCGGCCGGCGCAAAGGTCGCGGTGCCGAACGATCCGTCGAACGAGAACCGTGCGCTGCTGCTCCTGCAGAACAAGGGCTTGATCAAGCTGCGCGCGGGTGCGGGTACGAACGGCAACAATGCGACGCCGCTCGACGTCGCCGAGAATCCGAAGAAGGTGAAGCTCGTCGAACTGGACGCCGCACAGTTGCCGCGCGCGCTCGGCGACGTGGACGCCGCCGTCATCAACACGAACTACGCGCTGGCAGCCGGGCTGCAGCCCACCAAGGATGCGATCGCGCTGGAAGACATCCACAGCCCGTACGCGAACCTGATCGCCGTGCGCATCCAGGACAAGGACAAGCCGTGGGTGAAGAAGCTGGTCGCGGCTTATCAGTCGGAAGACGTGCGCCAGTTCATCAAGACCCAGTTCAAGGGCTCGATGGTGCCGTCGTTCTGATTGGTGCATTGGCATGCGGCTTGTTGCCGCATGCGTGACTCGCGAAAGCAAACGCCGCGGCTGCGGCGTTTTTTTTATGCCTGCCTTTCCATGCCTACGCCGCACACCGCGACACCGTATCGTGAAGGCTGCGCGTCCAGCGTTCGGTGAGCGGGCTGGTGCCGGGCCCGCGATCCCCTGCGGGCATCAGCGAGAATCCGGCGCGTCCGGCCATGCGGCGCGCTTCGGGCAGGTCGGGTGCCAGTTCGATATCGAGCGTCGCGTAGCCTGCGCGTCGTGCAAAGCCTACGCACTCGTCGAGCAGCCGCGAGCCGATCCCGAGCCCCCGCACGTGGTGCTCCACGAACAACATCCGCACGCACGCGCGATGCTCACCCGCGGCGACCACCAAGGCTCCGCCCACCGCCTGGCCCTCCTGCTCGGCGATCCATGCGTTTTCGCGTACCGGGTCGTGTTTCATCGCGAAAGCGCCGATCGTGTGGGCCACCATCGCTTCGAACTGCGCGCCCCAGGCTTCGTCCTGCGCGAAGACTTGGGCGAGGCCGTGGACGATCCAGCCGAAGTCGCCAGGACGCGGCTCACGCAGCGTGACGATGCCGTGGGCTGCGGGTCCCCCGAGCAATCCCTGGATCATTCGAACCGCCCGGATCAACTGCTCCTGCTCGGCCGGCGCGAGCTTGCCGAGCGCCGTTGCAATGCAAGCAATCGCGGCAGCATCGAGCGATGCGTACTCGGCGCGTCCCGCGTCGGTGAGGTTCAGCAGCGACTGGCGCGCGTCGGTTTCGCTCGGGCGCCGTGAGATCAGCTCGCGCTGCTCGAACCCGGCGAGGATCCGGCTCAGATAGCCGGTGTCGAGCACGAGATTGCGGGCGAGGCTCGCCGCCGTGTCGGCCGCACCGCTGGCCAGCTCGTGGAAGACGCGCATTTCGGTGAGCGAATAGGCGCTTCGCGGCTGGCGCTCGTGTTCGGCGTTCAGGTATTTCGCGTAGAAGCGATTGAACTGCAACACGGCCTCGGCGTGCCGCATGGCATCGGATTCGGTCGACAAGTCGCCCCCTTGCGATGTCGCGGATTGTTATCAAACAGGACTATAGGGGAACTGCATGACGTACGTTAGCACTATTTGGGATCTGCCATTTTGGGTATAGGGTGGTATCACTCTGGTCTGCTCCGCAGCGTATCGGGCGTTCGTTTTGGTCTTGTTCGGAGGTCCAATTGGGCATGTCCAGGGTAAATCCCGATGCGGCAAGACGTCATAAAGCAGCCAGGCGATGAATTGCAAGCTATTGATAATTAACAGATTCTGGGCGACATGGCAGATCAATACCATTCTGTTGACTGGTATTATTGTGGTTATATAATGGGCTCGACTTCAAAGCGGTCCAGCGCACACGGCGCCCGGACGCCCCACGATCCCAGAACCCAGGCACACGTCCCATGGAAACCCGTTGGTCTGCCCTGATGCCCGATGCGCGCAACGTGACGCCGCTCTATCTGCAACTGGCGCGCAACCTTGCCACGGCCATTCATTGCGGCGTGTGGTCGGCCGGCGAGGCGCTGCCTTCGGAGCGCACGCTGTCGGACGCTATCGGCGTTTCGCGCATCACGGCGCGCAAGGCGATCGAGCTGCTCGTGGAGCAGGGGCTGATCCGTCGTGCGCGCGGGGCAGGCAGCTTCATTACGCCGCGAGTCGAAGATCCGCTCTCGCGCCTCACCGGCTTCACGAAGAAGATGCAGCAGCGCGGCTTCACGCCGGACTCGGTGTGGCTGGCGCGCGAAGTGCGGGCGGCGCATCGTGAGGAGATCGTGCAGCTTGGCCTTTCGCCGGGCGCCTCGGTCACGAGCCTGCGGCGCTTGCGCCGTGCGGACGGCACCGTGATGGCCGTGGAGCATTCGGCCCTGCCGGTTTCGATCGTGCCCGACCCCGACGCCATCGACGCTTCGCTCTACGCGTATCTCGAAGCGCGCGGCATGCCCGTGGTGCGTGCCTTGCAGCATTTCCGCGCGGTCAATGCGACGGGCGAAATTGCCGCGCTGATGGGCGTGGAGCCGCGCGCGGCGCTGCTCGTCATCACGCGCGTGGGTTTTTCCGCCGACCAGCACGCCATCGAACTGACCGATACCTACTGCCGCGACGGCTACTACGACTTCGTCGCGGAACTGCGCCAGTGAACATGGCGCCGCTGAACGAATCCCACAGGCACGACCCCGATATGACGCCCCGCGCCTCCTCGCAACTCACCGGAAAACATTCATGCTGAGCGGAAACATACTCACTCCTGAAGGTTGGATCCTGGGCACGCTGTCGTTCGAGAACGGGCGCATCCACTCGATCTCGGGCAAGCCTGCCGATCCGGCGACGAACGACGCGCCCTATGTCCTGCCGGGCTTCATCGACCTGCACGTGCACGGCGGCGGCGGCGCCGACGTGATGGAGGCGGGCGACGCCATCGAAACCATCACGCGCACGCACGCGCGCTTCGGCACGACGAGCCTGCTCGCCACCACGATGACCGCGCCGCGCGACGAGCTGATGAGCGTCGTGGCGGGGCTTGGCGACGTGGCGCGCCTGCGCACGCCGGGCGGCTCGCGGGTGCTGGGCGTGCATCTGGAAGGTCCGTACATCAATCCCGGCAAGCTTGGTGCGCAGCCCGACGCGGCCGTGTCGGCCGTGCTCGACGAGGTGCTCAAGTACCTCTCGATCGCGCCCATCCGCGTCGTGACCGTCGCGCCCGAGATCGCCGGCCACATCGAAATCATCGCGGAAATGGCGGCGCGCGGCGTGCGCGTGCAGCTCGGCCACTCGCTCGCGACCTACGACGACGGCGTCGCGGCACTCAAGCATGGCGCGCGCGGCTTCACGCACCTTTTCAACGCGATGTCGCCGCTGCATCACCGCAACCCCGGCCTTGTCGGCGCGGCGCTCGCGCATGCCGAATACGCGGAGATCATTCCCGACCTGTTGCACGTGCATCCGGGCGCGATCCGTGCGGCCATGCGCGCGATTCCGCGCCTTTACGTGGTCACCGACAGCACCTCGGCCACCGGCATGCCCGACGGCGAATACCGCCTCGGCAGCCAGCACGTGACAAAGTGTCTCGGCGGCGTGCGGCTTGCCGATGGCACGCTTGCAGGCAGCACGCTGACCATGGATCAGGCGCTGCGCAACCTCGTTTCGCTCGGCTTGCCGATCGCCGACGTCTCCGCGCGCCTGTCGCGCTACGCTGCCGATTACCTCGGCATCGAGGACCGTGGCCGCCTCGCGCGCGGCGCATGGGCCGACGTCGTCGTGTTCGATCGCGAGCTGGCCCTCACCGCGACCTATGTCGAAGGAGATTCGATTGTCGAATATGCTTAAAGAAGCGCTGGCCTCGGCCAGCGTCGTCGCCGCGCAGCTCGCGGACACCGCGCCCGTCGAGGCGCTGGCGCTCCAGCTCCAGGCCGAGCCGCGCCAGGTTGCGCTAACCGTCGCGCGCGGCAGCTCCGACCATGCGGCGAGCTATTTCGCCGCGCTCACGATGAGCCGCATCGGCGTGCCGGTCGCCTCGATCCCGATGTCGATCGCCACGCTCCAGCAGGCGCCGTTGCGCGTGCGGGGCCAGTTCGCCCTTGCTTTTTCCCAATCAGGCAGGAGTCCTGATCTCGTGGCCACGATGCGCGTGCTGCACGAGGCGGGCGCGCTCACGGCGGCAGCCGTCAACGTGCCGGGCTCGCCGCTCGCCGACGCCGCGGGTGTCGAGCTGCCGCTCCTCGCCGGGCCGGAACTGAGCGTGGCGGCCACCAAGAGCTATATCGCGATGCTCTCGATGTCCGCGCAACTGGTCGCGTTCTGGCAGCGCGACGCCGCATTCGTGGACGCCGTGCGCGCGCTGCCCGACGCGCTTCACCGCGCGGGCGCGCTCGACTGGTCGAAGGCCGTGGACGAACTGCGCGACGTTTCGCAGATGATCGTGATTGGCCGCGGCCCGGGCCTCGCCATCGCCCAGGAAGCGGCGCTCAAGCTCAAGGAAACCTCGGGCATCCAGGCCGAGGCGTTCTCTAGTGCCGAGGTGCGTCACGGCCCGATGGAGCTGATCGACCGCGATTACCCGCTGCTCGTGTTCGCGCCGCGCGGGCCGGAGCAGGCGGGCCTCGTCGAGTTCGCGCGCGACATGACGAAGCGCGGCGCGCGGGTGCTGCTCGCCGCGCCCGCGGACGTGCCGGAGGCCACGCTGCCGCTCGTGACGGCCGCCGATGCGGCGCTCGATCCGGTCGCCGCCATTCTTTCGTTCTACGTGATGGCGGCGGGCCTCGCCGCCGCGCGCGGCCGCAATCCCGACGAGCCGCGCTACCTGAACAAAGTCACCGAAACCCACTAGATTGGAAAGCTGATGGAACGCATCCAGGAGTCCCACCTGATGAACCCGGATCAATCCGCCCCAGGCGACATTTCACTTGTCGCACCGCTTACCGGCCCGGTCGTGCCGCTCGCATCGGTGCCCGATCCGGTGTTTTCGGAAGGGCTGTTCGGCGACGGGATCGGCATCGACCCGTTGGTCGGCCGCCTCGTCGCGCCGTGCGACGGCGTCGTCATGCACCTCGCGCGTACCGGCCATGCCGTCACGCTGCAAACGGCCGAAGGCGCGCAGGTGCTCGTGCATATCGGCATCGACACGGTCGAGCTGAACGGCAAGGGTTTCGAACCGAAGGTCCAGCAGGGCGCCGAGGTGCGGCGCGGCGACGTTCTGATCGAATTCGATCTCGACGTCGTTGCGTGCGAGGCGCCGAGCCTCGTTTCCGTCGTGGCGATTGCGAATTCGGATGCGTTCGAAGTGGTGTCGCGCGCGCAGGCGGGCAAGGTGGAAGCCGGCGTGTCGCCGTTGCTTGTGCTGCGTATGCGCGAGGGCGCGGAGGCCGCCGTGGTCCGTGCGGCGAGCCCAGTCGAGAACGAGGTGCGCAGGACCGTGACGCTCGCGCATGCGGGCGGCCTGCACGCGCGGCCTGCTGCGCGGGCGCGCGAGGCCGTGCGCGATTTCGATGCGCGCGTAGAGGTGCGGCATGGTGAGCGCAAAGCGGCCATCGAGAGCGTGGTCGGCCTGCTCGCGCTAGGCGCGGGCGAGGGTGCGACGATCGAGCTCGTCGGTACGGGCCGCGACGCGCAGCAGGCCGTCGACGCGGTCGCCAACGAGCTGACCCGCGAAGCGCCGGGCGAGGGCGGCGAAGCGCCGGCACGACAGATCTCGCCGGCGCCGCGTGCCGCCGCGCTTCCTGCCACGCTTCCCGCCGCGCCTGCCGCGGCCGGGAATGCCGCGCCCGACACGCTCGCGGGCGTGTGCGCGGCGCCTGGCATCGCCGTCGGCACGCTGGTGCGCTGGGACGACGCCGAAATCGTGCCGCCCGAAGCGGCGAACGGCACCCCGGCCGCCGAAAGCCGCGCGCTCGACAAGGCCATCGCCGCCGTCGACGCCGAGCTGAACCACACCGTGCGAGCCGCGTCGCAGCGCGGCGCGATCGGCGAGGCGGGCATCTTCACGATGCATCGCGTGCTGCTCGAAGACCCGACGCTCGTCGACGCCGCGCGCGATCTCGTCAGCCTCGGCAAGAGCGCGGGCTTCGCATGGCGCGAGGCGATCCTCGCGCAGATCGCGGTGCTCGGCCAGATCGACGATCCGCTGCTGGCGGAGCGTGCCGCCGACCTGCGCGACATCGAAAAGCGCGTGCTGCGCGCGCTCGGGCTCTCGAACACGGCGGCACGCGTGCTGCCCGACGAGGCCGTGCTCGCCGCCGACGAATTCACGCCGTCCGATCTCGCCACGCTCGACCGTGCGCGCGTGACGGCGCTCGTGATGGCGCGCGGCGGCGCGACCTCGCACGCGGCGATCATCGCGCGCCAGGCGGGCATTCCGGCGCTCGTCGCGGTTGGCGACGCGCTGCATACGATCGCCGAAGGCACGCAGGTTGTCGTAAATGCCGGCGAAGGGCGTCTCGCCTATGCGCCGACCGCGCTCGACGTCGAGCGTGCGCGCGCCGAGCGCCAGCGCCTCGCGGGCGTGCGCGAAGCGAACCGCCGCACCTCGCAGCAGGCGGCGGCGACGCGCGACGGCCGCGCCATCGAGGTCGCGGCCAACATCGCCACGCTCGAAGACGCGAACACGGCCGTGGAGAACGGCGCCGATGCGGTGGGCCTGCTGCGCACCGAGCTGATGTTCATCCACCGTCAGGCGGCGCCGACGATCGAGGAGCATCGCCAGAGCTACCAGGCCATCGCCGAGGCGCTGGCCGGCCGCAGCGCGATCATCCGCACGCTCGACGTAGGCGCGGACAAGGAAGTCGATTACCTGACGCTGCCGCCCGAACCGAATCCGGCGCTGGGCCTGCGCGGCATCCGTCTCGCGCAGGTGCGCCCGGATCTGCTCGACGACCAGTTGCGCGCGCTCGTCGCCGTGAAGCCGGCGGGTGCCGTGCGTATCCTGCTGCCGATGGTCACCGACGTGGGCGAGCTCGTGCGTCTGCGCGAGCGTATCGAAACGTTTGCAGAAGAAGCCGGCCGCACCGAGCCGGTCGAGATCGGCGTGATGATCGAGGTGCCTTCGGCGGCGCTGTTGGCCGACCAGCTTGCGCAGCACGCGGACTTCTTCTCGATCGGCACGAACGACCTCACGCAGTACACGCTCGCAATGGACCGCTGCCAGCCCGATCTCGCGGCGCAGGCGGACGGCCTGCACCCGGCCGTGCTGCGACTCGTCGCGGCGGCCGTGCAGGGCGCCGAAAAGCACGGCAAGTGGGTTGGCGTCTGCGGCGCGCTCGCGGGCGATCCGGTTGCCGTGCCGCTACTCGTCGGTCTCGGCGTGACCGAGCTGTCCGTCGACCCGGTATCGGTGCCGTCCATCAAGGCGCGCGTGCGCAACCTCGACTGGCAGTTGTGCCGCCAGCGCGCGCAGGACGCGCTTGCCCTCGAATCGGCCCAGGCCGTGCGCGCCGTGAGCCGCTCGATCTGGCCGCTGGAATAACCCCCCGCTGGAACACCCCCTTAAATAAAAAACACGCCGGCACGCGCGGTTTCACGCGCAAACCGGCGACTCTCATCACTCACTGACGTCACGAAAGAGACAGGGACTGGAGGCAGTTCAATGGATGGCAATCCGTTTCTCAAGATTCAGAGCCTCGGCCGCGCGCTGATGCTCCCGATCGCAGTGCTGCCGGTCGCCGGCCTGCTGCTGCGCTTCGGCCAGAGCGACATGCTCAACATCAAGATCATCGCCGACGCGGGCGGAGCGATCTTCGACAACCTGCCGCTCCTTTTCGCGATCGGCATCGCAGTCGGCTTCGCCAAGGACAACAACGGCGTGGCCGCGCTCGCGGGCGCACTCGGCTATCTCGTCGAGATTGCCGTGATGAAGGACATCAACGACAAGCTCAACATGGGCGTCCTCTCGGGCGTCGTGGCGGGTATTGTCGCGGGCATGCTCTACAACCGCTTCAAGGACATCAAGCTCCCCGAGTTCCTGGCGTTCTTCGGCGGCAAACGCTTCGTGCCGATCATTACCGGGCTCGTGTGCGTGGTGCTCGGCATTGTGTTCGGCTATGGCTGGGGGCCGGTGCAGGGCGTGATCGACAGCGCGGGTCACTGGCTTACCACGGCGGGCGCGATCGGCACCTTCGTGTATGGCTTCCTGAACCGGCTGCTGCTCGTGACGGGCCTGCACCACATCCTCAACTCGCTCGTGTGGTTCGTGTTCGGCACGTTCACGCCGCCCGGCGGCGGCGCGGCCGTCACCGGCGACCTGCACCGCTTCTTCGCGGGCGATCCCACCGCGGGCAGCTTCATGGCGGGCTTTTTCCCGGTCATGATGTTCGGTCTGCCGGCCGCGTGTCTCGCGATGCTGCACGAAGCGCCGAAGGAACGCCGCTCGATGGTCGCGGGTCTCCTGCTTTCGATGGCGCTCACTTCGTTCCTCACGGGCGTGACCGAGCCGATCGAGTTCACGTTCATGTTCCTCGCGCCGGTGCTGTACGGCATTCACGCGGTGCTCACGGGCCTCTCGCTCGCGATTTGCTCGCTGTTGAACATCAAGCTCGGTTTCACGTTCTCGGCGGGTTTCATCGACTACGTGCTGAACTACGGGCTCTCGACGCACGGCTGGGAGGCCATTCCGCTCGGCCTCGTCTACGCGGTGGTCTACTACACGCTGTTCCGCTTCTTCATCCGCCGCTTCAACCTGCCGACGCCGGGCCGCGAAGCCTCGAACGGCGACACGGCGCTCGCGTCCTCGATGTCGGGTGCCGCCGTGCCGGCGAATGCCGAAGGCGCGTCGCGCGCCGCGCGCTATATCGATGCGCTCGGTGGCGCTGCGAACCTCAAGGTGGTCGATGCGTGCACGACGCGTCTGCGTCTTTCGGTGGCCGATCCGGCGAAGGTATCGGAGCCCGCGTTGAAGGTGATCGGAGCGCGCGGCGTGCTCAAGCGCGGCGGAGAGAGCGTGCAGGTGATCATCGGACCGGAAGCCGACATCATCGCCGACGAGATCCGCAGCGAGATCAAGCGCGGTGTCGGTGCGGCACCGCAGGCGCCGGCGCAGTCCGTGGCGCCCGCGCAACCGGCTGAGGCTGCTGCAGTTGCGGTTGCAGACGAAAGCGAACCGGGCCCGCTCGATCCGGATCCGTCGCGCTGGCTGGCGGCACTGGGCGGATCGGCTAACGTCGTGTCGCTCGATGTCGTGGCGGCAACGCGCCTGCGTGTGGTCGTGCGCGATGCGGCGGCGGTCGATCGTCAGAAGCTCGATGCGCTCGACGTGGTGTGGGTGTCGGCCGATACGATGCACATCGTGGTCGGTCGCGCCGCGCAGCGTTACGCGCACATGCTTGCGCCGCAACCCGCGTGACGCTTGCCGTGCCGCGCTGCATGCGCGGCACGATCCACGCGAACGCGAGCAAGAAAAATCGGCGCTGCTATCTGCAGCGCCGATTTTTTTATGCCTGCCCGCCTGCGTGCGGCGGCGGCTCCGGGCTCAGTCCTTGCGAACCGTGTCGACCGGCTTCTGCTGCTGCGAGTCGAGCCACATCACATTGATGATGCCAAAGCCGAGCGCCGCGCCTATGCCGAGGATCCAACTGAAATACCACATCGTTCAGACTCCTTCGAAATCAGTAAAGCGAATTGTGCTGTTCCTTGATCGCGGCGGCAGTGACCTTGCCGCGCATGACGCGGTAGGCCCAGGTCGTATAGGCCAGCACGATAGGCAGGAAGATGATCACGGCGACGAGCATGATCTCGAGCGTCGTCTTGCTGGAAGTCGAGTCCCACACGGTCAGGCTGCTGCGCGGATCGAGCGACGACGGCATGATGAACGGAAACATCGAGAAGCCCGCCGTGAGGATCACGCCGACGATCATGAGCCCGGTGGCGATGAACGCCGTCTTCTCCATGCGCGAACCCGCGAGCACGCAGGCGACGAGCCCGCCCACGATGCCGAGCAGGGGTGCGATCGCCATCCACGGGTAGAGGCCGTAGTTCGTGAGCCAGAGGCCCTGGCCGGCCTCGACGCTCTTGAGCAGCGGGTTCGAGGGAGCGTCGAGCGGCGCCGGCGACGTGATCGTGTAACCGCCGATCAGCGTCGCGACTAGCGCGCCCGCCACGATGAAGAGCACGACCGCGAGGATCGAGGTGAGGCGCAGCGCCTTGCCCGCGCGTTGGGCCACCACGCCGTCGCTCTTGAGCTTGACGAAGGCGGCGCCGTGCGCGGTGAGCATCGTCAGGCTTACGAGGCCGCAGACGAGCGCGAACGGGTTGAGCAATTCCCAGAAGCTGCCGTGGTACGTAACCCGCAGGTCGGTGTCGTAGGCGAAAGGCACGCCTTCGAGCAGGTTGCCGAACGCCACGCCGAACACGAGTGCGGGCACGAAGCCGCCGACAAAAAGCGCCCAGTCCCAGGCGTTGCGCCACGTCGGATTGTCGCGTTTGCCGCGATAGTCGAAGCCCACGGGGCGGAAGAACAGCGCGAAGAGTACGAGCAGCATCGCGAAGTAGAAGCCCGAGAACGACGCCGCATACACCAGCGGCCACGCCGCGAACATCGCGCCGCCCGCGGTGATGAGCCAGACCTGGTTGCCTTCCCAGGTCGCGCCTACGGTGTTGATGACGATGCGGCGTTCGGCATCGGTCTTGCCGATGAAGGGCAGCAGTACGGCGGCGCCCATGTCGAAGCCGTCGGTGAGCGAGAAGCCGATCAGCAGCACGCCGATCAGCACCCACCAGATGAGCTTGAGGGTTGCGTAGTCCATGGTTGTCTGTTCCTTGCTCGTCCTTGTTGGTGCGATAGCCGGCGGCGCCGGGCTCAGGCGACGTGGCCGTTGCCGGCCGCCACGGTCGAACCCTGTTCGTGGAAGTAGCGCCCTGTGTGCAGCGCGGACGGGCCGAGGCGGGCGTACTTGAACATCAGCGTGATTTCGATGATGAAGAGCGCCGTGTAGAACACCACGAAGCCCGCGATGCTCAGCATCACGTCGCCGGGCGCGAGGCTCGATGCGGAAAGATGCGTCGGCAGCACTTCGGCGATGGTCCATGGCTGGCGGCCGAGTTCGGCGACGACCCAGCCGAACTCGGCGGCGATCCACGGCAGCGGGATCGCCCACACGGCCCAACGCAGGAACCACGCGCGGCTCGGCTTGAGCAGCGAACGTTGCGCGCAGAACCAGAACGCCAGCACGAAGGTCGCGAGGAACAGAATGCCGAGTCCCACCATCATGCGGAACGACCAGAATACGGGCGCGACCGGTGGGATCGCGCTCTTCGCGGCGGCCTCGATCTGCTCGGGCGTCGCGTCCACCACGTTCGGCGCGAACTGCTTCAGCAGCAGGCCGTAGCCCAGGTCGCCCTTGTGGGCGTCGAAGACGTCGCGTGTTTCGGTGTCGGCGGTGCCTTCCTTCATTTTCTGCAATGCGGCATAGGCAAGCATGCCATTGCGGATGCGCACTTCCGCGCGCCCGATGTGGTCCTTCAGGCCGATCACCGGCTCATCGATAGAGCGCGTCGCGATGATGCCCATCAAGTAAGGAATCCGGATCGCATAGTCGGTGCGCTCTTCCTTCTGGTTCGGCATGCCAAACAGTGTGAACGGCGCGGGCGCGGGGGCGGTGTCCCATTCGGCCTCGATGGCGGCGAGCTTGATTTGCTGCACCTCGCCCGTGGTGTAGCCCGACTCGTCGCCGAGCACCAGCACGCACAGCGTCGAGGCCAGGCCGAAGCCTGCGGCGATGGCGAACGAGCGCAGCGCGAAATCGACGTCGCGGCGGCGGATCAGGTACCACGACGAAATGCCGAGCACGAACATCGAGGCGGTCACGTAACCCGCCGATACGGTATGCACGAACTTCACCTGCGCGACCGGGTTGAAGATCACCTGGAAGAGGCTCGTGAGCTCCATGCGCATGGTTTCGTAGTTGAACTCGGCGCCGACGGGGTTCTGCATCCAGCCGTTGGCCACGAGGATCCAGAGCGCGGAGAGGTTCGAGCCGAGCGCGACGAAGAATGTCGTGATGAGGTGCTGGCCCTTCGAGAGCCGGTTCCAGCCGAAGAAGAACAGCCCGACGAAGGTCGATTCGAGGAAGAACGCGGCGAGCCCTTCGACGGCGAGCGGCACGCCGAAGATGTCGCCCACGTAGTGCGAGTAGTACGACCAGTTGGTGCCGAACTGGAACTCCATGGTGAGGCCGGTGGTGACGCCCATCACGAAGTTGATGGCGAACAGCTTGCCCCAGAACTGCGTCATGTCCTTGTAGATCGGCTTGCCGGTCATCACGTAGACCGACTCCATGATGACGAGGAGCCACGAGAGGCCCAGCGTGAGCGGAACGAACAGGAAGTGATAGAGCGCGGTGATGGCGAACTGCAGCCGTGAGAGGTCGACGGTTTCGCTAATGGGCATTTTGGTCCCCCTGGGTATCGCTTTGATGGCCTTGATGGTCTTGATGCGGGTTCATCGCGGATGGCACGGACACCGAAAGAATGGCGCGTGCGACCTCCGCCGGCGGCATGTTCATGTTTTCGGCCTGCGGGTGGTTGAAGAATGCGTATTTGAGCGCCATCAGCAGGACAAGCTTGAAGGCGAGGACGAAGGCGATGTCGCGGGAGAAGGTGGGTCCGCGCGCCCAGCGCAGGAAGCGCGACCGCAGTGCGGGCGGCGGCCGGGAGGGGGGATCGGATGTCGAGATCATGATGGATCGATGACTGCAGATTCTTCCAATGCTTCGTTATCCCGACCGGATGGCTTGGGTCACCCGGCGCTTCGGCACAACTGATGGACAAGAATTTTAAGATTGCGAGTCAAGGCATGCGACAGTCCGCTCGCGACATCTTGTCGCGAACACAGGCCATCCTGGTCAGTATCGCGATTTGATTTGCTTTAAGTCAATAAAATGGGGGCAAATTAAAATGCGTTCCGCATCGGGGTCGATATTTATGTTAGGGAAAAATCCGCCGATATGAATCGAGGGTGGCCGCGCGCCGGCATCGTGCAAAGAAAAAGCCCCGCCTCCTGAGAGGACGGGGCTTTAGCACGCCGGCGAGCCGGGGGCTCGGCGGGCGCGATCAGCTATAGTCGGCGAGTGCCGTGCGCATCTTCTTCATCGCGCTGGCTTCGATCTGACGGATACGCTCGGCCGAGACACCGAACTCGTCGGCCAGCTCGTGCAGCGTCGAGCCGCCCGAGCCGTCGTCGGCGACGTTCAGCCAGCGCGCCTCGATGATGCGGCGGCTGCGCGCGTCGAGTGCTTCCAGCGCGCTCGCAATGCCGTCCGATTGCAAACGGTCGCGCTGACGCGACGCCAGCACGGCGGTCGGCTCGCTGTGCGAGTCGGCCAGCCAGGCGATGGGGGCGAACGATTCCTCGCCGTCCTCGGTCTGGCCTTCGAGCGCGATGTCGGCGCCGGACAGACGCGTCTCCATCTCCACGACTTCCTCGCGCTTCACGTTCAGTTCCTGCGCGAGGCCTTCGATTTCCTCAGGCGTGAACGACTGCAGGCCCTGCTTGTGGCTGCGCAGGTTGAAGAACAGCTTGCGCTGCGCCTTGGTCGTGGCGACCTTCACCATGCGCCAGTTGCGCAGGATGTATTCGTGGATCTCGGCCTTGATCCAGTGCATGGCGTACGAAACGAGCCGTACGTTTTGCTCCGGGTCGAAGCGCTTTACGGCCTTCATCAGGCCGATGTTGCCTTCCTGGATCAGGTCGGCGTGCGGCAGGCCGTAGCCCAGGTAGTTACGGGCGATCGAAACCACCAGGCGCAGGTGCGAAAGCACGAGGCGACGGGCGGATTCGAGATTGTTCTGTTCGCGAAACTCGGTCGCGAACTGGCGCTCCTCTTGCGGCGTCAACATGGGGATCCGGTTGACGGCCTGAATGTAGGCGTCGATATTGCCCAGCTGGCCGGGCAGCATCGATTGATTCGCGAGCGCCAGCACGCCTGCCCCCGCCGCCTTGGCCGGCGTCGGGCTCAGCGTACCAGGAAGGGTCATTGCCATTGCGTTGCTCACGTAGTGAACTCCTCTATATCTTGCAAAAGTCGGACTGCGACTCCACGGTGGATGTTAGCACTCTGCTCCACCGAGTGCTAATACTTGGAGTCTGTAGGGACTTCAAGGTTCCGTGGCTGCTATCGAAACATTTATTTCGATAGATTTCGCCGGAAACCAGACTGGACGGGGCCGACAGCGGATGGCGAAGTATCGCGCCGAAGAATGGCGAGTAAACCCTCTAGATGTGGCAATCAGACGCGCCGAGGCGCGCCGTTTTTGATCGCAAGTTTCCACGCGACCAAACCTGGTATAAATTTCAGCGAGACGCGTGCGGTACATCTTCTGCGCTGGTTTCCACCGACATTGGGACGGGCGCGCAAGGGGGCAAGGGCCATGGCGGCGAAAGTAATCGATGCGATTCGCGGGCTGGAGCGCGAACGGTTTCGTGCAATGGTGGAGGGCGACGGATCGTCGCTGAACGCCCTGTTGTCGGACAACGCGATCTTCGTCCATACGAACGGTAAACGCGAAACCAAACAGCAGTTCATCGATGCCATCACGGCAGGACGCCGCCGCTACCGTCAGATCGAGATCCAGTCGCAGGACGTGCTGCCGGTTGGGCGCGAGGCCTGCGTGGTGTCCGGGCGCGCACTGATCGAGATGGAAGCCAACAATGGCGCGCTGCTGTTTCCCATTGCCTACACGGCCATCCAGACGCAGGAGGATGGTCACTGGCGTCTGCTCGCATGGCAGGCGACGCGTTGTGCGCTCGAATAAAACCGGTTAGTCCCTTCTTCCGGCGCGTCTTCTGGACGCTCCGGACCTACGCAGGCGGCCCGTTCTGCCGCTCGCGCTTGTCGGCCGGAGTTAGCGCTTTAGCGCTTACTCCGGGCCCATGCAAAGCCAACGCTGTTCCCACGCAAAGCTTCTGTCAATTTCCCTGCCGGGCCTGATCGCGCGCGGCTTCAGGCGGCGGCGCGGCGGTCGACCTGAGGCCAGGCCGCGCGGTTCACGCCGCTCACGACCGCGGCGACCGTCGCCTCCACGGTGTCATCGGCGACGCCCACGCCGTGGCGAATGGGCTGAGCGCCTACGCGGCAACCGACGAACACGGCGGTTGCGCCCTGCTCGGTGCGCGCGGTTTCGAACGAGATGATCTCGACCGTCGCGCCCGTGGCCGTCGTTATTGCCGCCGCAATCGCCTGGGCCAGGGCTTCGTGCCCGTCGGCGGCCGAGGGCGCCGCAATGTCACGGCCTTCCCAGCGCACGCGGCCCGCTCCGGCATGCACGGCCGGCCCGCTCGTCTCGAAGTATTCGCGCTTGAAAAGGGCGCAGATCGCCTCGCCGGTGATTTCCTCGCCCGTCGTGTCCGCGGCCGTCTGCACGGCGTGGCTGAACTCGATCTGCACGCGCCGCGGCGGCGTGAAGCCCATGCCGCGTTCGAGCAGATACGTCGCGCCGCCCTTGCCCGACTGGCTGTTTACGCGGATCACCGCGTCGTAGCTGCGGCCGAGGTCGGCGGGATCGATGGGGAGATAGGGCACTTCCCAGATCGCATCGGGCTGCTGCTGCGCGAAACCCTTGCGGATTGCGTCCTGATGCGAGCCCGAGAACGCCGTGAACACGAGGTCGCCCGCGTACGGATGGCGCGGGTGCACGGGCAACTGGTTGCAGCGCTCGACTACGCGGCGCACGGCGTCGATATCGGAGAAGTCGAGGCCCGGATCGATGCCCTGGGTGTAGAGGTTCATCGCGAGCGTCACGAGATCGACGTTGCCGGTGCGCTCGCCGTTGCCGAAGAGGCAGCCTTCGATGCGGTCCGCTCCCGCGAGCAGCGCCATTTCCGCGGCGGCGACGGCCGTGCCGCGGTCGTTGTGCGGATGCACCGAGAGGACGATGCTGTCACGGTACGCGAGATTGCGATCCATCCACTCGATCTGGTCGGCGTAGACGTTGGGCATTGCGGCTTCGACCGTGGCCGGAAGGTTCACGATCATCTTGTGATCGCGCGTCGGGCGCCAGGTTTGCGCGACGGCGTCGCAGACTTCGCGCGCGAACGTGAGCTCCGTCATGCTGAACGTTTCGGGCGAGTACTGGTAGATCCAGTGCGTTTGCGGGCGGGCATCGGCGTGTTCGCGGATCATGTGCGTACCGTCCACGGCGAGCGCCTTGACCTCTTCCTTCGACTGGCCGAACACGATCTTGCGGAACGACGGGCAGATCGCGTTGTAGAGGTGCACGATCGCGCGCGGCACGCCTTCGAGCGCCTCGAACGTGCGCGCGATCAGTTCCTCGCGCGACTGCACGAGCACTTCGATCGTCACGTCCTCGGGAATGCGCTTTTCCTCGATCAGCTTG
The DNA here is from genome assembly GCF_054968425.1 of Paraburkholderia sp. AV2. NCBI lineage: Bacteria > Pseudomonadati > Pseudomonadota > Betaproteobacteria > Burkholderiales > Burkholderiaceae > Paraburkholderia > Paraburkholderia sp. AV2. Next base: position 138,660 of record NZ_JBANLK010000004.1, read on the forward strand.
CGCACGAAATCGAAGTCGGTCTGCGATGCCGACGGGAAACCGACCTCGATTTCCTTGAAGCCGATCGCCACCAACATCTCGAAGAATTCGGTTTTCTGTTCGATGCTCATCGGCTCGATGAGCGACTGGTTGCCGTCGCGCAGGTCGGTGCTCATCCAGATCGGCGCGCGTTCGACGGTGCGGGTAGGCCATCGGCGGCCGTTCAGGCGGATGGCGGGGAAGGGGCGGTACTTCTCGGCGGGATTACGCAACATGACGAGCCTCGTTCTTCATGAAGTCGTTTGCGATGGCGGTCGGCAGCGGGCGGCTGGCGGGCTGGCGACGAAGCACGATGCGCGAAACTTCCGGTGTTCGGGCGGCAACCACGAACGCGAAGAAGGCGGCCACGGTGGCGGCGGTAACCGGCGCGGCAAATGTGGACGTGAACGATGCCCATGCAACGTGCATTTTGACCCTCGCGACTCGTCCGAACGGTAAACGGACGAATACAGACGACTGGTTGTAGGGATACGGCGAGTTTGGGGTACTGCGGGAACGGCTTGGGAGGACTGCGGACCGGGGAACCTCGCGGAGGAGGCGGTCGCGCAGCGCTACGCCTGGCTTACGCTAGACGTAGCGATAGGGCCGCTAGGCGGCCGAAGGTAATTCGGAGGGTGTTCGGAAAGGAACGCATTCGGCCAATGTAAGACAGGACGACTGTGCGTGTCAACAGCGAGTTAGCGTCTGGCGATGCGCTTGATCGTCTCGACCTGCCGCGCGATCGCCCCGGGCACCGGCGCCTCGCCGCGCAGCACGGCATCGATCCAGGCGGCGGTCGTCGGGGCGTCGCGGCCTTCCGGCAGCGCCACTTCGGGCGCGTCGGGCGACGATCGTTCGGGCTCGACCAGCGTTTCGCAGATCCCGTCGTGCAGCCAGTCCACCTGGACCTGGCGGCGTGTGTCGGCGACCGCTTCGCCTTCCGTGCCGCGCGCGAGCAGCGCGCCGCCCGTCGCGGCATCGGGATGCGCCGCGAACAATGCGCTCAGGCTTTCACGGTAGGGCGGGTGCGTGTAGTTGACGAGCCGCAGACCCGGCTGCGCGAACGGCTGCAGCAGCTTCACGAGCGTATGGGTGGAGTTGCGCACGCCCATACGGGCGCGCAGCGCGAGGAGGCGTGCGAGCGGCGGCGCGAGCACTTCGACAGGCGCGAATGCAACGCGCTTTTGCGCGAGCTGCGCTTCGATGCCCGCATGATCGCGAACGGCGGCGAAGTTCAGCGCCGCGAAGATTTCGGCGCTCGTCACCCGGCCAGGATCCGTGCTTACGCCGTGGACCAGGGTCGGCACGCCTTCGCGCGCCAGCAGCAGCGCGAGCAGCGGCACGAGGTTCGGCTGCTTGCGGGCGCCGTTGTAGCTCGGGATCGAGACGGCGCGATAGTCGCCCGCGGGAGACGCCAGCGGTGCGAACGATGCGTGCGCGGCCGCCAGCATCGAGGCCAGCTCCGCCGCGGTTTCGCCCTTCAGGCGGTAGGCGAGCAGCACCGCGCCGAGTTCGAGGTCGGACACGCGGCCGTCGAGCATCGCGGCATAGAGCGCCTGCGTGTCTTCCGGAGACAGCGCGCGCGCGCCGTTCGGGCCGCGGCCGATCTCCTTGATGAAGCGGGCGCAGGAAAAGGTGTCGGCAGGATCGGGAGCATTCATGGAGAGCGGCATTCCAGGCGCCCGGAGTGCGCGCGGTGCGCGGCGGGCGGCAGTCGTGATGCATTACGGGGATGCGCTCAGTATCGCATGAGGCGCGCACGCGGACGGAGCGCGGCGGTTCCAGTCGCCCCGCTTGGTTGCCACGCTGCGTGGACGCGGCGCCGCGCGCTACACTCGCAGTTCGCGCCGCTGCCGGATTCCCGCGCGGCCCACGCAGTTCCGCGCCATCCGCGCCATCCTTCAAGCAGACGGAGAACCCCATGACTTACGTTTTCGAGCCGACGCAGGCATCGGTGCCGGTAGCGGGCAGCGACCAGCGCTTCCCGGTGCGCCGCATCTATTGCGTCGGCCGCAACTACGAAGCCCACGCGCGCGAGATGGGCCACGATCCCGACCGCGAGCCGCCGTTCTTCTTCGCCAAGCCGGCCGACGCGATTCTCTACGTCGCCCCCGGCACGACCGCCGAATTTCCGTATCCGCCGCAGTCGAAGAATGTGCACTTCGAAATGGAACTCGTCGCCGCGATCGGCAAGGGCGGCAAGGACATCCCCGTCGAGAGCGCGCTCGCGCACGTCTATGGCTACGCGCTGGGTCTCGACATGACGCGCCGCGACCTGCAGGCCGAAGCGAAGAAGCTGGGCCGTCCGTGGGATACCGCGAAGGGTTTTGACCATTCGGCGCCGATCGGTCCGATCCATCCGGTCGAACAGGTGGGCCAGCTCGCGAAGGGCGCGATCTGGCTCTCGGTCAACGGCGAGGACAAGCAGAGCAGCGACGTTTCGCAGATGATCTGGCCGGTGGCGGACACGATTGCCTTTCTCTCGACGCTGTTCGAGCTGAAAGCGGGGGACCTGATCTACACCGGCACACCCGAGGGGGTCGGCGCGGTGGTGAAGGGCGACCTGATGCGCGGCGGCGTGGAGGGGATGGGCGAGATCGCGCTGCGCGTGGTCTGAGACGGGCACGAACCGTTACGAGCTTTGACGAGGAGAGCATGAAGCTTTACAGCTATTTCCGCAGTTCCGCGTCGTACCGTGTGCGTATCGCGCTGAACCTGAAGAACCTGTCGTACGAGTACGTGCCGGTGCATCTGGTGCGCGAGGGCGGCGAGCAACTGAAGCCGGCGTATCGGCAGATCAATCAGGATGGCATCGTGCCGACGCTGGTCGACGACGAGCAGAACCTGATCCAGCAGTCGCTCGCGATCATCGAATACCTGGAGGAGACGCATCCCGAGCCGCCCCTGCTGCCGAAAGCGCCAGCCGACCGCGCGCACGTGCGCTCGCTGGCGCTGCAAGTGGCGTGCGAGATCCATCCGGTGGACAACCTGCGCGTGTTGAAGTACCTGAAGCACACGCTAGGTGTTGACGACGCCGCGAAGGACGCCTGGTACCGCCACTGGATCGAACTGGGCTTCGGCACGCTGGAGCAGCGTCTTGCGAGCGACGCACGCACGGGCAAGCTTTGCTATGGCGATACGCCGACCCTTGCCGACGCCTGCCTGATCCCGCAGGTCTTCAACGCGAACCGCTTCAATATCGACACGGCGCGTTATCCGACGATCCAGCGCATCTACGACCACGCGATGCGGATCGATGCATTCGCGAAGGCCGCACCGGGCGAGCAGCCGGATTCGGAGTGAGTCGTGGCGCTCCTTCGGGGGCGCAGATATGAAAAAAGGGGGGTCGTTCGCAGGAACGCCCCCCCTTTTGCTTTGCATTCAGCCCCGTTGCCTAGCTGCCGAGCAAGGCGTCCGCGAACTCTTCGGCACTGAACGGCTGCAGGTCTTCCACTTTCTCGCCCACGCCGATGAAGTACACGGGCACCGGTCGCTGGCGCGCAATCGCAGCCAGGATGCCGCCCTTTGCGGTGCCGTCGAGCTTCGTGACGATGAGCCCGGTGAGGCCGAGTGCGTCGTCGAACGCCTTCACCTGGGTGAGCGCGTTCTGGCCCGTGTTCGCGTCGATCACGAGCAGCACCTCGTGCGGCGCGCCGTCGAATGCCTTGCCGATCACGCGCTTGACCTTCTTGAGCTCGTCCATCAGATGCAACTGCGTGGGGAGGCGGCCCGCAGTGTCGGCCATCACCACGTCGATGCCGCGGGCGCGCGCCGCGCTCACGGCGTCGAAGATCACCGCGGCCGGGTCGCCGCTTTCCTGCTGCACGACCGTCACGTTGTTGCGCTCGCCCCAGATCGCGAGCTGCTCGCGCGCGGCGGCGCGGAACGTGTCGCCGGCGGCCAGCAGCACCTTCTGGTCGAAGCGCTGCAGATGCTTGGCCAGCTTGCCGATGCTCGTGGTCTTGCCCGCGCCGTTCACGCCCGCAATCATCATCACGAGCGGCTGCGCCCGGCCCAGCATCAGCGATTTTTCGAGCGGCTGGAGCAGGTCGATCAGCAACTGGCGCAGTGCTTCCTTCACCTGCGCGGCCTCGGTGAGGCGTTCGGCGCGGACCTTCTGGCGCAGCGTTTCGAGCAGGTATTCGGTGGCGTCCACGCCGGCATCCGACATCAGGAGCGCCGTTTCCAGCTCCTCGTAGAGGTCGTCGTCGATCTTTGCATTGACGAAGATGCTCGTGAGGTTCGAGCTCGTCTTCGCGAGACCCGACTTCAGGCGCGTGAGCCATGACTGCTTCGCGGCGGGCTCCGGCGCGGGCGGCGGGACGATTTCTGTCGCCGGGTCGACTGAGGCGACCGAAGCGGAAGACTCGGCGGTCGCGGAGGTGGTGTGTGCGGGTCCGGCAGCTTGCGCTGCTTCACGTGCGACCGGCACGGGGGCGGTCTGCGCCACCGGCGCGGTTTCGGTGGCCGCGGAATCCGCGGCTTCGCCCTCGGGCGCGCTCTCGTCGGCCTTGGAGCCCCGGAATCGTTTGAAGAAACTGAACATGATCTGGCGTTGTGGAAGCGCGTTGCGGGCCGGACCTCGGACGGTCCGGACGTCGGGGAAATGGCGGCAACGCGCGAAAGAACACGCCATTTTATCAGGCGCCCCCGGCCGCGTCGTTGCGTTGGCCCCGCGGCGCGCGGGCGGGCCTGTGGTAACGTTCGCGCATCAGGGGTGCGGCGCGTGCACGGCGCGCCGCCCGGACACCCATAAGCCGTCACCAAAGAAAACACGCATGTCCCGTTCTACGTCCCCGCGCCCGCAAGGCGCGCGCACGGCCGCGGCCGGCAAAGCTGCCCGCGGCGGCGGTGCTCACACGATCCGCATCATCGGCGGCGACTGGAAGCGCACGCCGTTGCCGGTGCTCGATCTGGACGGCCTGCGTCCCACGCCCGACCGCGTGCGCGAAACGCTCTTCAACTGGCTCGGCCAGCGCCTCGACGGTCTGCGCTGTCTCGATCTGTTCGCGGGCAGTGGGGCGCTCGGCTTCGAAGCCGCCTCGCGCGGCGCGGCGCGGGTCGTGATGGTCGAGCGTAACGCGCGCGCCGCTGCGCAGCTTCGCGCCAACCAGGCGCGCCTTGAGGCGCGCAGCATCGAAATCGCCGAAGCCGACGCGCTGCGCCTCGCGGCCAGTCTCGCGCCGGGCGTCTTCGACGTGGTGTTCCTCGATCCGCCGTTCGGCGAGCCCGCGCTGCTCGTGCGCGCGCTGGAGCTCGCCGCGCCGCTCGTCGCACCGGATGGCTGGCTCTACGTCGAGTGCGGCGAGGGCCTCGATCCGGCCGCGCAGCCGGCGCTGGCGGGCTGGAGCGTCGTGCGCGAGGGCAAGGCAGGTGCGGTCTTCTATCATTTGCTGCAGCGCGAAAATGAGGAATAATGCGCGTTCCATAACAAGCGGCGGACGGCCTGGCCGTCACGCGCGTGCATGCGTCCGCACTGTGCCGGCCACGATCGGAGCGGTTCGGCGGCCTATCGCGTGCGTTGCACGTATTGCGCCCCAATTCTGTTGAGAGAGGAGAAGCCTCATGGTAGTCGCCGTGTACCCCGGTACCTTCGATCCGCTCACGCGCGGCCACGAAGATCTCGTGCGGCGTGCGTCGAGCATTTTCGACACGCTGGTGGTGGGTGTTGCCGACAGCCGCAACAAGAAGCCCTTCTTCTCGCTCGACGAGCGGCTCGAGATTGCCCACGAGGTGCTCGGCCACTATCCGAACGTGCAGGTGATGAGCTTCAAGGGGCTCCTCAAGGATTTCGTCCGCAACAACAACGCGCGCGTGATCGTGCGTGGCCTGCGCGCCGTGTCGGACTTCGAATATGAGTTCCAGATGGCCGGTATGAACCGCTATCTGCTGCCGGACGTCGAGACCATGTTCATGACGCCTTCGGATCAGTATCAGTTCATTTCGGGCACGATCGTGCGCGAAATCGCTCAACTGGGCGGCGATGTGAGCAAGTTCGTGTTTCCGTCGGTGGAAAAGCGCCTGCAGGACAAGGTCGCGTCACTCTCCGCTCCTGTCACGAAGGCCTGAGCGCAGGGCCAAACCGGCGTAAACTTGCTGGACGACTTGATAGTGAATGACGCTGGCGGGCAGGCCGGCACGCAGTGAGTAGAGAAGCGAGACCAGCATGGCCCTGATGATTACCGACGAGTGCATTAATTGCGACGTTTGCGAGCCCGAGTGCCCGAACGACGCGATTTCGATGGGTCCGGAAATCTATGTGATCGATCCGAACAAATGCACGGAGTGCGTTGGCCATTTCGACGAGCCACAGTGCGTGCAGGTGTGCCCGGTGGAATGCATTCCGCGCAATCCGGAGCACCTGGAGTCGGTCGAGCAATTGACGCAGAAGTATCACGCGCTGATGGCGGCGAAAAACGTCTGAAGCGTCTCGCCGCCGCACCACGAAAAAAACGCGCCTCATGAGGCGCGTTTTTTATTGGCTCGTCCGGCCTGGCGGCCCGGTAGCCCGTTTGGCTAGCCCAGAATGTCCTTGAGCGCGGCGACGAGCGTGTCGCATTCGGCATCGGTGCCAACCGTAATGCGCAGATGCTGGCTAATGCGCGGCGCGTTGAAGTGGCGCACAAAGATCTCTCGCTCGCGCAACTTCGCGTTGATGGCCGCCGCGTTGTGCGAGGGATGGCGCGCGAACACGAAGTTCGCAGCCGAGGGCACGATCTCGAAGCCCAATGCCGCGAGCGCCGCCACGAGTCGGGTGCGGCCCGCCATGACGCGTGCGCTCGTCGCGCGCAGCCATTCGACGTCTTCATAGGCGGCGACGGCAGCCGCCTGCGCGAGGCGATCGAGCGGATACGAGTTGAAGCTGTCCTTCACGCGGTTGAGCGCTTCGATCAGGTCGGCGTGGCCGAACGCGAAGCCCACCCGCATGCCGGCGAGCGAGCGCGATTTCGAGGTCGTGTGCACGACGAGCAGGTTCGGATGGCGATCGATCAACGTGATCGCCGATTCCGCGCCGAAGTCCACGTACGCCTCGTCCACGATCACCACCGATTCCGGGTTCGCCGCCACGAGCTTTTCTATCTGCACGAGCGGCAGCGCGTGGCCCGTGGGCGCGTTCGGATTCGGGAAGATCACGCCGCCATTGGGCTGCGCGTAGTCCTCGATGCGGATCGCGAAGGCCTCGTCGAGCGGTACCGTGCGGTACTGCACGTCGTAGAGACGCGCGTAGGTCGGATAGAAGCTGTACGTGATGTCGGGGAAGAGGACGGGCAGGTCGTGCTTGAGCAGGGCCTGAAACGCGTGCGCGAGCACTTCGTCCGAACCGTTGCCGGCGAACACCTGATCGGCGCGCAGACCATGATGCGCGGCCACGGTTTCGCGCAGGCGCTTCGCGACCGGATCCGGATAGCGGCGCAGCGACTCGGCATGCTCGCCCAGCTCGGCGCGGATCGCTTCCAGCACGCGCGGAGACGGCGGGTAGGGGTTCTCGTTGGTGTTCAGTTTGACCGGCTTCGCGAGCGCGGGCTGTTCGCCCGGCACATACGGTACGAGACGGCCGACGATGTCACTCCAGTAACGACTCAAGACGCTCTCCTGTAGTGCTGCGGTTACTACGCCAAACGGGCCGCGATGGCCCTTCGATCGACCTCAACCGTTGCGATGCAACTGCATCACCGCGCGTTCCGTTTCGCCTTTCACGAATGTCGGCATGACGGCGAGCGCGCGCTCGATCGAGGCGTCGATCACATCCTGTTCTTCCTTGCGCGGCGGTTTGAGCACGAAGTTCGCGACATCCGGCTTCGCGCCCGCGCGTGCGCCTTCGGGAATCAGGTCGCGCGGATGGCCAATGCCGATGCGCAGGCGCCAGTACTGCTGCGTCGTCAGATGCGCGGAAATGTCCTTCAGGCCGTTGTGGCCGCCGCTGCCGCCGCCGAGCTTGAGCTTGACGGTGCCGGGCGGCAGGTCGAGTTCGTCGTGCGCGACGAGGATCTCGTCGGGCAGGATCTTGAAGAAGTGCGCGAGTGCGATGACCGACTGGCCCGAGCGGTTCATGTAGGTCTGCGGCTCGAGCAGATGCACTTCCTCGCCGTAGAGGCGCGCCTTCGCATAGTGGCCGTGGAAGCGCCGCTCGTCGCGCAGCGTCGTGCCGGCTTCGCGCGCGAGCTGGTCCACCAGCCAGAAGCCGGCGTTGTGCCGCGTTGCAGTGTATTCGGCGCCAGGATTGCCGAGTCCGACGATCAACCTGATCATGTGCTGTTGCCCGAATCGGAATAAATGTGCGGAAAAACCGCACGGAAAAGATGCGAAAAAAAACCCGCCGGGGCGGACCGCGGCGGGTTACGTCGACCGTTTCAGGGAAACGGATCGAGAGGATATCGGTTCTTTCCTGCCGCTTACTCGGCGGCGGCTTCTTCACCCTCGGCTGCCGCCACGGCACCGGCCGGAACCGTCGCCGAGACGATCACCGGGTTTTCCGTTTCGACGTGCGGAACCAGCGTCACGCCGTTCGGCAGCGTGATGTCCTTCGCGTGCAGCGACTGGCCGGCTTCGATCTTCGCGAGGTCGACTTCGAGGAATTCCGGCAGCGAGCCCGGCAGGCACACCACTTCGATTTCGTTCACGACGTGCGAGATGACCGCGCTCGCCAGCTTCACAGCCGGGTTGGTTTCCTGGTTCAGGAAGTGGAGCGGCACCTTCGTGTGGAGCTTCTTGTTCGGATCGACGCGCTGGAAGTCCACGTGCAGAATGATCTGACGGAACGGGTGATACTGCACGTCGCGCAGCAGCACTTGCTGCGACTTGCCGGCCACTTCGAGATCGAGGATCGACGAGTGGAAGGCTTCCTTCTTCAGGGCATGCCACAGCGCGTTGTGATCGAGTTCGACCAGTTGCGGCTCGGCGCCGACACCGTAGACGATGCCGGGGGTCTTGCCGGTATTGCGCAGGCGGCGGCTCGCACCCGTACCTTGCTGGCTACGCTCGAAAGCGATGACTTTCATGTTTTTCTCCAATGCACTGCCCGCGACCAGGCAGTAAAACGGAGCCCATTCGGCAAATGGCTCGCCTGAAGGCCCCCAACAATGCAGCGCGAAGCTACGTCCGCTCGCGCCGATTACGCTAAAGCGCGGCATCCTTGCGAATGCCGCGCTTGACGCGCGAATACTTAACTTTCCGCGAAAAGCGACATCACCGAATCGCCGCGGCGGATGCGCGAGAACGTTTCGGCCAAGAGACCCGCGCTCGTGAGCGAGCGGATCTTGGCGCAGGCGCGTGCTTCCGCGCCCAGCGGAATCGTGTCGGTCACCACCAGTTCGTCGAGCGCCGAAGCGGCGATACGCTCGCCCGCGCCACCCGAGAGCACCGGGTGCGTGGCGTAGGCGAACACCTTCTTCGCGCCGCGCTCCTTGAGCACCTGCGCCGCCTTGCAGAGCGTGCCCGCGGTGTCGACCATGTCGTCCATGATCACGCAGGTGCGGCCTTCGACTTCACCGATGATGTTCATCACTTCGGCGACGTTCGCTTTCGGACGGCGCTTGTCGATGATCGCGAGGTCGCAGTTGAGCTGCTTCGCGAGCGCTCGTGCACGAACCACGCCACCGACGTCCGGCGACACGACCAGCAGGTTCTCGTAGCTCTGCTTGCGCAGGTCGCCGAGCAGAACGGGCGTCGCGTAAATATTGTCGACGGGAATGTCGAAGAAGCCCTGAATCTGGTCGGCGTGCAGATCCATCGTGATGATCCGCTCGACGCCGGCGATTTCCAGCATGTTCGCCACGACCTTCGCCGAGATGGCGACGCGCGCCGAACGCGGGCGGCGGTCCTGGCGGGCATAGCCGAAATAGGGGATGGCAGCGGTGATCCGGCCCGCGGATGCGCGCTTGAGCGCATCGACCATGATCATCAGTTCCATCAGGTTGTCGTTGGTCGGCGCGCAGGTGGACTGCAGGACGAAGACGTCCTTGCCGCGCACGTTTTCCTGGATTTCGACCTGGATCTCACCGTCGGAGAAGCGGCTAACCATAGCCTTGCCGAGGGGAATACCGAGGATCTTGACGACTTCCTGTGCAAGCGCGGGATTTGCGTTGCCAGTAAAAACCATCAGGCCGTCATGGCTGCTCATCATGCACCTGCTGCGGACTTGGGAGGGCGAGAGGAACTACATGCGCTTTACGACGCGACCGGCTGCCACTGCGAACCACTGAGCGGAGCATTGTGAGCAATGGTGCCCGGCTGCGTTGTAACCGCTGGAATATTTGGCAGGGGAGGAAGGACTCGAACCCTCGCATGCCGGAATCAAAATCCGGTGCCTTAACCAACTTGGCGACTCCCCTACACTTAACTTTGCGCTTCGCTGAACGGGTAGGGCCGCTCAACGATGCTGAAACTATGCCGCGAAAGCGAAGAGTGGATGTGTGTCCAGGCTCGAAGCTACAGCGCTGCGCCAGACATCCGGCAGTTGCGCCTGCACCGCTTCCGCTTCTGCCCGGCTGGCGAACGCTGCAAAAACGCTTGCACCCGATCCGGTCATCCGCGCCGGTGCGATGTTGTTCGAGACATTGCAGCCATTCTCAAACCATCCAAGCACCTGCGCTACTTCCGCGTATTTTCCTGCGACAACCGCTTGCATATCGTTCCGGCCAAAACTATCTGGCCATCCCTTCTGCGCCGCTTGCTGTGCAAGAAAGACTGCTATTGTGCAAGGCTTTGTGTCCCTTGTCAACGAATTTTCCGAGAAAATCGCGGCAGTTGGGACATGTACCTGCGGCGTCACGACCAAAAAATGACGCGCGGGCAATTGTACCGCCTCGAGTGCCTCGCCAACACCCTCCGCGAACGCATTTTTCCCGAACACGAAGAACGGCACGTCGGCGCCCAGTTTCAGCGCGAGCGCCTGCAGTTCGGCGCGTGTCAGATTGAGCTTCCACAGGCGGTTGAGCGCGAGCAGGGTGGTTGCCGCGTCCGAGCTGCCGCCACCCAGGCCGGCGCCCATCGGCAGGCGCTTTTCGATGTCGATTTCGACGCCTTCCTGCGTACCCGTGTACTGCTTGAGCAGCGTGGCGGCGCGCACCGTGAGGTCCTGTTCCGCGGGAACGCCGGCCACTTCGGTCGTGCGCGCGATGCGGCCGTCGTTGCGGCGCTTGAAGTGCAGCGTGTCGCCCCAGTCGAGCAACTGGAACACGGACTGCAGGTTGTGATAACCGTCCGGGCGGCGGCCGGTGATGTGGAGGAAGAGATTGAGTTTTGCCGGCGCGAGGCAGTCGCGCAGCGAGTCCTGGGTTTCAGTCATGATGCGGATGGCGGGTGCGGCCAGTTTATTGGTCGAGCACGAGCTTGATTTCCAGCGGCGGGTCTTCGCGCGTGAGGTTCACGCGCTTGACGCCGGTGGCGGGTGCGTCGGCATAGGCGAGATAGTTTATCGTCCACCCGTCCTGTTCGATCTGGGCGAGGTGCGATGGATCTTGCGGATCGGCTGTCGTATGCGCGCGCGAGGTGGGCGCGACCGTGGGCTGCAGCCAATAGCGCAGGCCTTCGACCGGCAGCGCGAAGCCAAGCGCCTGCTGCATCAGCGTCCCGACGTTGTCGGCGATGATGGGGTCACGGTTCGGCAGTTCGAGCATCGCTTGCGCCGGCGACGATGTGATGATCGCAAGCGTCTGTCCGATCGGATTGAGCAGTTGCAGCGTCACGGTCGAGTCGGTTTCGCGCCAGTCGAAATTGCCGTACGCATTGCGCTGCTGACCATTCTGGTCGACGTATTGCGCCGCGAAGCGGCCGTGGTAGGCGCGGGTCGTCTGCGTGGTGAGCGAGGTGGTCGCGTTCGAGGTCGAGGGCTGATGCGGCGGCGTTGCGCAGCCCGCGAGCGCAAGCAGGGCGGCCGCCGCCACACCGAGCACCGGGCGCCGCAGGAAGCGGGCGCTGAACAGGACCGGCGCGGCGGGGCGGAAGGTCGATCGGTTATCTGCCATCAGAGATCGTTCGTCTGCACCTGGAAGCGCTTGAGCGTCTTCAGGAGCGTGTCGTTATCGGGTTCGAGCTTGAGGGCCTCGCGCCAGGCCTCGCGTGCGCCGCTCTGGTCGCCGTTCTCCCACAGCACCTCGCCCAGGTGCGCGCCGATCTCGGCGTTCGGCTGCATATCGTAGGCCTTGCGCAGGAGCTTGATAGCTTCGGCGTTGTCGCCAAGGCGGTACTTCACCCAGCCCACGCTGTCCAGGATGTACGCGTCGTTCGGCGCGAGCGCCGACGCTTTCTCGACCAGCTTGTCCGCTTCCTGCAGGCGCAGGTTGCGGTCTGCGAGGGAATAGCCGAGCGCGTTGTACGCTTGCGGATTGTCGGGCTGCGTCTTGATCAGCTTGCGCAACTGGGTTTCCATGACGTCGTAATGGCCGTTCTTCTCGGCGGACATCGCGTAGTCATAGGTGAGATCGGGGTCGTCGGGGAAATCCGTGACGGCCTTCGCGAGGCGGGCTTCCGCTTCCGGATAGCGCTTCGCGTCGAACAGGATCGCGGCGTCCGTGCGCGCGATCAGCGCCTGATCGCGCGGATCGTCGGTCTGGATGCTCGCGAGCTGGCGGCGCGCGTCGTCGACCTTGCCTTCCTTTTCGTAGATCTGCGCGCGCGTGATCTGCGCCGGGACGTACTGCTGGCTGTTCGGGTCGATCTTGTCGAGCCATTTCTGCGCCGTGTCGTCGTCCTTCTGTTCGATCGCGAGCTGTGCGAGGTAGATGTAGCCCTGGCCCGGGTCCGCGCCCGGCGTTTTTTCCGCGAGCTGCGTGTACTGCGTCAGATTCTTTTGCGCGACGTCGTAGTGCTTCTGCTGCACGGCGATGAGCGCGAGGGCCATATACGGCATCAGGTCGTTCGGGTTGTCCTTGCGCAGGATCTCGAACTGCTTCTGGGCGTCGTCGAGCCGGTCGGCCGCAAGGTAAGTCTGCGCGAGCGCGAGATGTCCCTCATGCGACTTCGGGTTCTGCTGCACGTACTTCTCGATCGCGGCGATGCCTTCGCTGCGCTCTTCCGGGCCCATTTGCGCCAGCATCAGCGCGGCGGGCAGGTAATCGGGCTTGATCGTGAGCGCCTGCTCGAACGACTTGCGCGCGCCGGCCACGTCGTCGGCGAGCAGTTGTTGACGGCCGATCGCGAGCTGTGCCTCGGGCCGGTCCATGTCGTTCTTGAGCAGATCCTTCAGCACGGTCAGGCCGCCGGCGCGGTTCGGGCCGCGCGAGAGCAGCAACTGCAGCGACACCACCGCGGCTCCGCGGTTGTCCGCCGGCACGGCCGCAAGTTCGCGCGCGAGCAGCGGCTCGGCGTCTTCGGGGCGGCCGGAGAGCACGAGCAGCGAAGCGTCCAGTTGCGCGGCACGCTCCGAATCGGGGGCGTACTGTTGCCAGAGCTGGGCCGCGTTCAGCGCGTCGGACGGGCTTTGCGCCGCGAGCGCGACTTCCGTCGCGCGCTGCGCAAAGCGCGGATCGTGCGTGTCGCGCGCAAGCGCGAGGTAAGTCTGGTATGCGGGCGCCGGCTCGTCGCGCTGAAGCGCAATTTCCGCGGCGAGCACCTGGAAGACGATCTGGCTCGTCAGCGGGACGTCGGGCAGATCCTTCTTTTCGTTGGCGCTCACTTCTCCCAACATGTCCGGCATCGAGACGGAAGTGTCGTCCGTGTCGGGGGCCTGATCCTGCGCCCAGGCGCCTGGTGCGGTCAACGCCCAGGCCGCGAGCACCGCCACGCCGATGAGGCGGCGGGCACCGATGGCGACGGGCAGGCGCGCCGCCACGGCGGACGAGCGCTTCGCAAACAGCTTTACGAAAGACAGTTCCATGGAATTCCGTCGAATGTTTCGGTCGATTGTAACGCGCTGGCTACAATACGCGCACAACGCACACACACCGATTATGCAAGTTGCAGACCAACCCCGCTTTGCCACCCGGCTCGACGTTCAACATACCCGTTAGACATGCCAGAACTCCCCGAAGTTGAAGTCACTCGCCGAGGTATCGAGCCGTGGGTTGCGGGCCGCCGCGTCGAGCGCGTGGAGGTGCGCAACCCCGCGCTGCGCTGGCCCGTGCCGGCCGCGCTCGCGCGCGCGCTGCGCGGCCAGACGATCCGCTCCGTGGGGCGGCGCGGCAAGTATCTGCTGTTCGAGGTCGAGGATGGCTGGTTCATCGTCCATCTCGGGATGACCGGGACGTTGCGCGTGCTACGTAACCTGCCGAAGCCGCCCGTCGCCGAAAAGCACGATCACGTCGACTGGCTCTTCGACGACTTTACGCTGCGCTTTCGCGATCCGCGCCGTTTCGGCGCCGTGCTCTGGCATCCGCGCGAGGCGGGCGACGTGCTTGGCCATCCGCTCCTCGCGGGACTCGGCATCGAGCCGTTCATGCCGGCCTTCGACGGCGCGCTGCTCTACCGCGAGACGCGCGGCCGCAAGGTTTCCGTCAAGCAGGCGTTGCTGGCCGGCGATATCGTCGTCGGGGTTGGCAATATTTACGCGTCGGAGAGTCTCTTTCGCGCGGGCATCCGGCCAACCACGCCCGCGGGCCGCGTCTCGCTCGCGCGTTACGAATTGCTTGCGGACGCCGTGCGCGCCGTGCTCGCCTCGGCCATCGAGAAGGGCGGCAGCACGCTGCGCGATTTCGTCGGCAGCAACGGCGAGAGCGGCTATTTCCAGCTCGAATATTTCGTCTATGACCGCAAGGGCCAGCCATGCCGCGTGTGCGGCACGCCGATCCGGCAGATCGTGCAGGGCCAGCGATCCACTTTTTTCTGTCCGCGCTGCCAGCGCTGAGCTTCCGGTTTCGCCATGTATCGTTCTTCGTCCACGTCCACCGCGCTGCCTGCCGGCGTCTATCCGCCCGAACTGATCGAGAGCTTCGCGCCGCGCCTGATCGCGTGGCAGCGCGAGCACGGCCGCCATGATCTGCCGTGGCAGAACACGCGCGACGCCTATCGCATCTGGCTCTCGGAAATCATGCTGCAGCAGACCCAGGTCAGCACCGTGATTCCGTACTACGCGCGCTTTCTCGAACGCTTTCCCACGGTCGAGGCGCTCGCCGCCGCGCCGCTCGATGACGTGATGGCGCTGTGGGCCGGGCTCGGCTACTACACGCGTGCGCGCAATCTGCATCGCTGCGCGCAGGCCGTCGCGCAGGAGCACGGCGGCCGGTTTCCCCCGACGGTCGAGGGCCTCGCCGAACTGCCCGGCATCGGCCGTTCGACGGCGGCGGCCATTGCGTCGTTCGCGTTCGGCGCGCGCGCGACGATACTCGACGGCAACGTGAAGCGCGTGCTCGCACGCGTGTACGGGGTGGAGGGATTTCCGGGCGAGAAGCGCGTGGAGAACGCGATGTGGACGCTCGCCGAATCGATCGTGCCTGGCGCCGACGCGAGCGACGCGGACGTGAGCGCGTACACGCAGGGGCTCATGGATCTCGGCGCGACGCTGTGCGGGCGCGGCAAGCCCGACTGCGCACGCTGCCCGTTCGCGGAAGACTGCGTGGCGAATACGACCGGGCGTCAGCGCGAACTGCCCGCGGCGCGCCCGAAGAAGACTGTGCCGACGCGCCGCACGTGGATGCTCGTGCTGCTGGACGGCGACACGGTGATGCTCGAAAAGCGCCCGCCGACCGGCATCTGGGGCGGTCTCTGGAGCCTGCCTGAAGCCGCCGACGAAGCGGCGCTCGCCGAGCGTGCGCAATCGTTCGGCGGAGCGGGCCAGGCTTCGCCGCTCGCGCCGTTCTCGCATACGTTCACGCACTTCAAGCTCGACATCGAGCCGCGCGTGGTCGAACTCGCGCGCGAGATGAGGCCGACGTCGGCACTGGAGCTCAACGATGGGCAGACTGCATGGGTCGCGCTGCGCGAGATCGACGCGTTCGGTGTGCCCGCGCCGGTGCGCAAACTGCTCGACGGGTTGCGCGGTTCGCTGATCTGACGCCCGCGCCGATGGTTTGCTGCGATGCGCGTATCAGAGCAACTGATGCTGCTGCATGTAGTGATGCACGATGTCGATGCGCGCGCCGGCATCGGGCAGTTCCATCAGTTTCTGTCGCGCGCGCATGGCGATCGGCAGCACTTCGGCGAGGCGGTTGGAGACCCACGAAGGATCGTCGAAGCGGAACGGTTCCGCGAAAGGCACGCTGGCCGCATCGCGTTCGCGGATCGTCGCGATGATGCGTTCCAGCACTTCCGCGCAGGCGCCGCAGCGCGCGAGCCGTTCCGTGCCTTCGAGCGGGATGTCCGCGGGCAGCGGTTCGGCCATGCCGACGAGGAGGCCGTCGGCTTCTCCACGATGCGAGAGCAGCCGGAAGCGCCGCGTGCCGCGCGCGCGGATCAGCAGCATGCCGAAGCCTTCCGCGTCGCATTGCTCGATCTCGGCGAGACAGCCGATATCTTCGGGCACCGAAGGTTCGTCGTGCTGCGCTACCTCGCCGCCGCTCTTGAGCAGGCACACGCCGAACGGCGTGTGCTCTCGCAGACACTTGCTGACCATGTCCAGATAACGCGCTTCGAAGATCTTCAGCGGCAGCAGGCCGCCGGGGAAGAGCACCGTATGCAGCGGAAAGAGCGGCAAATCGGCGAGCACGGCAGGAGACGAGGACATGGCGGAGCGCTTTCGGTCAAGGCCCGCATGCGGGCCAGTTAGGCTATCAGCCGGGACGACTCCCCAACATCGAGTGGGGCGTCGCGGTGACGCACGATGACGTTCGATTCGCCCGCAAAGCGCGTGGCCAGGGTCTGGGCGATGTAGACCGAGCGATGCTGGCCGCCCGTGCAGCCGATCGCGACGGTCAGATAGCTGCGGTTGTCCGCGCGGAAATGCGGCAGCCACTTCGCGACGAACGTGTAGATGTCGTCGATCATTTCGTGAACGGCCGGCTGTGCGCGCAGGAAGTCGATCACGGGTTGGTCGAGTCCCGTGAGCGGGCGCAGGCGCTGGTCGTAATGCGGATTGGGCAGCGTACGCACGTCGAACACGAGATCCGCGTCGAGCGGCACGCCGCGCTTGAAACCGAACGATTCGAAGGTGAGCATGAGCGAGCCGCGCTCGCCTTCGACGAATGCCTTCACCCACGCGCGCAGCGCATTGGCGTTCAGGTTGCTCGTATCGACCTGGTGTCCGAACTCGGCGAGATTCGCGACGAGCTCGCGTTCGTGCTCGATGGCTTCTTCGAGCGACTTCAGCATGCCGACATTCGCGTCGTGTGCGGCCGATCCGGAAAGCGGATGGCGGCGGCGCGTTTCGGAGAACCGCTGGATCAGCGACTGGGTGCTCGCGTTGAGGAACAGCACGCGCACGTCGTGCCGGCGCGCGAGGTCGCGCATCATCTCCGGCATTTCTTCGAACGACGAACTCGAACGCGCGTCGATAGCGACGGCGAGGCGTTCGTAGCCGTCGTCGGAGAGAGATTGGGCGAGTTGCGGCAGAAGGCGCGGGGGCAGGTTGTCGACGCAGAAGTAGCCGACGTCTTCGAGCGCGGTCAGCGCAACCGACTTGCCGGAACCCGAGATACCGGTGATCAGGATGATACGCATGGGGAAGTCGATGGACCTGATTAGGCCATCATAGCATCGGACCCGCCCGCAGGCGATGGCGGTCCGGGCAAGGGACGCCGCCCGGCAGAGGCGCAAACGCCCCTGCAGAAAGCGTGCGCAGACCTTCCGCGCATTCG
Source organism: Paraburkholderia sp. AV2 (assembly GCF_054968425.1). Classification (NCBI taxonomy): domain Bacteria; kingdom Pseudomonadati; phylum Pseudomonadota; class Betaproteobacteria; order Burkholderiales; family Burkholderiaceae; genus Paraburkholderia; species Paraburkholderia sp. AV2. The sequence goes on from NZ_JBANLK010000004.1 coordinate 156,344, forward strand.
GCGTACTCGCGTACTCGTACTGTCAGATCAGCTTGCCGGGAAACTGGCTGTCCGGGTCCTGCATGGCGAGACGCTGGCGGTCCATGAAGTCGCGCAGCGTGTCGATGCCGCGCAGTTGCAGGATCGTGTTGCGCACGGCGGCCTCGACCAGCACCGCGAGGTTGCGGCCGGCCGCCACCTGGATCGTCACCTTGCTGATGGGCAGGCCCAGCACGTCCACGGTCTGGCTTTCGAGCGGCAGGCGCTGGAATTCGCCGTCCGGGCGGCGCACGAGCTGGACGATGAGCTTGAGCTTCATCTTCCGGCGCACCGCGGTTTCGCCGAAGATCGTCTTGATGTCGAGAAGGCCGAGGCCGCGCACTTCGAGCAGGTTTTGCAGGAGCGGCGGGCAGCGGCCTTCGACGAAATCGGGGCCGAGGCGCACGAAGTCGACGGCGTCGTCGGCGACGAGGCCGTGGCCGCGGCTGATGAGTTCGAGGCCCAGTTCGCTCTTGCCGAGGCCCGAGTCGCCCGTGAGCAGCACGCCCATGCCCAGGATGTCGAGGAACACGCCGTGCAGCGTCGCGCGCGGCGCGAGGATGCGCGACATGTAAAGGCGCAGGCTGTCGATGACGGTCGCTGCCGACATGGGCGTGGTGAAGAGCGGCGTGGACGAGCGCGTGCAGCGCAGGACCAGTTCGGGCGGCGCGGTCATGCCGTCCGCTACGACGAGGAACGGCGGTTCGAGGGCGATCAGCTCGGCCATGTGGCGCGAGCGGGCTTCGTCGGTCTGGCGCTGGTAGTAGTGGATTTCGGCGTCGCCGAGCACCTGGATGCGGTTCGGGTGGATCAGGTTCAGGTGGCCGACGAGGTCCGCGCTTGCCGTGGCCGTCGCCACCGTCTCGGCCGAAAAGCCGCGTTCCCAGCCTTCGTGCCCCGTCAGCCAGCTGAGCTTCAGCGTGGTGGCGTTGTCGTCGAAGATGCTTTGGGCGTTGATGCTGGAAGTATCCATGAGTCGGTGACTCCGCGAAGACTCGGGTTTAGGGCCGCGACGTTTCGGGCCGCGCGCCGCTCGCTTGCCGCTGCGGCCGGCCAGGCTCCGTGCGAGGCGCCCGGCGAGGCCGTACCGCGCGATGTGGCCCGTTACATCAAGGTTGCCACTGGGTGAGCAGGCGATGCAACGTTTCGCGGTCCTGTTCCGTATGCAGACGCTCGCGCGTCTCGCGATCCGACAGCAATTGTGCGATCTCGGACAGGATTTCAAGATGCTGCTGCGTGGCCTGTTCGGGCACGAGCAGGAAGATGAGGAGCGAGACAGGCTGGCCGTCGGGCGCTTCGAATGCGATGGGCTCGGCGAGGCGCACGAAAGCGGCGAGCGGCTGCTTCAAGCCCTTGATGCGGCCATGCGGAATGGCGACACCTTCACCGAGGCCGGTGGAGCCGAGGCGCTCGCGCGCGAACAGATTGTCGGTAACCGTACTGCGGGCGATGCCGTTCTGGTTTTCGAAGATCAGTCCAGCTTGTTCGAAGACGCGCTTCTTGCTGGTGACGGACAGGCCGACGACGACGTTCTCGATGGGAAGTATTTTGGCTAAACGATTCATGTTGGCAGGCGAAAACGTGGCCTGAATGCTCCTCACCCCGGCAATTGGCGCGAAATCCGGCGCCTTGCTGCACGCCCCGAAGACGCATGTGATTCTCGCGGCGAAGCCGGTGCCGGGACCGTGGGGACGTCACGCCCCGAAAACGACTGGACCATTATAGAACAAGCGTACGGACGGATGGTGCGATGCGCCATGCATCAGTGCAACCGATAATGCCTGGTTGCACCAGGTTCTACTGTTCGCTCTCCTCTATGCATGAAAAAGCCGCCCTTGCAGGGGCGGCTCATGCTGTTTGGGGCCGGATCGTCAGTCGCCCATCGGCCACCTTGATCGATCCGGCCGAACCCGCCGCGAGCAAGCGCGGGTTCGCGGGGATTACTGTGGGGGGACTTCGGCGGAAGGTGCGGGCTGGTACTTCAGCGACTCGTGCTGGTGGCCTTGCATCCGATCCTTGTGGCGGACGACCTGGCGGTCGAGCTTGTCGACCACGAGATCGATGGCGGCGTACATGTCGCCGTTTGCGCTCTCCACGAAAATGTCCTTGCCCTTCAGATGAAGGTTCATTTCAACCTTCTGTCTCTTATCCTTTTCCTTGTAGTTGTCGACCGAGAGGACCACATTGCCATCGATTACCTGATCGAAATGTCTTAGCACCCTGTCCAGTTTGGTGATCACGTATTCTCGCAACGCTGGCGTTACTTCGAGATGGTGTCCACTGATCTTCAAGTTCATAGTGCAACTCCTGGCTAATAACCGCCTTACGCATCATGCGTGGCGACGCCGGTCGACTGGTGGAACCGCGTGAGGCTTCCCCGAAAAGGCCTGCGCGACGGACTACCTCGGCCGGCCTTCGCCGCCAGATGGCGCCGCGGCCGGAAAGTGCCCGTGCCGGTCGAGCCGGCAACAGGCTAAAGAGACTTGCGCAGATTGACTGCCGGAATCTTGAGTGCCTCGCGATATTTCGCAACGGTGCGCCGCGCGACCACGAAGCCCTGTTCCGCCAGCAGTTCGGCTATGCGGCTGTCCGAAAGGGGGGATTTAGGGTTCTCGGCTCCTATCAATTGTTTGATGAGTGCGCGGATGGCCGTGGATGACGCCGCGCCTCCCGTGTCCGTTGATACGTGCGATCCGAAGAAGTACTTAAATTCAAGTGTCCCGAATGGAGTCAGCATGTATTTACCGGTTGTCACACGCGAGACAGTTGATTCGTGTAGGCCCAGCGTATCAGCAATCTCCCTCAAAACCAAGGGGCGCATGGCGATTTCGCCGTGCACAAAAAAGTTCTTCTGCCGCTCGACAATGGCCTGTGCGACGCGCAGGATCGTCTCGAAGCGCTGCTGAATGTTCTTGATGAGCCAGCGCGCTTCCTGCAGTTGCTGACGCAGCGAGCCGCTACCCGGGTCGCCCCGGTTGTTGCGCAGGATGTTCGCGTAAAGATGGTTGATACGCAGCTTCGGCACGACTTCCGGGTTCAGTTCGGCATGCCAGTTCTGGCCCATCTTCCTGACGATGATGTCCGGCACCACGTAGTCCGCTTCGGCCTTGCCGTAGGCCGCGCCCGGAAACGGCTCCAGCGAGCGGATCAGCCCATGCGCTTCGCGCAGCTCGTCGTCGCCCGTCTTCAGTTGTTTGCGCAACCGCGTGAAGTCGCGGGCGGCGAGCAGTTCCAGATGATTCGACACGATCTCCAGCGCGAGCGTGCGCGTGGGGGTCGATTCGATGCGTAGCAACTGGAGCTTGAGGCATTCCGACGCCGAGCGCGCGCCCACGCCCGCCGGGTCGAAGCTGTGCAGGAGCGCGAGGGCGGCGTTCAGTTCGTCCCCGTCGACTTCGAGTTCTTCGGGGATGTCGGCGAGGATTTCCTCGCACGTTGCGCTCAGATAGCCGTCGTCGTCGAGCGACTCGATCAGGAACGTGATGAGCGCCCGGTCGCGCGGGCTCGCCTGCGTCACGCGCAACTGCGCCATCAGGTGATCGCGCAGCGTGGTGGTGGATTCGTGGATTTGCAGCGGGGGAAGATCGTCGTCGTCCGAGGCACCGCCGGGGCGGCCGTAGTCGTCGAGGTTCCATTGGCTCGCGTCGCCGTTCGCGTCGGAGCCAAGACCGTCGTATTCGTCCACGCCCCGCGGCTCGCCGTCGCCGCCTTCGCTGCCGTTTGCCGAGGAACTCGAGGTCGTGGACGGCCCCGGCGCGCCATCGCCCGCCGGCGCGGGCGGCTGCGCGATCAGCGAGCCGTCGGCGGCAACACGCAGCGGGCTCGCGATCCAGTCGTCGTCGTTCTCGAGCAGGGGATTCTGCGAGATCGCCGTCGCCACTTCCTGCTGCAGTTCGAGCGTCGACAACTGCAGCAGCCGGATGGACTGTTGCAGTTGCGGGGTCAGCGCAAGATGCTGCGAGAGGCGGAGTTGGAGGCTGGCTTTCATGGCAGTGTGCGATTCATTGTAAAGAGTTTGCCACGCCCGCGATACCACGCAAAATCCACGAAAATACGCGTGCGCCGCGATGGTGCGGCCCCAAATCGTCGGTCGGGCAAGGCAGCGGTCCCGGGCCGCGAAGCAGCCGGCAATGCGACCTGAAAACAGGCGATCAAGCATGGCACCAGCGCCGCCCGCCTGTACGCCAGCCGGGCGTACTTGCCCGCGCGTTGGCGCGTGCTTGCGGCACACGGGCGCGCCGAGCGGGAAACAGGAGATGAGGATTCGGGAATGCGCGGCGCATAGCCGCACGGCGGGGGGCGCGCAGTGCGCCACCCCGCGCGGATTACATGCGGAAGTGTTCGCCGAGGTAGACGCGGCGCACGCTCTCGTTTTCGATGATCTCGCCGGGTGCGCCGGCGGCGAGCACCGTACCGTCGCTGATGATGTACGCGTGGTCGCAGATGCCGAGCGTTTCGCGCACGTTGTGGTCGGTGATCAGCACGCCGATGTTGCGCTGCTTCAGGAACTTCACGATCTTCTGGATTTCCAGCACGGCGATCGGGTCGACGCCCGCGAACGGTTCGTCGAGCAGGATGAAGCTCGGGTCGGTCGCGAGCGCCCGCGCGATTTCCACGCGCCGCCGCTCGCCGCCGGAGAGCGACAGGGCCGGATTCTCGCGCAGGTGCGCGATCTGCAGCTCGTCGAGCAGGGCTTCGGCGCGTTCCGTGATGATGTCTTTCGACAGCCGCTTGCCGTTCATGTCGACCTGCAGCTCGAGCACCGCGCGAATGTTTTCTTCGACGGTGAGCTTACGGAACACCGACGCTTCCTGCGGCAGGTACGAGAGGCCGAGCGAAGCGCGCTTGTGGATCGGCAGGAGGCTGATGGACTGGCCGTCGAGGTCGATCTCGCCCGCGTCGAGCGGCACGAGGCCGACGATCATATAGAACGACGTGGTCTTGCCGGCGCCGTTGGGGCCCAGCAGTCCGACCACCTCGCCGCTTTTCACGTCGAGCGAGACGTCCTTGACGACCGTGCGCGAGCCGTAGCGCTTCTTGAGGTTGCGCACGACGAGCGAGCTGGTTTTGCCGGCCAGTTGCCGGCCATGGCTTTGCGGAGCGGTTACGGCGTTCATTGCTGCGGCGCTCCCTGCAACGAAGTCGAAGGCGCGAGCGGGACCGAGGCGCCCGTGAGCGGCTGGGCGCCGCCGTTGCGCGGCGAGAGCATCGCGCGCACGCGGCCCGTGGGGTTGCCGGGACCCGCGACGTCCTTGCCGGACTTCGCCGTGTAGAAGTCGTTCTGGCCGTCGTAGGTGACGACGCTGCCGTGAACCGTGTCCATCACGGTCGAGAGGCCCTGCAGGCGGCGCACCGTGGCGCGCGTCGTGAGCGTGGTCAGGTCCTGCTTGCCGTCGTAGTCGATGCGCTCGGCGGTGCCGTCGACGTATTCGTCGATGCCCTCGCGCTTCTGGCGGAAGTAGGCGAGGTTGGCGTCGGGGGTGTCCGGCGCCACCGTGCCGGTGGCGTACTGGTAGCCCTGCGGGTCCTGGGTCACCACGACCTTGTCGGCCTTGATCAGAATCGTGCCCTTCGTGGCGACCACGTGACCAGTGAAGATGGTCTCTTGTTTCAGATCGTCGTAGGTCATGTTGTCCGCTTCGATGTTGAGCGGCTTGTCCTTGTCGGCACGCTCGGCATGCGCGGCGGGCGCGTAGCCCGCGAGCGGCAGCGCCACGCACAGCGTGGTCAGCGCGGCCAGCGCGCCGAGAAGGGCGCGGCGCACGCGCGCGGCGCGCAGGGCGCCGGACGGAGGACGGGGATGCGATACGTTCATGCAGTCACGCCTGGATTGGACGGCCCGGGGTTCAGGACGAGCCGCCGGAGTCAGCCGGAGCGATCGCGCCACGGACATTGCCGTAGAGCTTGATGACCCGGGTGACGTTGTTGTAGTTCATGCCGTTGGTGGCCGTCATGACCGACTGGCCGCGACGAAGTTTAACCGGCTTTTCGGTCAGGATCACATCGTCGTTCACGATCACGTGGAAATGTTCGGAATCCGCCTGCATCTCGGGGTCGCCGTAGCCGGCCGCGCGCAGGATGCGCGCGTGGTCGTACAAATCGATGATCGAGGCGTCGCTGTTCACCGTGCCGCGCAGGCCCGTAGCGGTGACGATCGGCTTGTCGGGCTGGAACGCCCGCACGGCCGGCAGCGTCAGGTCGCTGTTCTCGTCGTCCTCGTAATGGACCATGTGCGTCGCGGTGAGGCGGTACTGCGTCGCGCCGGACTGGTCGAGCTCGGACACCGAGAAGTTGTCGGCGAAATAGTCGGGCGTATGCGTGAGCGCGCGCGGCGCCTCTTCCTTCTCGTGCGGCTTGACGGCCTGCAGCAGCCACCACGTGAAGAGCGCAAGCGCCGCCACGCAGACGACCGGCACGAGCGAGGTGAGACTGAACTTCTGCGGGTTCATCGGGGCTCCGCGGCATGCGGCGCGCAGGCGGCCGCAAGCATCGCATCGTAGCGGTTCTGCGCGCGCAGGATCAGATCGGTGACCTCGCGCACGGCGCCGTGGCCGCCGCGTGCGGTGGTGACATAGTGAGCGCGCGTGAGCACCTCGGCGTGCGAGTTGGCGGGCGCCGCGGCGAAGCCGCACTGGAGCATCACGGCGAGATCGGGCCAGTCGTCGCCCATGTAGCCGCACTGTCCGGGCGTCATGCCCGTTTCGGCCAGCAGCTGCGCGAACGCGACGCGCTTGTCTTCCACGCCCTGATACAGATGCGTGATGCGCAGTTCCTTCGCGCGCACCGCCACGATTTCCGAGCGGCGTCCCGTGATGATCGCCGTGTCGAGTCCGGCCTCGCGCAGGAGCTTCGCGCCGTGGCCGTCGAGCGAGTTGAACGCCTTCATGGTGTCGCCCGCGCCCGTGAACAGGAGGCCGCCGTCGGTCAGCACGCCGTCGACGTCGAAAATCATCAGACGCACGCGCGCCGCGCGCGCACTCGCGTCGAGTTCGGAGAGAGCCGCCATCAGATCACCTTCTTGGAGAACAGGTCGTGCATGTTGAGCGCGCCGATCAGCTTGCCGGACGCGTCGGCCACCAGCAACTGATTGATGCGGTGGCGCTCCATGAGTTCCACGGCTTCGACCGCCAGATGGTCGGGGCCGATCGTGCGCGGGCCTCGCGTCATGACCGAAGTGATCGGCAGATCGCGGAAGTCGCCCGCGCGCTCCAGCACGCGGCGCAGGTCGCCGTCGGTGAAGATGCCCGTCACGCGCTGGTCCGCGTCGACGATGGCCGTCATGCCCATGCGCATGGCCGTGAGCTGGAACAGGGCGTCGCGCACCGTGGCGCTTTCGGGCACGGTCGGCATCTGTTCGCCCGTGCGCATCACGTCGCGCACGTAGGTGAGCAGGCGCCGGCCGAGCGCGCCGCCCGGATGCGAGCGCGCGAAGTCGTCGGCACCGAAGCCGCGTGCGTCGAGCACCGCGACCGCGAGCGCGTCGCCGAGCGCCAGCGCCGCCGTCGTGCTGGCGGTGGGCGCGAGGTTCAGCGAACAGGCTTCCTTTTCCACGCCCGCGTACAGATGGACGTCGGAGAGTTGCGCGAGCGTGGAGCCCGGGCGCCCCGTCATGGCGATGAGCTTCGCGCCGATGCGCTTCACGAGCGGCAGGATCGCGACCAGCTCTTCCGATTCGCCGGAGTTCGAGAGGGCCACGAATACGTCTTCGGCCGTGACCATGCCGAGGTCGCCGTGACTGGCTTCGGCGGGGTGGACGAAGAAGGCGGGGGTGCCCGTGGAGGCCAGCGTGGCGGCCAGCTTGCGGGCAATGTGCCCCGATTTGCCGATGCCGGAAACCACCACACGGCCACGGCAGCCAAGAATGAGATCGAGCGCGCCGACGAAGCTGTCGTCGAGCCGGTCGCGAAGCCCGCGCACGGCGTCAGCTTCGATGTCGAGCACGTCGCGAGCGAGCTTCAGCGCCCGGTCGCCATTGATTTTCGCTATCATTCGCGGAGTATAGCAAAGGCGTCTGCCCGCCGCGCCGGTACGCCCAGCCGGCAAGCCCCGGGCGGCCCTGCCGCCGGGCGCCTCGCGCGACCGTCGCGCCAACCTCACGGTGCTCCCTCGCAGCACTATCCATTCGCCCCGCTTTGCGCCGATCATGGACCGACCCGGCGCGGGCCCGATGCACCCGCCGGTTTCGCCGGTCGAACACGCTGTACACGCCACGCACGAGGACGCTTCACACGATGATCTCCCCGCTGGAAATGACGTTGTTCCTGCTGCTCGCCTCGGTGGTCGGCGTCGTGCTGTTCCGTTATCTGAACCTGCCGCCGATGCTCGGCTATCTGAGCGTGGGCATCCTCGTCGGGCCGCGCTCGCTCGGCATCGTGCCGGACACGCACGGCGCGCAGAATCTCGCCGAATTCGGCGTGGTGTTCCTGATGTTCTCGATCGGGCTGGAGTTCTCGCTCTCGAAGCTGCGGGCGATGCGCCGCGCGGTGTTCGGCCTCGGGCTTTCGCAGGTGCTCGGAACCATCGCCGTCGCGCTCCTCGTCGGGCTCGCGCTCGAACACTGGGTGCATATCACCTGGCAGGCCTGCGTGGCGCTGGGCGGCGCGCTCGCCATGTCGTCCACGGCCATCGTCAGCAAGATGCTCGCGGAGCGGCTCGAGATCGAAGCGGAGCACGGCCGCAACATTCTCGGCGTGCTGCTGTTCCAGGATCTGGCCGTCGTGCCGCTGCTTATCGTGATCGCGGCGTTCGGCGGCGATTCGAAGTCGCTCGTGGAGTCGCTCGGCCTCGCCGCGCTCAAGATCGTGTTCGCGCTCGGGCTCCTGCTCATCGTCGGGCAGAAGTTCATGACGCGCTGGTTCAACGTCGTGGCGCGCCGCCGCTCGCAGGAGCTGTTCGTGCTGAACGTGCTGCTCGTCACGCTCGGCGCCGCGTTCATCACCGACAAGTTCGGCCTCTCGCTCGCGCTCGGCGCCTTCATCGCCGGCATGCTGATCGCCGAAACGCCGTACAAGCATCAGGTGGAAGAGGACATCAAGCCGTTTCGCGACGTGCTGCTCGGGCTCTTCTTCGTGACGACCGGCATGCTGCTCAATCCGCACGTGATCTGGCAGCACCCGTTGATGGTGCTGGCCTTCCTGATCGGCCCGGTGGTCCTCAAGGCCGTCATGATCACGGCGCTCACGCGCCTCTTCGGGGCGTCGCCGGGCGTGGCGATGCGCACGGGCCTCGGGCTCGCGCAGGCCGGCGAATTCGGCTTCGTGCTGCTGAACCTCATTCTCGACAAGCATCTCGTCGATCCCACGCTCCTGCAGGCGATCCTCGCCGCGATGCTGCTGTCGATGCTCGCCGCGCCGTTCCTGATCCAGAACGCCGACCGCATCGTGCTGCGCCTGTCCTCGACCGAATGGATGCAGCAGTCGCTGATGATGACGCGCATCGCGACGCAGAGCCTCAAGCAGAGCGGCCACGTCATCGTCTGCGGTTATGGCCGCGCCGGACAGAACCTTGCGCGCATGCTCGAAAACGAAGGCCTGTCGTACGTCGCACTCGACCTTGACCCCGACCGCGTGGCGGCCGCGGCTGCGGCGGGCGAGTCGGTGGTGTTCGGCGACGCGGCGCGGCGCGAGTCGCTCGTCGCCGCGGGTATCCACCGCGCGGCGGCCGTGGCGATCACCTATGCGAACACGCCGTCGGCGTTTCGCGTGCTGCATCACATCCACGAGCTGGAGCCGACGCTGCCCGTGATCGTGCGCACGGTCGACGACGCCGATCTCGAACGCCTGCTGGCCGCCGGCGCGACCGAGGTGATTCCGGAGATCGTCGAGGGCAGCCTGATGCTCGCCTCCCACATGCTGGTGCTGATGGGCGTGCCGATGCGGCGCGTGGTGCGCCGCGTGGAGGAGTTGCGCGACGAGCGCTACAGCCTCCTGCGCGGCTACTTCCACGGCACGGACGATGTGGGCGAGGACGGTCACGAGCAGGTGCGGCTACAATCCGTACCGGTCGACGAGCGCGCCGACGCCGTGGGCCGCACGCTCGCCGAGCTGGGGCTTGCCGAGATCGGCGTCGAGGTGACGGCGATCCGCCGGCACGGGATTCGCGGCGTCGAGCCCGATCCGTCGACGAAGCTGCGCGAGAACGATATCGTCGTGCTGCGCGGCCTGCCCGAGCAACTGGCCGAGGCCGAGGAGCGGCTGTCGCGGCACCGCAGGGCCGGCGCCGGCGCTACGGCGGTCTGAGCGCAGCCGGTGGCCGGAGTTATCCGGCCCCAAAACCGTATCGCCTGTTTTTCACGCCTGATCATTCCTGAGACTACCCGGAGAAATCATGTCCAACGCACCTGCGAACGCGCCCGCCGAAACCGCGCAGTTCGTGAAGAACCTGATCCGCACGGTGCCCGACTGGCCTCAGCCGGGAGTGCAGTTTCGCGATATCACGCCGCTCATCGGCGACGCGAAGGGCCTGCGGGTCCTGATCGATCTCTTCGTGGAGCGCTATGTGGACGCGAAGCTCGACTACATCGCGGGCCTCGACGCGCGCGGCTTCATCATCGGGCCGATCGTCGCCTATGAACTGGGTGTGGGCTTCGTGCCGATCCGCAAGATCGGCAAGCTGCCGTACAAGACGGTTTCCGAGACCTACACGCTCGAATACGGCACGGCGACCGTCGAGATCCACGAGGACGCCTGCGGCAAGGGCGACCGCGTGGTGATCGTGGACGACCTGATCGCCACCGGCGGCACGATGCTGGCGGGCAAGCTGCTGCTGGAGCGCCTTGGCGCAACGGTCGTGGAAGGCGCGGCGATCATCGACCTGCCGGACCTGGGCGGCTCGAAGCTGCTCGCCGATGCGGGCCTGCAGCTCTATACCGTGACGTCCTTTGGCGGCCACTGATCACTGATCGCGGAAACTGATCCCATGCCCAATTTCGCCCTGTTTCTCGCGACCTCGATCGCCATTACCTTCGCGCCCGGCCCGGACAACCTCCAGGTGCTCGCGCGCGGCATCTCGCAGGGCCGCGCCGCGGGCCTCGTCGCCGCGCTCGGCTTTGCCGCGGGCATCACGTTCCACACCACGCTTGCCGCGCTTGGCATTGCCGCCGTGCTGCGCTCGTCCCCCGTGGCGTTCCAGATTCTCAAGCTCGCGGGCGCCGCGTACCTGATCTGGATCGGCATCAAGGCGCTGCGCAGCCAGGGTCTCGCCGCCGCGGGCGACCGTCCGCGCCAGCCGCTCTCAACGGTTTTCCGCCAGAGCGTGCTCGGCAACATGATGAATCCGAAGGTCACGCTCTTTTTCGTCGTGTTCCTGCCGCAGTTCGTCGATCCGCACGGCGCGCAGGCCGTGACGCTGCAGATGCTCGAACTGGGCCTGCTGTTCATGCTGCAGACCGTTGTGGTGTTCTCGGTCTTCGGCCTGTGCGCCGGCACCATCGGCGGCTGGCTCAAGCGCCGGCCGCGCGCGGGCGTATGGCTCGACCGCCTCGCGGGCGTCACGTTCATCGCCATCGGCATCCGTGTCGCGCTGCGTGACTGATACGCCATGACCTTGCCCTGCATCAGCGCCGCACGCCGCTTCGACGCGAGCGCCCATTTGCCGTTCTGGATCGGCGCGGAACGCGTCGGCTGGATCCGCCTGCCCGATGCCCGGTTGCTGGCCCGCTGGCCCGACGTCTTCGAAGTCGACGGTGTACGCGTGACCTTGTCCGCGAAATTCGACAACCCGACGGCGCGCAGCGCGGCGCTCGGCGCCGTGATCGGCGCGCTGGCCGCCGAAGGCCGCATTCCGGGCTGGCGCGACGAGACCTACGCGATCCGCAACACCTTCGACGCGCCGCCGCTCGCGTACATCGAACGCGCCGCGTCGCGCTTCTTCGGGACGATGACGTACGCGGTGCACCTGAACGGCGTCGTAGAATACGCCGGGTCGTCGTCGGGGTCGTCGTCACCCGGCGCGCCGCAGCTCTGGATCGCGCGCCGCAGCGACACCAAGGCCACCGACCCCGGCATGCTCGACAACGTGGTGGCGGGCGGCATCGGCTGGGGCTTCGGGATCGAGGCCACGATCGTCAAGGAGTGCTGGGAAGAGGCGGGCATCGAGGCGGCGCTCGCCTCGCGCGCCGTTCCGGGCCGCACGGCCCACGTGTTGCAGTCCTTGCCCGAGGGCACCCAGGCCGAGCAGATCTTCATCTACGATCTCGCGCTGCCCGAGGATTTCGTTCCGCACAATCAGGATGGCGAAGTGGGCGAGCACCGTCTCGCGCGCATCGACGAAACGGCGCGCTGGATCGAGGAAGGCGTAATGACCGTGGATGCGAGCCTCGCGACGCTCGACTGCCTGCTGCGACGCCGCTGGATCGACGAAGACGCGTGCGTGGGCATTGCCGCGATCTTCGAACCGCCGATGCTGTGAAAGGGCTCGGTTCTTTAGGCATCAGCCCTGCTGAAGATTTGAAGGGAGTTACCAAGGTCATGTCGACCGATCACAGCTTTATTCTGAAACTGTCGTGCGCCGACCGGCCCGGCATCGTTCACGCCGTCTCGGGCTTCCTGTTCGAGCGCGGCAGCAACATTCTCGATTCGGCGCAGTTCGGCGACAGCCACACGGGCGAGTTCTTCATGCGCGTCCACTTCCAGCAGGTGGGCGGCGATCCCGGGCTCGACGGCTTGCGCGAAGTCTTCGCGCCGCTCGCGCAGGAGTTCGGCATGCGCTGGGAGCTGCACGACGCGAGCGTGAAGCCGCGCGTCGTCATCATGGTGTCGAAGATCGGCCACTGTCTGAACGATCTGCTGTTCCGCTACCGCACGGGGCAACTGTCGATCGAGATCCCTGCGATCATCTCGAATCACAAGGACTTCTATCAGCTCGCGGCGAGCTACAACGTTCCGTTCCATCATTTCCCGCTGCTGAACGCCACGGACGAAGGCAAGGCCGCGCAGGAAGCGCGCGTGCTGGAAGTGGTGAAGAACGAGCGCGCCGACCTCGTGGTGCTCGCGCGCTACATGCAGATTCTCTCGCCGCAGTTGTGCGACGCACTGGAAGGCCGCGCGATCAACATCCATCACTCGTTCCTGCCGAGCTTCAAGGGCGCGAAGCCATATTACCAGGCGTTCGACCGCGGCGTGAAGCTGATTGGCGCGACGGCGCACTACGTGACGAGCCATCTGGACGAAGGCCCGATCATCGAGCAGGAAGTGGAGCGCGTGGATCACAGCATGACGCCGGACCAGCTCTCGGCGATCGGCCGCGACGTGGAGTGCGTCACGCTCGCTCGCGCGGTGAAGTGGCATACGGAGCATCGCATCGTGCTCAATGGGCACAAGACGGTGGTGTTCCGTTAAGCTTTTGCGGCGCGCACAGGCGTAAAAAAAGCCGGCTAACCTGCAAGGGAGCCGGTTTTTTGTTGCGCGTGCCGCTAAACCAGCCGCAGATAGATCAGTTCGCGCTTGATATACGCGTAGAAGATGGGCGCGGCGATCACGCCCTGGATGCCGAACGCCGCTTCCATCACGAGCATCGCGACGAGCAGCTCCCACGTGCGCGCCTCGATTTGCCCACCGACGATGCGCGCGTTCAGGAAGTATTCGAGCTTGTGGATCACGATCAGGAACACGAGCGCGGTGACGGCGGCGGGCAGGCTCACGGTCAGCGCGATGGCAACGATCAGCGTGTTCGAGATCAGGTTGCCGATCACCGGCAAAAGACCCACCACGAAGGTCACCACGACCAGCATCTTCGCGAGCGGCAGCGGCGCGTGGAAGATCGGCAGCGCTAGCAGCAGGAAGAGGGCGGTGAACACGGTGTTGATGGCCGAAATCTTCACCTGCGCGAAGACGATGCGGCGAAACGCGTCGGAGAAGCGGGCGACGCGCGTGACGAACGCCGTGGAGAGCGGCAGGCGCTGCGCATTCTTCTGCGCGCCGATGGCGATGATGGCGCCGATGATCATGCCGATCACGATACGCCCGAAGATGCGCGCCGCGTTCTTGCCGCCCTGCTGGATCTGGTTGGCATGCTCGTGCATGAGCGAGAACGCTTTGACCTTCATCTGGTCCACGTCCACGGGCAGGTAGGCGGCGACGGCCTCGGGTATGCGGCCGCGCGCCTGGTCGACGAAGGCCATCATCTGGCCCATGACTTTCTGCACGCTCGGCACGTCGTCCTCGAAGTGCTCGATAACGCCGACGATAAGGCCCGTCAACGTGCCCACGATCACGATCGACAGCAGCACCACGGCTGCCCAGCGAGCCCGGTGGCTCGACATGCGCCGTTCGATGAGCGGCGAGATCGTATGGACGAGCTGGAACACGAGCGCACCCGCGAGCAGTGCGCCGAGCAGGTTCAGTTGCAGGACTGCCCACATGCCGACAACGGCCGCGATGTAGCTGCCTGTCTCCACGGCGGAGAGCTTCGGCAGGCTCATGTCGCTCGTCAGCCTGACCGGACGCGGCCTGAGGTCGCGCACCGGTTTGTCGTCGGTGGCTTCGTTGCGCTTGACCATAAATTCGGTGTACCCGTTTGCCGATCCATGGGAAACGCGCGGTTTCCCTGTCGCGCGGTTTTCCCGTCGATCTACTGCTTCGTTCTTGCTGCCCGCGCGCGCTTTCCTGCGCGTTTCCCCCGGGCGACCCCGTTGTCGTGCTACCGGCCGGCCGATGCCGTTGCCGCGTCCGCCTGGCGCTTGAGGAGCGGCGCCAGATAGCGGCCCGTGAAGCTCGCTTTCGACTTCGCCACCTGCTCGGGCGTGCCCTGGGCGACGATCTGGCCGCCGCCCGCGCCGCCCTCGGGGCCCATGTCCACGACCCAGTCGGCGGTTTTGATGACATCGAGATTATGCTCGATGATCACCACCGTGTTGCCCTGGTCGCGGAGCCGGTGGATCACCTCCAGCAGCAGGGCGATGTCGTGGAAGTGCAGGCCCGTGGTCGGCTCGTCGAGTATATACAGCGTGCGGCCGGTGTCGCGCTTGGAAAGTTCCAGCGAGAGCTTCACGCGCTGCGCCTCGCCGCCCGAGAGCGTGGTGGCCGACTGGCCGAGCCGGATGTAACCGAGGCCCACGTCCAGCAGCGTCTTGAGCTTGCGGGCCACCACCGGCACCGCCTTGAAGAACTCGTAGGCGGCCTCGACCGTCATGTCGAGCACTTCGCTGATGTTCCTGCCCTTGTACAGGATCTCCAGCGTCTCGCGGTTGTAGCGCTTGCCGTGGCAGACGTCGCAGGGCACGTAGACGTCGGGCAGGAAGTGCATTTCCACCTTCAGCACGCCGTCGCCCTGGCAGCTTTCGCAGCGGCCGCCCTTCACGTTGAACGAGAAGCGGCCCGACTCGTAGCCGCGCTCCTTGGCCGCCGGCACGCCCGCGAACAGTTCGCGGATCGGCGTGAAGAGGCCCGTGTAGGTGGCCGGGTTCGAGCGCGGCGTGCGGCCGATCGGCGACTGGTCGACGTTGATCACCTTGTCGAAGTGCTCCATGCCCTCGATCGCCTCGAACGGCGCCGGTTCCGCCGACGAACCGTACAGATGCTGCGAGACCGCGTGGTAGAGCGTGTCGTTGATGAGCGTGGACTTGCCCGAGCCCGAAACGCCCGTCACGCAGGTGAGCAAGCCCACCGGCAGGTCGAGCGTCACGCGCTTGAGGTTGTTGCCGTAGGCTTCCACGATGCGCAGGCGCCGCTCGTCGGCCTCCTTGCGCTCGTCGGGGTACTCGATGCGGCGCGTGCCGCTCAGGTACTGGCCCGTCATCGAAGCCGGGTCGTGCTCCACCTCTCCCGGCGTGCCTTGCGCAATCACCATCCCGCCGTGCTCGCCCGCGCCCGGCCCCATGTCGACGACGTAGTCGGCCATGCGGATCATGTCCTCGTCGTGCTCGACGACGATCACCGAGTTGCCGAGGTCGCGCAGGTGCTTGAGCGTGGCGATGAGGCGGTCGTTGTCGCGCTGGTGAAGGCCGATCGACGGTTCGTCGAGGACGTACATCACGCCGGTGAGGCCCGAGCCGATCTGCGAGGCGAGGCGGATGCGCTGCGCCTCGCCGCCCGAGAGCGTTTCGGCGCTGCGTTCGAGCGACAGATAGTCGAGGCCCACGTTGTTGAGGAACATGAGGCGCGCGACGATCTCCTTGACGACCTTGTCGGCGATCTCGCGCTTCGCGCCTTCGAGCCGCAGCGTCTGGAAGTAGCCGAGCGCGTCGCGCAACGGCCAGCCGCTCACTTCATAGATGGCGCGTGCATCCTCGTTCGAGCCCGCATTTGAACCAATACGGACGAAACGCGCTTCCCGGCGCAGGCGCGTGCCCTCGCAATGCGGGCAGGGCTGATTGTTCTGGTACTTTGCGAGCTCTTCGCGCACGGCCACGGAGTCGGTTTCGCGGTAGCGGCGTTCGAGGTTCGGGATGATGCCTTCGAATACGTGCTCGCGCACCGAGGTGCGCCCGCGCTCGTTGATGTACGAGAACGGGATTTCTTGCTTGCCCGAGCCGTAGAGCAGGATCTTGCGCACCTTCTCGGGCAGGTCTTCGAACGCCGTGTCGATATCGAAGTCGTAGAACGCCGCAAGGCTCTGCAGCATCTGGAAGTAGAACTGGTTGCGCCGGTCCCAGCCCTTCACGGCGCCTGCCGCGAGCGAGAGCGAGGGGTGCGCCACGACGCGCTTCGGGTCGAAGAACGTGATCTGGCCGAGGCCGTCGCACTCGGGGCAGGCGCCCATCGGGTTGTTGAACGAGAAGAGGCGCGGCTCCAGCTCGGGAATCGAGTACGAGCAGATCGGGCAGGCGAACTTCGAGCTGAACAGGTGCTCCTTGTCCGTGTCCATTTCGAGCGCGATCGCGCGGCCTTCGGCGAGGCGCAGCGCCGTCTCGAACGATTCGGCGAGGCGCTGCTTCATGTCGGGCCGCACCTTCAGCCGGTCCACCACCACGTCGATCGTGTGGCGCTCGCTCTTCTTGAGCTTCGGCAGCGACTCCACCTCGTAGATCTTCGCCTCGCCTTCGTTGGCCGTGCCGCCGCCCGAGCGTACGCGAAAGCGCACGAAGCCCTGGGCCTGCATGTCGTCGAAGAGTTCGGCGTGCTCGCCCTTGCGGTCCACGACCACGGGCGCGAGGATCATGAGCCGGGTTTCCTCGGGCAAGGAGAGCGCGGCGTCCACCATCTGCGAGACGCTTTGCGCCTCCAGCGGAATCTCGTGATCGGGGCAGTACGGCGTGCCCACGCGCGCATAGAGCAGACGCAGGTAGTCGTGGATTTCCGTGACCGTGCCGACCGTGGAGCGCGGATTGTGCGAAGTCGCTTTCTGCTCGATGGAAATGGCCGGCGACAGACCCTCGATCAGGTCGACGTCGGGCTTTTCCATCAATTGCAGGAACTGGCGGGCGTAGGCAGAGAGGCTCTCCACGTAGCGCCGCTGGCCTTCCGCATAAAGGGTGTCGAACGCCAGCGACGACTTGCCCGAGCCCGAAAGCCCGGTGATCACCACGAGCTGGTGGCGCGGCAGGTCCAGATTGACGTTCTTCAGGTTGTGGGTTCGGGCCCCACGGATACGGATTTGTTCCATGAACCTGCGGGAGAAGGGGAGGCTAAACCTGCTACTATAACGACTTTTCCAGACCGCCGTTACGGCTTGCCGACGGTCTTCGCGGGCCTTCGAAGCGACAACCGAAGGGGCAACCGCGGAGGTTTCGGGAGCGTCGCGCGGCCGTGGGCGCGCTGCGCAATGCGGCGGCGCCGCACCAGCACGCGCGGGCAGCGACGGCCCAATCAGAACACGTTCCCCGATGTCCAATCCGTCCGCCACCTCTACCCGCATGAGCGCGCCCGAACGGCGCGCAACCCTGTCGCTCGCCTCGATCTTCGCGCTGCGCATGCTGGGCCTCTTCATGATCATGCCGGTGTTTTCGGTCTACGCGAAAACGATCCCCGGCGGCGACAACGTGCTGCTCGTCGGCATTGCGCTCGGTGCGTACGGCGTCACGCAGTCGCTCCTGTACATCTTCTACGGCTGGCTTTCCGACAAGCTGGGCCGCAAGCCCGTGATCGTCGCCGGCCTCGTGATCTTCGCCGTCGGCAGCTTCGTGGCGGCCGGCGCGCACGACATCGCATGGATCATCGTCGGCCGGGTGATCCAGGGCATGGGCGCGATTTCCTCCGCCGTGCTCGCGTTCATCGCCGACCTCACGGCCGAGGAGCACCGCACCAAGGCCATGGCGATGGTGGGCGGCTCGATCGGCATGTCGTTCGCCGTGGCGATCGTGGGCGCGCCGATCGTGTATCAGTGGGTGGGCATGAGCGGGCTCTTCGCGCTCGTCGGCGTGTTCTCGATCCTCGCGGTGGGCGTGGTGCTGTGGGTGGTGCCCAATGCGCCGAAGCCCGTGCACGTGCGCGCACCGTTCGCCGAGGTGCTGCACAACGTGGAGCTGCTGCGCCTGAACTTCGGCGTGCTCGTGCTGCACGCCACGCAGACGGCGCTCTTTCTCGTCGTGCCGCGCCTGCTGGTGGATGCGGGGCTGCCGGTCGCCTCGCACTGGAAGATCTATCTGCCGGTGATGGGCCTCTCGTTCGTGCTCATGGTTCCGGCCATCATTGCGGCTGAAAAACGGGGCAAGATGAAGGCCGTGCTGCTCTCGGCCATTGGGCTTATCCTGATCGGCCAACTGTTGCTCGGCTCGCTGACGCATACCATTATGGTTGTGGCAGCCGTGCTGTTCGTGTACTTCCTCGGGTTCAATATTCTGGAGGCGTCGCAGCCGTCGCTCGTCTCGAAGCTTGCGCCGGGCGCGCGCAAGGGCGCGGCCACGGGCGTCTACAACACCACGCAGTCGATCGGTCTTGCGCTCGGCGGCGTGGTGGGCGGGTGGCTCCTCAAGCACGACGGGGCGAGCGCCGTGTTCTACACGTGCTCTGGGCTCGTGTTGTGCTGGCTTATAATCGCGGCCAATATGAAGGCGCCGGTCAAACGCGCCTGACATCGGTCGAACAGTTTTTGCGGAGGCGGCCTGCACGCGGCGATGGCGGTTGCCCGCACGCGCGCCGCGCGGCCGCTTCTCGCAACGGAATCAACAGGAGAAATTCATGGCATCCGTGAACAAGGTCATTCTCGTCGGCAATCTCGGCGCCGATCCGGAAGTGCGCTATCTGCCGAGCGGCGATGCCGTGGCGAACATCCGTCTCGCTACGACCGACCGGTACAAGGACAAGGCCTCGGGCGAATTCAAGGAAATGACCGAGTGGCACCGCGTGTCGTTCTTCGGGCGCCTCGCCGAGATCGTCTCGGAGTACCTCAAGAAGGGCTCGTCGGTGTACATCGAGGGCCGCATCCGCACGCGCAAATGGCAGGCGCAGGACGGCACGGACCGCTATTCGACCGAAATCGTCGCGGACCAGATGCAGATGCTGGGCGGCCGCAGCGGCGGCGCCTCGATGGGCGGCGACATGGGCGACGACGGCGGCTATAGCCGCCAGCCGGCCGAACAGCCGCGCGGCGGCGGCCGCGCTTCGGGCGGCGGCGCTTCGCGCCCGAGCGGCGGCGGTGGTGGCGGCCGTCCGAGCGCGCCGGCTGGCGGCGGCTTCGACGAAATGGACGACGATATTCCGTTCTGAAGGGAAGCAGCCGGGCCAGGCCTTCCGGCAACAGACTCCCGGCCCCGGATTCGCGCTTGCAGGCACGCCTGCGCAGTGTGGAATCTGGGGCTTTTCTTTTTCATATCCATCCGCCGGGAACGGGTTTTCCGCACACCTCTTCGCAGCACACGTCGTCCCGAAATTGACATTTTGTCGTAAATAGTCAAAATGTCATTCATGACGAAATCGAAACACACAGATCCGCACGCAAGCGAAAACGCGCTCCTCCTGCGCGAGGGCCGCAAGATCGTCGAGGCGCTTGGCCAGACGCTCGCGCCGCTTGTCGAGGTCGTGCTGCATGACCTCACGAGGCCGGAGCATTCGGTCGTGGCGATCGCGAACAATCTCTCGGGCCGTCAGGTCGGCGATGCCGTCACCGAGATGGGGCTCGCGCGCATCACCAACCCCGGCTTTCCCGAGGTCGTGCCCAACTATCCGAATGCGTTTCCCGACGGCCGTCCGGTCAAGAGCACGTCGATCGGCCTGAAGAACAGCGCTGGCGAGTACGTCGCCGCGCTCTGCCTGAACATGGACGTGTCCCTGCTCGGCGCGGTCACGGCGGGTCTCGGGCAATTGATGCGCACCGACGCCGCCGCGCCCGTGCCCGAAACGCTCTGGCCGCGCACGGGCGACGACGTGCGCGCCGCGCTCGAGCGCTTCGCCGCGGCGCGCAACACCACGCCCATCGGCATGACGCTGGCGCAGCGCCGCGCAGCCGTGCGCGAACTGGCCGAAAGCGGCCTTCTCAACCTGCGCCACGCTCACGCCGAGGTGGCGCGTACACTGGGCGTCGCCCGTTCGACCGTCTACACCTATTTGCCCACGGAAGACCGATCATGAGCACCTTGCCGATTTCCTTCGAAGACGTCGCCGCCGCGCACGAGCGCATTCGCGGCATTGCGCACCGCACGCCGGTGCTGACCTCGCGCACGGCCAACGAGCGCGTCGGCGCGGAGCTCTTCTTCAAGTGCGAAAGTTTCCAGCGCATGGGCGCGTTCAAGTTTCGCGGCGCCTACAACGCCATCGCGCAGTTCACGCCCGAGCAGAAGGCGGGCGGCGTCATCACGTTCTCGTCGGGCAACCATGCGCAGGCGATCGCGCTGTCGGCGAAGCTGCTTGGCGTGAAGGCCGTGATCGTGATGCCGAACGACGCGCCCGCCATCAAGGTCGAAGCGACGCGCGGCTACGGCGGCGAAGTCATTTTTTACGACCGCTACACCGAGGACCGCGAGGCGCTCGGCAAGCGGCTCGCGGCGGAGCGCGGCCTCACGCTGATTCCGCCGTACGACCATCCGCACGTGATGGCTGGCCAGGGCACGGCCGCGAAGGAACTCTTCGAAGAGGCGGGCGCGCTCGACATGCTGTTCGTGCCGCTCGGCGGCGGCGGCCTGCTGTCGGGCTGCGCGACGGCGGCGCACGCGCTGGCGCCCGCCTGCACGGTGATCGGCGTGGAGCCCGAGGCCGGCAACGACGGCCAGCGCAGCCTGCAGAGCGGCTCGATCGTCCATATCGACACGCCGAAGACGCTCGCCGATGGCGCGCAGACGCAGCATCTCGGTCAGTACACCTTCGCAGTGATCCGCGAGCGCGTGGCCGAGATCGTCACGGTGAGCGATGCCGAACTTGTCGAGACGATGAAGTTTTTCGCGAGCCGCATGAAGATCGTCGTCGAGCCGACGGGCTGTCTCGCGGCGGCAGCGGTGTTTGCGCAGAAACTTGACGTACGCGGCAAGCGTGTGGGGATCGTCGTGTCGGGCGGTAACGTCGATCTGCTGCGCTTTGCGGAGCTGGTCGGCGCACCGGCATAAGCCAAGATCGTTGCACTCATCGATCCGTTGTCTCCTCGTGTCTTTTAAGACTTGTCCTATCCGATGACGGACAGGCGCTCACGATAATTCCAGACTCAGTGAGTGAATTGTCGTACGTCGTCACGCGAGCAGCGCGATTCCTGCCGGCCGGGGCGGCGCGTGAAGCGGAGACGGAACGATGAAGCTCGGTATGCGGTTGGCGGTGGAAGGCGCCGGGACGGCGTGGCTCGTATTCGCGGGCTGCTCGAGTGTGGCGCTCAATGCCAGTATGCCTGCTCAGGGCTGGAGCATATTCGAGATGGCGGCGTCATTCGGGCTGGCGCTTGCGGTTGCCAGTTTCGCCGCAGGCCATGGGGCCGGTGCCCATTTCAATCCCGCTGTCACTGTAGGCTACACCGTCGCGCGGCGTTTTCCCGTGCGCGACCTGGCGCCCTACATCGCGGCACAGACAGCCGGTGCGATCGCCGGCGCGGCTTTGCTCGCATGGGTCGCCGGCGGGCGGCCGGGGTTTGCGCTTTCCGTTTCGGAGTTCGGCGCCAACGGCTACGACGAACATTCGCCCTGCGACTACGCGTTCGGCGCGGTGCTCATGGTGGAGTGCGTTCTGACGTTCATGTTCGTCTCGATGCACCTGCTCATGTCGGCTTCGCCCGAGCGGCGCAGATCGGCGCCCGTGGCGCTGGGTATCGCGCTCACGGTGATCTATCTCATCGGCATTCCCGTCAGCAACGGCGGCATCAATCCGGCGCGCTCGAGCGGCCCGGCGTTGTTCGTCGGCGACTGGGCGCTCGACCAGCTCTGGCTCTTCTGGGCCGCGCCGATGGCGGGAGCGATCGGCGCGGGGCTGTGCCATCGTTACGCGCGGATACGGCGTGCGGCGGCGCGGCAACCCGGTGACGCAGAAGCCTGACCCACACCGCGCAGATGAAAGCGCTCGCGCGCATGTCCGGCTACGCTCTGGCGGCTGTGTACTCGCGTCGCGCGTTCCTGGTCTTCGCTGCGCTGATGCTCGCGGTGGCGCTCGCGCCTGGCGCCGCGCGGGCGGGTGCTTCGGCCGGCGAGGCGAGTGCGCCGCCTGCCGTCTCCATGGCGGGCGAGACGCCGTCATTTCCCTCGAAGCTGATCGTCGGCGTCGTTGCCGGCGGCTGGCCGCCGCTCGACGTGCTCGACGGCGGCACGCTCACCGGCTTCAGCGCCGACTATCTGCGTCTTGCCGTCGGCGCCCGCGTGACGCTCGAACCGCGTATTTATCACGACATGCCTGCCTTGCTTGCCGGGGCCTGCGCCGGCGAGGTCGACGTGATCATGAGTCTTGCGCGCTCGCCGCTGCGAGAGCGGTGTCTCGCGTTCACGGCGCCGTATCTGAGCGGCTCGACCGTCTTCGTCACGCATGAGGGCAACGAGGGGGTTGTCACGGCGGCGCGGCAACTCGGTCACGCGCGTCTCGCGGTCGAGCGAGGGTATGCGCTGGAGCCGGTCCTGCGCGAACGTTTTCCGCTCGCCGACATTCGTTCCTATGGCAGCACGGATGAGGCGCTGCGGGCCGTCGCCACAGGCACGGCGGACGTCTATGCGGGCTTCGCTCCGGTCGTGCGCTACCGGCTTTCACTCGACGCTTTCCGGATGCTGCGCATTGCCTGCACGGAGCGCCTGCGTCTGCGCGATCTGCGCTTCGCCGTACCCGCTTCGAAGGGCGCTCTGCGCGACCGGCTGAACATGGCGCTGGCCAGCGTGCGTCCCGCCGCCGCGAGCGGCGTACGCGCGCGCTGGCTCGACGGCGCGGCCGGACCGATGCCCGCAGCGCCCACGTTCACGCTTACCCGTGCCGAGCGCGCGTGGCTGCGCGCGCTGCCGCCGTTGAAAGTCGGTGTCGACGCCGACTGGCCGCCGTTCAGCTTCATCGGCGGCGCGCAGCGCCCGGAAGGCATTGCGAATGACTATCTCGACTACCTGCGCAGCACGCTCGGCGTGGTGTTCGAGCGCGTGCCGGTCTCCATCTGGGTGCGCGCCGCCGAGCCGTTTCGCCACGGCGACCTCGCGTTGCTCGCGACTTCCTTGCATGACGAAGTCGCCGGCGCAAACGCGGTGTCGACGCAACCGCTGGAGCGTTATCCGCTCGTGCTCGTGGGCCGTCGCGACGAGCCGATGGCACGCGGTGTAGACGACTTCTCGGGGCGTCGCATCGTGTTCGCGCCGCACACCCCCGGTCTCGCCCAACTCGCCGCCGACCCGCCCGCCGTGAGCACCCTGCGCGCGGCAAGCGTCGAAGCCGCGCTCTGGATGGTGGCTCACGACCAGGCGGACGTGGCGATCGGCAATGCGGCGGCGCTCGACGTGCCGCTCAGCCGTCAGTACGCCGGATCGCTCAAGGTGCTCGGCACGCTCGCCGTCGACGATGCTGTGGGCTTCGCCGTGCGCCGCGACCTGGCGCCGCTCGCGGCGCTCATCGACCGCTCGCTCGCGGCGATGCCGCCTGACGAGCGCCAGCAGATCCGCAACCGCTGGACGACGGGCGCCGCGGGCCATACCCAGCGCTGGAGCGTCAACGCGCTGCGGCTGTTGCCATTCGTGATCGCCTTCGGGGTGGTGCTGCTGGTCACGCTGCGCGCCTACGTTCTGCTTCAGCGCGAGGTGCGCCGCCGCCGCCGCGTCGAGCAAACCATCGCGCGCGCACGCGATCTCGCCGAGGCGGGATCGCGCGCGAAGGACGATTTCCTCGCGATGATGAGCCACGAGATCCGCACGCCGATGAACGGCGTGCTTGGCCTCGTGGAGGTGCTCGAGCGCACGCCGCTCGACGCCGACCAGACTCGGATGATCGACATGGTGCATGAGTCGGCAGGGGCGCTGCTTCAGATACTCGACGATCTGCTCGATTATTCGAAGATCCAGGCTGGGCGGCTCGTTATCGTCAGCGAGCCGTTCGAGGTGCGCGCGCTCGTCGACAACGCGGTCGGCCTGCTGGCGCAGCGTGCGCACGAGAAGGGCCTGACGATGCGCGTGGACGTCGGCTCCGAGGTGGCCGCGAGGCTGCGCGGCGACAGCGTGAGGTTGCGCCAGATCCTCTTTAACCTGCTGAGCAATGCGATCAAGTTCACGCCGGCGGGCGAGGTGAGCGTGAGCGTATCGGCCGTGCAGCCCGTCGGCGCGGCGGCCTCGTCGCCGGCATGCCAGCGTCTGGTGATGGTGGTTGCTGATACGGGCATCGGCATTGCTCAGGATGCCCAGGCGAAATTGTTCGAGCCGTTCACGCAGGCGGAGTCGTCGACGACGCGCCGCTTCGGCGGTACGGGGCTCGGTCTGACCATCTGCCGCCGGCTGGCGGCGCTCATGGGCGGCGCGCTCGATCTGGAAAGCGAACCGGGGCGCGGGACGGCACTCACGCTGCAGATCGAGCTGCCGATCGAAGCACGGTCGGCGCATGCGAACGGACTGCTCGGCAAGCGCGCGCTGGTCCTTTGCGACGATGCGCGCGTGGCGGTTGCGCTGACTCACTTCGGCACGTCGCTAGGCATGCGCATGACGTGCCTGCCAGGCGACGTGCGCGGCGAATTTCCGGCACGGAGCCTGGCTTCGTTCGTGGACTCGATCGATCTGGTTCTTGCCTCCGACTCGTACGTATCCGATTTGCCCAGGCTTGGCGCGCCCGTCATCCGCCTGACCGGCAAGCCGAAGCCCACTGGCTACCGTATCGCGGAGAACGGCGTGCGCGTGAGCGTGAACCCGCTCTCGTGGCGCGGGCTGAGCGCTGCCTGCGCGGTGGCGCTGGCGGGACTGCCGGCTGTCCCTGCGCATCCTGCGAGCGGCGCCGAAGCGGCCCTCGCCGCGCCCGAGCGCGAAAGGGAGCATGCGGCGGGCCGACTGATACTCGTTGCGGAAGATCATCCCGTGAATCAGGAGTTGATTCGCCATCAACTGGCGCTGCTCGGCTTTGCCTGCGATGTCGTCAACGACGGCGCCGAGGCGCTCGCGGCGATGAAGGAGAACCGCTATGGCTGCCTGATTACCGATTGCCATATGCCGAATGTATCTGGCTACGATCTGGCGCGGCGGGTACGGGAGATCGAGCGCGAGCGGAGCGACGGCCACCGTCTGCCGATTCTTGCCATCACGGCGAACACGGCGCCGGAAAACCTCCAGTTGTGCCACGCCGCGGGCATGGACGACTGCCTTGTCAAGCCGACGCGGTTGGAGACGCTGCGCGAGCGCCTTGCAGGCTGGTTCGGCGCCGGGGGGGCGCACCGCCTGCTGGACGAAAGCGCCGCGGTCACGCCGCGCGCCAACCCGGCGGCCGTTGCGTCTGCCGGCACGCGCGATTCCGGACCGCTCGATCTGACGCGCATGATTCAGGTATGGGGCAGCGAGGCGACCGTCAAGGCGCTGCTGGGGTCGTTCGTTTCGGCAGTGCGCGACGATCTGGACGCGCTGTCGCCGCTGCTCGAACAGGTTGAAATTGCGCGCATGCGCGAATGGCATCATCGCCTTGCCGGTGCGGTGGGCGTGCTTCACTATCCGGCGCTGCTCGCGCTCCTCGAGACCTACCGTCGCCACATGGATACCCACAGGCCGGCGCAACTGCGCGAAGAGGGACTCGCGCTGGTTCGCACCTGCCGCGCCATGCTGGACGATATCGAGAAGCAAGCCGCTTTGCTGACCTGAACGGCCGGTTTGCCGGGGATGGCCGTCGGCGGCGACGAAGAGCGACGCCAAGGGGCAAAAAAAACGCGGCCGAAGCCGCGTTCAAAGTTGGAGACCCTTCGGTGAAGAGTCACTTCTCGCAATGGTTAGCGTAGTCACTATCCCGAAAAAGATCGAGGCAAAAACGATCAATTGATTGTTACGGGAAATGCCGGGAATCTTGGGCGGCGGGCGCGGCCGAGGCGGGCTGGCCGCGGAACCAGTCGACGGTGAAGTCGACGAACGAGCGTGTCTTTGCCGGGACATGACGGCGGCCGGGGTAGACGAGCGAGAGTTCCTTGTCGGCATCGCGAATTTCGTAACCGGCAAAGACGCGCACCACGGCGCCGCTCGCGAGGTCGGCTTCCACCTGATCCGAGGAAAGGATGGCAATGCCCATGCCCGCCAGTACGGCATGGCGTTGCATGACTGCGTCGTTGACCGCGTAGGTGGGCTCGACCTGGATCACTTCGCAGGTGCCCTCCGGCGTTTCGAACTGCCAATCGTTGCCGTGGATGTCCGCGGAGGGCGCAAGCAGCGTGTGCTGCGCGAGTTCGGCTGGGCACCGCGGGACACCGCGCCGCGCGAGATAGGCGGGCGCGGCCACCGCGATCGGCGCGATCGTCACGAGCGGACGCCGGATCAGCGTACCGCCGCTCACCTGGCGCGGCACGACGATGCCGGCGTCGAATCCCTCCTCGATCAGATCGACGGGCCGGTGCAACAGCGTGAGGCTCACGCGCACCTTCGGGTGGGTTTCGAGAAAGCGCTGCAGGAGCGGCGTGAGGCGATTCAGCGAGAACGATGCGTGCGCCACGATGCGCAAGGTCCCGGACGGTACGGATACGCCGTGCGCAATTTGCGCTTCGACGCGCTCCAGGTCGTCGATCACCTGCCTGCAAGCTTCCGCATACGCCACACCCGCCTCCGTCAGCGACACGCTGCGCGTGTTGCGATTGACAAGACGCGTGTCCAGATGGGTTTCGAGCAGCGCGACATAGCGCGTGACCACCGCGTTCGAGAGATTGAGGCCGGCGGCGGCGCGGCCAAACGAGCCGCATTCGGCGACGCTCAAGAACACGCGCATCGCCTGGAGTTGATTCATCGACTTGGGCCGGAGCGACATCGAATGGAGAACTCTGATGCGCGCGGCGCCAGGCTGCGCGCGGAGAGGCAAGGGTGCGAAGAGATTGCGCAAGACGCCTGCGCTATTCGAGCCAGATAGTACCGACAGGCGATGTGGCCGAGGAATGGGACTCGTCTGAATCGGCGGCTCGTTCCGAAACAGTCGTGTTGGCTTGAGGCAACGCTTTAATGGGATACGGCAGCGCGTTGCTCCGATGGATAAAAACGAGATAGCCCGGGAGCGTTATGCGCCAAGCGAGTCACGGATTGGCTGCAGGGCATTTGATTTATTCAAAAACGCTTTTGCCTCTATGCGCAACGCCTGGCGAGGGAGGCATCCCCCTAAACTTCGGGATGCAAATCAAGGTAGCGCCGTCCTGGCGCGGCAGGGATGAGGCAATGCCGGCACGAACGCCGGTGCCGACATCCAGTTTTGCCCAAGGGCTCAGCATTAAAGGAAGCATATGAAGAAGAAACTGGTTTTCGCGGCCGTAGCCGCAGCATTCGCGTCGGCGTCGTATGCACAAAGCAGCGTGACGCTGTACGGCATCGTCGATGCCGGCATGACCTATACGACCAACGTCAACGGTCACAACAATTTCGCGGCAACGAGCGGCAACCTTCAGGCCACCCGTTGGGGGCTGAGCGGTGCCGAAGATCTTGGCGGCGGCCTGAAGGCGGTCTTCACGCTCGAAAGCGGTTTCGACGTCATGAACGGCCAGCAGAACGGCGGGCTGTTCAATCGTCAGTCGTTCGTCGGCCTGACGCAGAAGGACTCCGGTACGCTCACGCTCGGTCGCCAGTTCGACTCGATGATCGACTACGTTGGCCCGATGACGGCCGTCGGCAGTTGGGGTGGCACCTATACGGCTCACCTGCTCGATAACGACGACTTCAACGGCACGTTCTCGCTCAACAATTCGATCAAGTACGCGAGCCCGAATCTCTCCGGCTTCCAGTTCGGCGGTCTCTATTCGTTCTCGAACCAGGCCGGCGGTTTCGCGAGCAACCGCGCGTACAGCGCCGGTATGAGCTACGAGTACGCTGGCCTGCGCCTCGGTGCGGCCTACACGCAGATCAACGGCGTGGACGGGAACGCCGGCGGCTCGGTGCAGGGCTCGCCCCTCGCCAGCACGTTCGGTGCAGCAATGGGCGGGAGCGACCTGCAACGCAATTGGGGCTTGGGTGCAAGCTATGCCTACGGTCCGATGATCGGTGGCGTCGTGTTCACGCAGTCGCGTCTCGACGGCGCGGCCGGCGGCTCGGTGCGCTTCAACAACCTCGAAGGCAATCTCCACTACAACCTGACGCCGGTCCTCGGCATCGGCGCGATGTACACGTACACGAACGCGAACGGCTCGATGCTCGACGCGAACGGCAGCAATTCGGCGCACTGGCATCAGTTCGCGCTGCAAGCCGACTACGCGCTCTCGAAACGCACCGACGTCTATCTCGAAGGCGTCGGCATGTGGGGCGCCGGCCAGAACGCGGTGGGCATCACGCAGGTTGGCTACCAGAGCGACAGCAACTTCTCGTCGAGCAAGAACCAGGGCATCGTTACCACGGGTATCCGTCATCGCTTCTAACGCGATCCGGGACACACGTCGTAGCATGGAAGAGCGCCGCTTGCGGCGCTTTTTTTCGCTCTCACGCTTTTCCTTGGCGAGGCGGCAACCGACATTGTCACAAAATTTGCTCTAGCATGTGGGGGCGCCGCTTCGGATGGTCGACGCGACGTACCATGACAACGGAGAACTCCCATGCTTGCACTTCGTCCGCTGCAGTTCGCTTTCGCCCTGTGTGTCCTTGCCTCGAGCGCTGCCTTTGCCGACACCGTCGCCCTCAAGGCCAATCTCCAGCCGTCCAGCGAAGTTCCGCCGCGCGTGAGCCACGGCCATGGCGAGCTCGACGCCACGTTCGACACGTCGTCGAAGCAACTGAAATGGACGGTGACTTACGCCGACCTGTCGGGTCCCGTGACGGCCGCTCACTTCCATGGCCCGGCGCCTGTCGGTCAGAACGCGAAGGTGCAGGTGCCGATCGCGAAGTCCGATCTGGCAAGCCCGATGAAGGGATCGGCGAATCTGGACGACAAGCAGGCTGCCGATCTCATGGCGGGCCAGTGGTACTTCAATATCCATACGGAGCAGAATCCGTCCGGGGAGATTCGCGGCCAGGTGTTGCCGTCGAATTGACCGAATCGACGGCGCGCGCCTGCATCGAGGCGGCGCTGCCCGTGGAGGCCGATTGATGAGCTGGCAGAGCAGGCTGGTGTGCTGGTACCTGCGGCGCCACTTCCTGCCCGCCACGCGCGAGCCGATCGACGTCGCTCGCGTGCGAGCGAACACCGCGAAGCGGCTATGGTCGCCACGGCCGCCCCCCGGTTTTCAGTTGCGCGAGCAGTACGCCGCCGGCGATGCGCCTTTGCGTGGCGAGTGGCTCGTGCACGAGGCAGGCGAGCGCCGCGAGGCGCGCACGATCCTCTATCTGCATGGTGGCGGTTACTACTTCTGCTCACCGCAAACGCATCGCTCGATTACCTTCGGCCTCGCGCCGCGCGCCGAAGCCGACGTGTTCTCGCTGGACTATCGCCTCGCTCCCGAACATCCTTTTCCCGCTGCCGTCGACGATGCGCTGGCCGCTTATCGCCAGTTGCTGGCGGCGGGACGCCCGGCGGCATCGATCGTGATCGCGGGGGATTCGGCAGGCGGCGGGCTCGCGCTCGCGACGCTCATTGCGCTGCGCGATGCCGGCGATCCTTTGCCTGCCGGCGCCGTGCTCTATTCGCCGTGGACCGACCTGGCAACGACGGGTGCGTCCTTTCTCGGCAACGACGGACGCGATCCGATGTTCTGCGGCAACGTGTTCGCGCGCGTCGCGCCGCTCTATCTTGGAACGACGAGCGCGACGCATCCTTATGCGTCGCCGGTCTATGCCAACCTGCGCGGCCTGCCGCCGCTCTTCCTGCGGGTGGGCAGCACGGAAACGCTGCTCGACGATACGCTGCGCGTAGCCGACCGTGCGCGGGCCGCCGGCGTTGCAGTGGAGTGCGAGGTCGCCCGCGACCAGCCGCATGTCTGGCCTATCTACGCGCCGTTCATGCCGGAGGCGCGCCGTGCGCTCGACGACACCGCGCGCTTCGTGCGCCGCGTCACGGGCACGGATACTGCCAGCCCGCGCGGGCCTCAGTCGAGCGAGACTTCGGTCGCGTCGTAGGCAGCCTGCACGGCGGCTTCGCCATAGCGCCGTTCGAGCCGCCGGATGGCGAAGTGGCCGTGGGCGACGTGCTGGAAATGATCGATGAATACCGTGTTGACCATCGCGCCCAGCACGGCGCCAATCGCCGGAATCGACTTGGCGGCGACCTGCTCGCTGACCTGTACGGAGAAGCGCGTTGCGATGGTCTGCATGAGCTTGAGCAATGCCGTCGAGCCATGCGCGGCGAAGCCCTTCGTCGCCATCTCCGACGACGCCTTCGACACCGCCTGCGCCAGCGCGCCGCGCACGACGAAATAGCCGAAATCGGCTTCGTCGTCGGCCGCCGAACGGCCGCCCATACCGAATACCGTCAGGCATTGCAACTGCGTGTCGGGGTTGGCGAGGTCCTCGCCCTCGCTGCGCGCGATGTCGCAGATCGAGCGGAACATCAGCGTGGTCGTCACGGGCAACTCCACCGGCAGCGCGAACAGTCCGAACGCGCCGCCGGCCGCGCCGGTGGTGGCGACGGCGAACTTGTGCAGCAGGTTGCTTGGCTTCGCGGCCAGCGCGCCGGGTTCGCCGGACAGGCCATTGCCCCCTTTGCCGAGCGTCTTGAGCGCGATTTGCAGGCATTTGCGCAGCGCGGCCTGGGTCGCTTCGTTGACTTTGTCGCTGGCGAGCGTCGGCAACCGCGCGATCATCTTTTCGATCGGCGCGCCGACGATGGCCGCGAGCTTCATGCCGAGGGGCGGACTTTCGAGCTGATGTTTCGCACGGCGCAGCACCGCCAGATCGGCGTCGGACAGCGTCCCGGCGAGGCCCGCGAGGCTGGCGGTGGTATCGGACTGTGGTCCCATAAATCTCCCGGTGAGAATTGCATGGCCTTGGCGGCGTTCGCCCAGTGTAGAGGATTGCACCGTGCTATGATGGGCAATATTTGACGCGTCAACCGTTGCGGGATCAAAAAATGGCTGTTCATACCGCGGCCCACCACTCAAGCGGGCAGGTACTGCCGTTCCGGGAGTCGCTGCTCGCGATGCTCGGCGTTTCCTTCGTGACCATGCTGGTCGCGCTCGATCAGACCGTCGTCGGCACCGCATTGCCGACCATCGTCGCCGAACTGCGCGGATTCGAGCTTTACGCGTGGGTGGCCACGTCCTATCTGCTGACCTCGGTCATCACCGTCCCCATTTTCGGGCGGCTCGGCGATTATTACGGGCGCAAGCCGTTCGTGATCGCTTCCATCGTCGTTTTCACCGGCGCCTCCGTGCTTTGCGGCGCGGCCAACAGCATGTTGTTCCTCGTCCTCGCGCGCGGCCTGCAGGGCATCGGCGGCGGCATGCTGGTCGGGACCGCCTTCGCCTGCATTCCCGATCTCTTTCCCGATTCGGTCGTGAGGTTGCGCTGGCAGGTGCTCATGAGCTCCGCATTCGGCATTGCCAACGCCGTTGGCCCGTCGCTCGGCGGGTTTCTGACGCAGTACTACGGCTGGCGTTCCGTCTTTTACGTGAATCTGCCGGTGGGGCTCATTTCGCTCTTCTTCGTCTGGCGCTATCTGCCGCATCTGCGCCAGGTGGCGCACGAGGCGCGCATGCGGCTCGACTGGCCCGGCGCGCTCCTCATTGCGATCGCGCTCGGCAGCCTCCAGCTCTTCGTCGAAATGCTGCCGAAGCATGGCGTGGGGGTTTTCTCCGTGGCGCTCCTCGTCGTGGCGGTCGGGGCCGCCTGGGCACTGTGGCGCTGGGAGCTGCGCTGCCCGCAGGCCATTCTGCCCGTGGACATGTTCCGCAATCCGAGCCTCAATGCGCTCTTCACGCTGGCGGTGCTCGGCGGCTTCACGATGTTCTCGCTGCTCTTCTACGCGCCGTTGCTGTTCCAGGGCGGCTTCGGCATGTCGCCGAAGGAAGCGGGGGTCGTCATCACGCCGCTCGTCGTGTTCATCACGATCGGCAGCATCGCGAACGGGCGCATCGTGTCACGCATCCGCAATCCGAATCTCATGCTCTACATCGG
Source organism: Paraburkholderia sp. AV2 (assembly GCF_054968425.1). Lineage (NCBI taxonomy): Bacteria > Pseudomonadati > Pseudomonadota > Betaproteobacteria > Burkholderiales > Burkholderiaceae > Paraburkholderia > Paraburkholderia sp. AV2. Next base: position 188,787 of record NZ_JBANLK010000004.1, read on the forward strand.
CTTCGCGATGATTGCGGCGGCCTGCCTGGCCGTGGTCGTCGCCACGCGCGGCACGCCGCGCTCGCTCCTGATGACGCTCATGATCGTCGGCGGTCTCGGGCTGGGTTTCGTGATGCCCAATCTCACCGTGTTCGCGCAGCAGACGGCGGGCCGCGAACACCTGGGCATTGCCACGGCGCTGCTGCAGTCGCTGCGGATGATAGGCGGGATGATCGGCACGGCGCTGACCGGAACCCTCGTCACGCATCTCTATGCGAGCGGCGTGCGCAACGCGCTCGACGCCGATCACGCAACGTACTGGCTGCCGCAACTGGGCGATCCGCAGATCCTCATCAACCGCGACGCGCAGGCCACGCTGCTAGGCGACCTCGCGCACGCGGGGCACAACGGGGCGGCGCTGCTGGAGGCCGCCCGCGAGGCGCTGGTCGGCGCCATTCATCTGGGCATTGCCATGGCGGCGGCGATTGCGGTGGTGTCGATCTGGCAAACTCGCCGCGTGCCGCCCATCAAGCTGCACCGCAAGGTCGAACCCGTCGTCCATGCGGACTGACACGGCCTGGCTTTCATTCGAAACACGACATGGATACACACGATCGCATTGCCATCGTCCAGCAGTTCGGACGGACTTATCGCGCGTTCATGGCGGCGTTCGAGGCCCAGGTGGGCCATCCGCTGCCGCGCTGGCGCATTCTGCTGGCGCTCTACGAACAGAACGGCGAGTCGTCGCAAAAGCGTCTGGTCGAGCGCCTGCGCGTGGACCCGGGCGCGCTCACGCGGCAGTTGAAGGCGCTGGAGTCGCTGGACTGGATCGAGCGCAGCGCCGACCCGCGCGATAACCGCATCACGAACGTCAAGCTCACCGAAGCGGGCCGCACGGCCACGGAGGCGAGCCTGCCGCGCCGCAACGCGTTTCTGAACCTGACGATGTCCATGCCCGACGACGCGCTCGCCGCGCTCTCGGGCGCGCTGCGCATGATGGAGGCGCGCATCGGCGAGGCCTGCGTCGCGCAGCCGGCCGCAGCCGAAGAGAGCAGCGGCGCTTGAGCCCATGCGGGCTCGCCTGAGCTCAGAAGAACGTCTCGATCACTTCCGTCACGCGATACGACGGATCGACCAGCAGCACCTGGCGCCACTTGTCGAACGTGAGGCACGGGTGCGAGATGTCGAAGGCGATCATGTCGCCCACCTCGATATCGGCGCCGGCCGGAATCTGCAGGTAGGCGTGCTGATCCATCATCTGGAACACTTCCCAGCCCTCGCTCGCCGCGATGTCGCGCGGCGGCGCGCCCTTCGCGCGGTCGCGCGAAGGGCGGTAGTGGCGCGACGGCTCGGGAAAGCCCGCATCGAACGCCGCGTCGCGCTTGCCGAAGCCGATGATCGCGCGCCCCGGCTCCGGAATCGACTGCACGTAGGCCCAGAGCTGCAGCGCGGGCAGCAGCGCCTCGCCCATCTGGCGCGCCACCGGATTGCGCGTGAGGATCTGCGATTGCGCCTGCTTGTAGACGCCCACGTCGTGCGTCACATAGCAGCCGGGCCGCAGCACGACGTCGATCACGCCGGCCTCTGACGCCGGCGCGAATTCCTCCGCCACCACGTCGTACCAGGCCGAGCCCGCGCCCGAGAGCAGCGCGGGCGTGCGCGCGAAGCGGCCCTGCGCGGCCAGCTCTTTCGTCACGTTGATGGCGTCGCGCAGGAACGTGCGCACCTCGCTCTCTTCCTTGAGGATGCCCTCGTAAATTTCGACGCCCGCGAGCTTGAGCGAATCGGGATAGCGCCCGATCGCCTCGACCACCGCGCGGCGCGTATCGGTGTCGCGCACGCCCGTGCGGCCGCGCGGCACGCCGAGCTCCAGCAGCACCTGCAGCGTGCGGCGCGCCGAACGGAAGAATTCGCCCAGTTGCTCGACGCCCTGCACCGAATCGACGAGGCAGAAGAATTCGAAATCGGGATCGGTCAACAGTTCGGCGATCATCGTCATGTTGTGGCGGCCGACCAACTGGTTCGCCATCAGCACGCGCGAAATGCCGCCGCGATACGCGGCGCGCGTCTGGTGCGCCGTGGCGAGCGTGATGCCCCACGCGCCGGTCTCGATCTGGCGGCGAAAGAGCTGCGGCGCCATCGTCGTTTTACCGTGCGGCGCGAGCTTCACGCCGTAGCGCGTGACGAAATCCTGCATCCACTTCAGGTTGTGCTCGACGCGGTCCGCATAGAGCACCGCGGCGGGCAGGCTCACGTCCTCGTCCAGCAGATTCCATTCGAGGCGCGCGGCGTCGACGAGCTGAATGCTCGTGCCCGGCACGTTGCCGAGACCCTTGCTCTGCGGGTCGATCGTCGCGCCCTGATAGTTTGTAACTTTCATTTCCATTCGCTCCATTTCACTGCTGGCAGACGGTTGGCATTGACCTTGAGATGGTACACAAAGTACCATCTCCGCGTGAATGTTATTTATTAACAGCGTCTGTCCGATGAATTCCGCTACCGAATCCGGCCGTTTCGATATCGTGACGCGCATTGCAGGGCGCGTGCCCGAGCTGCGACCGGCCGAACGCGAAGTCGCCGCGCTCATTCTCGACGACCTGGCGAGCGCCGCGCGCGCGAGCATCGGCGAGCTCGCGCAGCGCGCTGGCGTGAGCATCGCCTCGGTCACGCGCTTTGCCAAGGCGGTAGGTTGCGCGGACGTGCGCGAGCTGAAGCTGCGGCTCGCGCAGGCCGCGGCGGTGGGCGAGCGTTTTCTGCGCGGGGCGGCCGCGGGGTACGCGGGCGCCGCCGAAGGCGCCGGCGCGAAGGGCACAGGGCGGCGCAGCAAGGGCGTAGCGCCGGAGTCGCTCGCCACGCGCGTCTACGACGAAATTCACGCGGCGCTCGCGCGCAATCACGAACTGCTGCGCGAGGCGCCGTTTGCCCAGGCGGCCGCTGCGCTGCGTGCCGCGCGCATGATCTACGTATTCGGCATGGGCGGGGGCTCGACCGCGCTCGCCGACGAAATGCGCTTTCGCCTCGTGCGTCTTGGCCGTCCCGTCGCGTCGTATCAGGACAGCCTGCTGCAGCGCATGGTGGCCAGCACGATGTCGCCCGAGTGCGCGGTCGTCGCGCTTTCCGTGACGGGGCGCGTGCCCGAACTGCTCGACAGTTGCCGCGTCGCGCGCGACTACGGCGCGACGGTGATCGCGCTCACGGCGCCCGCCTCGCCGCTCGCCGCGCTCGCCGACTGCCTCGTGCCGATCGTCGCGAGCGAGACCGATTTCATCTACAAACCGTCGTCATCGCGCTACGCGATGATGATGGCGCTCGACGTGCTCGTGACCGAACTCGCGCTCGCGCAGCCCGAGGAAACCCGCGAGCTGCTGCGCCGCATGAAGCACACGCTCGACGCGCATCGCGGCGGCGGCGAGCGCCAGCCGCTCGGTGATTGACAGACAGGACGACAGGAGAGGGAAACCGCTATGCATTCGCACCCGGAAGCCGCCGACACGCTGATCGTCGGCGCCATGCTCTACGACGGCACCGGCGCGCCGCCCGTCGAGCGCGACGTGGCGTTGCGCGAGGGCCGCATCGCGGCGATCGGCAATCTCTCGAACTGGCTGGCCGAAGAGGTGGTGGAGGCCAACGGGCGCGCGCTCGCGCCGGGCTTCATCGACGTCCATACGCACGACGACACGCACGTGATCCGCTCCCCGCAGATGCTGCCGAAGATCAGCCAGGGCGTGACGACGGTGATCGTCGGCAATTGCGGGATCAGCGCCTCGCCGGTCACGCTCAGCGGCGATCCGCCCGACCCGATGAATCTGCTGGGCGAGCGCGACGCGTTTCACTATCCCACGTTCTCCGCGTATGTCGACGCGGTCAACGCGGCGCGGCCGGCCGTGAACGTCGGCGCGCTGATCGGCCATACGGCGCTGCGCAACAATCACATGGACGACCTCAAGCGCGCCGCCACGGCGAGCGAGATCGCCGCCATGCGCGCGCAACTCGAAGACGCGCTCGCGCACGGCGCACTGGGGCTTTCGACGGGGCTTGCCTACGGCTCCGCGTACGAGGCCTCGACCGAGGAAGTGGCCACGCTGGCCGAGCCGCTCGCCGCGGCGGGCGCGCTTTACACGACGCACATGCGCACGGAGTTCGACGCGATTCTCGACGCCATGAACGAGGCGTATCACATCGGCCGCCACGCGCGCGTGCCGGTGATCATCTCGCACCTGAAGTGCGCGGGGCCGTCGAACTGGGGGCGCAGCAGCGAGGTGCTGGCGTCGCTGGAGGGCGCGCGCAAATACCAGCCGGTGGGCTGCGACTGCTATCCGTACAGCCGCAGTTCGTCCACGCTCGACCTCCGGCAGGTGACGGGCGACATCGACATCACGATCACCTGGTCCACGCCGCACCCCGAGCAGGCGGGCAAGCTCATCAAGGACATCGCCGCCGCATGGGGCGTCTCGCAGCAGGAGGCCGCGAAGCGCCTGCAGCCCGCGGGCGCGGTGTATCACAACATGTCCGAGGACGACGTGCGCCGCATCCTCTCGCACCCGGCGACGATGGTGGGGTCGGACGGCCTGCCGAACGATCCGCTGCCGCATCCCCGGCTGTGGGGGGCCTTCCCGCGCGTGCTTGGGCACTACGCGCGCGATGCTGCGCTGATTCCGCTCGAAGAAGCGGTGCGCAAGATGACGAGCCTTTCGGCGCGCCGCTTCGGGCTGGACAAGCGCGGCGAAGTCCACGTGGGCTGGCACGGCGACCTCGTGCTGTTCGATCCGGAGACGGTGCGCGATACCGCGACGTTCGAAAAGCCGCAGCAGGTGGCGCAGGGCATCAACGCGGTATGGGTGAACGGCGTGCTGTCGTATCGCGACGGCACGCCGACCGGAACGCGGGCAGGCCATTTCGTCGCGCGCGGCCCGCGCCAGACGGGCGATACGCAAGCGGCGCAAGCCGAACCCGCGGCATTCTGAGTCACGAATTTCGACCCCGGCGCGGCGCGGCGCGGGTGCGGCGTGCCGAACGATCTACAAGGAGCAAACGATGAAACGAATTGGAGCGGAAGGCGGCAAGGGCCAGGGCGGCCAGCATTTGCCGTTCGCGCGTGCCGTGGAAGCCGACGGCTGGCTGTACGTGTCCGGCCAGACGCCGATGGAAGGCGGCGAGGTGATCAACGGCGGCATTGTCGAGCAATCGCACAAGGCCATCCAGAATCTGTTCGCCATCCTGAAGGAAGCGGGCTACGGCGCGGAGCACGTGGTGCGTTGCGGCGTCTGGCTCGACGACGCGCGCGATTTCCAGTCGTTCAACAAGGTCTTTCGCGAATATTTCGGCGAGCATCCGCCGGCGCGCGCCTGCGTGCAGTCGAGCATGGTGGTGGACTGCAAGGTCGAGATCGACTGCGTGGCGTACAAGGCTCCGGCCGGCAAGTGAGCCGCAGGCCCCGCACCGGGGCTCGCAAGACGGCATGCCTGAAGGCGGCCCTCGGACAACGAGGGCCGCTTTTTTTTCGCCCGTTCCGGCACGCAGGACCCGTTTTCGGATTGATTCCCAATATATGAGCAGTACATTCACATATTGGAGATCGGGAAAAAACAGACCTACAATCCAGACCAACCGGCAGGCAGCGCCGCAAACGGCGCCGCCGCCCGGAACCCAGACCAGAATGAGCGGGCCGCGAGCGGCAAGCCATACAAGATTCGGAGACATCGTCATGATCGTGCAAGCGTTGGGCGCTCTGCCGCTCACGTCCTACCGGGGCGCCTTCCCGCGCCGCTGCCTCCCGTCTCGCGGGCGCCGCGGCGCCTGAAGCCGCGTCGCATACCGTTCCGGATCCGCTCCCACCGCTCATTCGTCGCCCCGCCATGACCAAAGCGATGTCCTCCCTTGCCGCGCGTCTGCCCGATGACGCGGACGAAGTCGCCGACAGCAAGCCCGCCGCCCGGAAGATCCGCGTTGGCTCCGACGAGATCGGCCTGCCCGCCACGCTGCTCGACGGCGCCTCGCAGGCCGGCACGCAGACGCTGCTGCGCGGCCTCGCGATCCTCGAAGCCGCCGCGGCCGGCGTGCGCGACCTGCGCTCGTTCGGCGCGGTGCTGGGCACGACGCGCAGCACGACGCATCGCCTCGTTTCCAGCCTCGTTCAGGCGCGCTATCTGCGCCAGGTGCAGGGCGGCTACCTGCTCGGTCCGAAGCTGATCGAACTGGGCACCATCGCGCTCGAGCAGATGCCGCTCACGGCGGTCGCGCGCACGCATCTGGAATCGCTGGCCGGCGAGACGCTCGACACGATCCACCTTGGCGTGCGCGACGGCGACGACGTGCTCTACATCGACAAGATTCCCGGGCAGCGCGGCCTCGAAATGCGCTCGCGCGTGGGCCACCGCATGCCGCTCGCCTCCACGGGCATTGGCAAGGCGATGATGCTCGACCTCGATCCCACGTCGTGGCGCTCGCTGTTCGACGCGTCGCGCCGCACGCTCGCCGGCGTGAGCTTCCGTCCCGACCATAGTCTCGATCCGGATACTTTCCTCAGGCGCATGACGAGCTATGCGGCAGGCGGCTACACATTCGATCTCGAGGAGAACGAAATTTCCATCCGCTGCGTTGCGGCGCCGGTGCGCGACGCGTCGGGCGCGATCGTGGCCGCGCTTTCGGTGGCGAGCACGATTCCGTACATGCCGCTCGAACGCATGGACGAACTGATTCCCGTCGTGCAGCGCGAGGCTCGCGCGATTTCCCAGGAACTCGGCTGGCGCGCGCCGCAGCCGGCCACGCGCAGGATTCGCCGATGAAAGCACGCGAAAAAGATGCAACGGGAGGCGCGATGGGGGAAGCAACGGTGGAGCAGGGCGTGCAGGAAACCGGACTCGCCGCGCGTGCGGCGTTGATCGGGCTCGACTGGGGCACGACCTCGCTGCGTGCCTATCTGTTCGACGCGAACGGCGAGGTGCTCGCGACACGCGTTTCGACGGCCGGCATCATGAATCTGCCGGTGCCGGCCGAGGAGGGCGGGTTCGACGAAGCCTTCGACGAAGCCTGCGGCGTATGGCTTGCCGAGGCGCCCGCGCTGCCGGTGATCGCGGCGGGCATGGTGGGCAGCGCGCAGGGCTGGGTGCAGGCGCCCTACGTCGAGACACTGGCCAGCGCCGATGCGCTCGTGGCGGGTGTGGTCAGCATTCGCACGGCGCGCGGCACTTTGCTGACCGTCGTGCCGGGCGTGCTGGAGCAAGGCGCGCTGCCGAACGTCATGCGCGGCGAAGAAACCCAGGTGTTTGGCGCCTTGTCCGATCCGGCGGCGACCGATGCGGGGCAGGCTGCGCTGATCGGACTGCCCGGCACGCACGCGAAGTGGGTGGTGGTCGAAGGCGGGCGCATTGCGCGCTTTTACACCTTCATGACCGGCGAGGTTTACGCGGCGCTCACGGCACACACGATACTGGGCCGCACGATGAAGCGGCCCGCGGAGCCGGACACGCCGGCGTTCCTGCGCGGCGTCACCGTGGCGCGCGAGCACGGCTGCGCCGGGTTGCTCGCGACGGCGTTCAGCTCGCGCACGCTCGGCCTCACGGGGCAGCTCTCGGCCGACGAGCAGCCCGACTACCTCTCGGGCGTGGTGATCGGTCATGAACTGCTGGGCCTGGAGGCCTCGCTGGCGCGCCGCGACGTGCCGCTTTCGGCCTGTGCGCCACAGTTGATCGGCGCCGATGCGTTGTGCGAACGATATAAGCTCGCACTCGAACAGTTCGGCTGCACGCGCGCTCGTCTCGTGTTGCGGGCCACCGAGCGCGGACTGTGGCACGTCGCCGTGAAGGCCGGCCTGGTCGCGGAATCGGCGCAACCGGCACACTCGGTGCAATCGGCGCAGCCCGCACCGCGCTGAGCGCAAGCCGCGTGGTATGAGCCCAGACAGCGAACCTTGGAACACGATATGGAATCCGAACTGAATCTGCCTGCTCCCTATACGCCTCATGCCGGTTTCGTGACGGCGTTCGGCGCGTGCCGGATGGTGGCGATCGTGCGCGGCATCACGCCCGCCGAAGCCGCCGACCACGGCCGCGCGCTTTACGAGGCCGGCTTCCGGCTTATCGAAGTGCCGCTGAATTCGCCGAGCCCGCTCGACAGCATCGCGGCGCTGCGCGCGGCGCTTCCCGCGGACGCGATGATCGGCGCCGGCACGGTGCTCACCACCGAACGCGTGCGCGACGTGAAGGCAGCGGGCGGCGAGCTGATCGTGATGCCGCACGCCGACGTCGACGTCGTGCTCGCGGCGAAGCTGCAGGGCATGGCGTGCGTGCCCGGTGTCGCGACGCCGACCGAGGCGTTCGCCGCGCTGAAGCACGGCGCGGACGCGCTGAAGATGTTCCCGGCCGAGCAGCTCGGACCGGCGGTGACGAAAGCGTGGCGCGCGGTGATTCCGACTGTCGTGCCGCTGCTGCCGGTGGGTGGCGTGAAGCCGGACAACATGGGGCCGCAGCTTGCAGCGGGCGCGAGCGGCTTCGGGCTGGGTTCCGCGCTGTACAAGCCGGGTCAGGATGCAGCCACGACGCGCGCGAACGCCGAGGCCTTCGTAGCGGGCTGGCACGCAACGCAGGAAGCGGCCGCTCGCGCGAGCCGCGGAGCGCCGGCGTGAACCGGCTGGCTGGCAAGGTCGCGCTCGTGACCGGCGCCGGGCGCGGTATCGGCGCCGCAATTGCGCGTGCGTTCGCGGCCGAAGGCGCGGCCGTCGTGCTCGCGGAGCTCGACGGCGAAACCGCGCAAGCCACGGCGCGCGAGATCGCCGCGCAACAGGACACCGCGAAGGTGCTGGCCGTGCAGACCGACGTCACCCAAGCCGGCTCGGTGCGCGCGGCAGTGGACGCGGCCGTGCGGGCGTTCGGCCCCGTGGACGTGCTGGTGAACAACGCCGGCATCAACGTATTCGCCGACCCGCTCGCCATGACCGACGACGACTGGCGGCGCTGCTTCGCGGTGGATCTGGACGGCGTCTGGAACGGCTGCCGCGCCGTGCTGCCGGGCATGGTCGAACGCGGCGCCGGCAGCATCGTGAACATCGCGTCGACGCACGCGTTCCAGATCATTCCGGGCTGCTTCCCGTACCCGGTGGCGAAACATGGCGTGCTGGGCCTCACGCGCGCGCTCGGCATCGAATACGCCCCGAAGAACGTGCGCGTGAATGCGATTGCGCCGGGCTACATCGAGACGCAGCTCACGCGCGACTGGTGGGACTCGCAAGCCGACCCGAAGGCCGCGCGCGAAACCACGCTCGCGTTGCCGCCGATGAAGCGTATCGGCCGCCCGGAGGAAGTGGCGATGACGGCGGTGTTTCTCGCCTCGGACGAGGCGCCGTTCATCAACGCGACCTGCATCACGATCGACGGCGGGCGCACCGCGCTTTATCACGATTGAAGCAGACGACTGAAGCAGACGACCGAATCGCGGGCCGTAAAGCATAGACAGGAATACGCACGAATCCGCAGGAATCCGCCGACGCGTTGGCCGCGCGCCGCGGCGGAGAGAAGAACAGGCGGCCGACCCTTCCCGTGAACGAAGAAGACAGGAGACTGACAACATGCAACGACGCATCTTTCTGACGCTGATGGCTGCCGCGGTTGCTGCAAGCGCGACACTGGCAGAGGCGCCGGTCGCGAAGGCGGCGGACGAGGTGAAGATCGGCTTTCTCGTGAAGCAGCCCGAGGAGCCGTGGTTCCAGGACGAGTGGAAGTTCGCCGAGATGGCCGCCAAAAAGGATGGCTTCACGCTCGTGAAGATCGGCGCGCCGTCGGGCGAGAAAGTGATGAGCGCGATCGACAACCTGGCTGCGCAGAAGGCCCAGGGCTTCATCATCTGCACGCCTGACGTGAAGCTCGGACCGGGCATCGTGGCCAAGGCGAAGGCCGACAACCTCAAGATGATGACCGTGGACGACCGCTTGGTCGACGGGTCGGGCAAGCCGATCGAGTCGGTGCCGCACATGGGCATCTCCGCGTACAACATCGGCAAGCAGGTGGGCGAGGGCATTGCCGCCGAGATCAAGAAGCGCGGCTGGGACATGAAGGACGTGGGTGCGATCGACGTGACCTACGAGCAGTTGCCGACCGCGCATGACCGCACGAGCGGCGCGACCGATGCGCTCGTCGCCGCAGGCTTCCCGAAGGCGAACATCATCGCCGCGCCGCAGGCCAAGACCGACACGGAAAACGCCTTCAACGCCGCGAACATCGCGCTCACGAAGAACCCGCAGTTCAAGCACTGGGTGGCCTATGGCCTGAACGACGAAGCCGTGCTGGGCGCCGTGCGGGCTGCGGAAGGCCGTGGCTTCAAGGCCGACAACATGATCGGCATCGGCATTGGCGGATCGGACTCGGCGTTGAACGAGTTCAAGAAGCCCGCGCCGACCGGCTTCTACGGCACCGTGATCATCAGCCCGAAGCGCCACGGCGAGGAAACTTCGGAACTGATGTACGCATGGATCACGCAAGGCAAGGAACCGCCGCTGCTCACGCTGACGACCGGGATGCTGGCCACGCGCGACAACGTGAACCAGGTGCGCGAGCAGATGGGTCTCGCCGCGAAGTAAGCGCGTGAACTGCGCTTGAGTTGAGCGTTTCCCGCCGCCCGCTGCCGGCGCGCACCGCATGACCACATGGGGCGCGCCGGTTGCGAAGCGGCGTATCGAATGAGAGGAAACCGAAGTGTCAGCGACACTGCGTTTTGACAATATCGGCAAGGTGTTCCCGGGCGTGCGCGCGTTGGACGGCGTTTCGTTCGACGTGCATTCGGGCCAGGTGCACGGCCTCATGGGCGAGAACGGCGCGGGCAAGTCCACGCTGCTCAAGATCCTGGGCGGCGAGTATCAGCCGGACTCGGGCCGCATCCTCGTGGACGGCAACGAAGTGCGTTTCCCCGACGCGGCGGCATCGATAGGCGCGGGTATCGCCGTGATCCACCAGGAGCTGCAGTACGTGCCGGATCTGACCGTCGCCGAAAATCTGCTGCTGGGCGCGCTGCCGAATACGCTCGGCTGGGTCAAGCGTGGCGAGGCGCGCAAGTTCGTGCGCGAGCGTCTGACCGCGATGGGCGTCGATCTCGACCCCGCCGCGAAGCTGCGCAAGCTTTCCATCGCGCAGCGCCAGATGGTGGAGATTTGCAAGGCACTCCTGCGCAACGCGCGCGTGATTGCGCTCGACGAGCCCACGAGTTCGCTCTCGCACCGCGAGACCGAAGTGCTGTTCAAGCTCGTGCGCGAGTTGCGCGCCGATAACCGCGCGCTGATCTATATCTCGCACCGCATGGACGAGATCTACGAGCTCTGCGACGCCTGCACGATCTTTCGCGATGGCCGCAAGGTGGCCTCGCACGAGACGCTCGACGGCGTGAAGCGCGAGACGATCGTCGCGGAGATGGTGGGGCGCGAGATCAGCGACATCTACAACTACACGCCGCGCGAACTCGGCGAGGTGCGCTTCGCGGTGCGCGGCGTGGAGGGTCATCCGCTCTCCGGGCCGGCGAGCTTCGAGGTGAAGGCGGGCGAAATCGTCGGCTTCTTCGGGCTCGTCGGCGCGGGGCGCAGCGAGCTCATGCAGCTCGTGTACGGCACGCACAAGCGCCGCGTCGGCGAGATCGTGCTAGACGGCAAGACCATCAAGGTGAAGCGCGCCGGCGACGCGATCCGTCACGGCATCGTGCTGTGCCCCGAGGACCGCAAGGAGCAGGGCATCGTCGCGATGGCGTCGGTCTCCGAGAACATCAACATCAGTTGCCGCCGGCATTTCCTGCGCGCGGGCGTGTTTCTCGACCGCAAGAAGGAAGCCGAAACGGCAGACCGCTTCATCAAGCTCCTGAAGATCAAGACGCCGAGCCGCCGCCAGAAGATCCGCTTTCTTTCGGGCGGCAACCAGCAGAAAGCCATCTTGTCGCGCTGGCTCGCGGAGCCGGATCTGAAGGTCGTGATACTCGACGAGCCGACGCGCGGCATCGACGTCGGCGCGAAGCACGAAATCTATAACGTGATCTACCAGCTTGCGGCGCGCGGCTGCGCGATCGTGATGGTGTCATCGGAATTGCCCGAGGTGCTCGGCGTGTCGGACCGCATCGTCGTGATGCGCGAAGGCCGTATTTCGGGCGAGTTGCCGCGCAGCGCGGCGAGCGAACACGCGGTGCTGGACCTCGCGCTGCCGAGGCGCGAGCAGGCGTTGGCCGCATGAGTGGACGGGGAGGAGTGACTGAAATGCAAGCAAGAGAAAATCTGGCGGCCGAATCTGCGCAAACCACTGCGAAGACGGTTGCCGAAGCGTTGATACCGCAGGCCAGCGACAAGCAGAAGTGGTGGCAGCAGATCACGGAATACAGCCTGATCGTGATCTTCGTGGTCATGTTCGTCGTGATGTCGCTGACCGTCGATCACTTCTTCTCGATCGAGAACATGCTGGGCCTCGCCCTCTCGGTCTCGCAGATCGGCATGGTGGCCTGCACGATGATGTTCTGTCTCGCCTCGCGCGACTTCGACCTTTCCGTGGGCTCGACGGTCGCGTTCGCGGGCGTGCTCTGCGCGATGGTGCTCAACGCGACGAACAACACGTTCATTGCGATGGTCGCGGCCGTGGCCGCGGGCGCCGCCATCGGCTTCGTCAATGGCGCGGTGATCGCCTACCTGCGCATCAACGCGCTGATCACCACGCTCGCCACGATGGAGATCGTGCGCGGCCTCGGCTTCATCGTTTCGCACGGGCAGGCCGTGGGGGTGTCGTCGGATACCTTCATCGCGCTCGGCAACCTCACGTTCTTCGGCGTCTCGCTGCCGATCTGGGTCACGCTCGTCTGCTTCATCGCATTCGGCGTGATGCTCAATCACACGGTGTACGGCCGCAACACGCTCGCGATCGGCGGCAATCCCGAGGCTTCGCGTCTCGCGGGCATCAACGTCGAGCGCACGCGCGTCTGGATCTTCCTGATCCAGGGCGCGGTTACGGCGCTCGCCGGCGTGATCCTCGCTTCGCGCATCACCTCGGGCCAGCCGAACGCGGCCGAAGGCTTCGAGCTGAACGTGATCTCGGCGTGCGTGCTGGGCGGCGTCTCGCTGCTGGGCGGCCGCGCGACGATCTCGGGCGTGGTGATCGGCGTGCTGATCATGGGCACGGTCGAGAACGTGATGAACCTGCTCAACATCGACGCGTTCTACCAGTACCTCGTGCGTGGCGCGATCCTGCTCGCGGCCGTGCTGCTCGACCAGTTGAAGAACCGCGGCGCACGCGACTAACCACTAAGGAAGCCGAATCATGACGTCCCCCGCCAACGCCGTCGCACGCCACGCGCACGAACCGTATGCACGCTACCCGAGCCTCGTCGACCGCGTCGTCCTCGTGACGGGCGGCGCGACCGGCATCGGCGCTTCGTTCGTTGAGCACTTCGCCGCGCAGGGCGCGCGCGTGGGCTTCTTCGACATCGACACGAGCGCGGGCGTGGCGCTCGCGGACTCGCTGGGCGACTCCCGCCACAAGCCGCTCTTCGTGACCTGCGACCTCACCGATATCGACGCGCTGCGTGCCGCCATCGCCGACGTGAAAGCGGCGCACGGCCCGATCCATGTGCTCGTGAACAACGCGGCGAACGACCGCCGCCACGCGCTCGCGGAGGTGACGCCCCAGTCGTTCGAGGAAGGCATCGCGGTGAACGTGCGGCATCAGTTGTTTGCGGCGCAGGCCGTCGTGGAGGACATGAAGGCCGCGCGTGCCGGATCGATCATCAACATGGGATCGATTAGCTGGATGCTCAAGCAAGCCGACTTTCCGGTCTACGCGATGTGCAAGTCGGCGGTGCAGGGCCTCACGCGCGGTCTCGCGAAGGATCTCGGGCGCTTCGGCATTCGCGTGAATACCCTCGTGCCGGGCTGGGTCATGACCGAGAAGCAGCGGCGCCTGTGGCTCACGGACGAAGGCCGCGAGTCGATCAAGCGCGGCCAGTGCATCGACGCCGAACTGCTGCCCGAGGATCTCGCGCGCATGGCGCTCTTCCTCGCCGCCGACGACAGCCGCATGATCACGGCGCAGGACATCGTCGTGGACGGAGGCTGGGCATGAGCGCGGATGGAGCGGCCACGGCCGTGCTGGTCTTGCCGGCCGGAAACACCTTGGGCGAAGGCGTGACGTGGTGCGCGCGCAGCGGTCGCCTGTACTGGACCGACATAGAAGGCGCGCGCTTGTCGCGCTACGACCCGCGCGACGGTTCGCACGTGACGTGGGAGATGCCCGAGCGGCTCGCGTGCTTTGCGCTTTGCGAAGACGAGGGCACGCTGCTGCTCGGGCTGGCGTCGCGGCTCGCGTTCTTCGATCTCGCGACGGGAGCGGTCGAAACGATCGCGGAGGTCGAGCCCGGCCTGTCCACGCGCCTGAACGACGGCCGCTGCGACCGCCAGGGCCGTTTCGTGTTCGGCACGAAATACGAGGGCGAGCCGCTGCAGGCGATCGGCGGCTTCTACCGGCTCAATCCCGATCTCGTGCTCGAGCGCCTGCCGTTGCCTGCGCCCGCGATCTCCAACAGCATCGCGTTCAGCCCGGACGGCGGGACGATGTACTACTGCGATTCGCCCACGCGCGAGATTCGTGCGTGTGACTACGGCGTGGATGGAACGATTGCAAACGATCGCGCATTCGTCGCGCTCGGCGACGCGACCGGCGTACCCGACGGCTCGACCGTGGACGCCGAAGGCGGCCTCTGGAATGCGCAATGGGGCGGCGCACGTGTGGTCCGTTACGGTGTCAATGGTTTGGAAACCGGGCGCGTAAAGATTCCCACAGCGCAGCCTAGCTGCGTTACGCTCGGCGGTGCATTGCTGGACACGCTTTACGTGACGAGCGCGCGGGCCGAAATGGACGAGGCCGCGCTCGCGGGCGACCCGGCTGCAGGCGGGGTGTTTGCGGTGCAAACCGGCCGGACGGGCCTGGCAGAACCGCTGTTTCGGGGCCGCCGTCGCGCTTGACGACGTTCCCGGCATTGAATGCGGTGCGTACTACAAACGAACGGATGTTCGTTGTTCTTCGGCAACAGATGCAGTCGATCGGAAGTGTGCTGTTGGACTTGTCAGGATGACCCGAGGTAGAAGGGCGAATACAAGAAGCGGCCGCCGGTTTTCTCGCGTTGCGCGGCATCGGCAGGCTCGCGGTGAGCCGCCCCACGCGAACGTGGGGCGGTAAATCAACATGCCTCTCCAGGAGCCACTCATGAGCGTCGCCAATTCCGCCGTGCGTCGACCCACCCGTTCCAGAGCCGCTCGCGGTGCGACAGCCTCCACCCTGCCTGCGTCGAATTCCCCCGCTGCCGCGCGCCGCGCGCGGCTCGAAGCCGCCACGCATCCCGTCCTCCCCGGCCCGAGCACCTCGGCGGTTGCGATCGGCGCGGCAGGCGTGAGCGACGTGGCCTGCGTGACGCTCGCGAACGCATACCTACGGCTCGACGTCGCGCCCCAGCTAGGCGGCGGGATTACGCGCTTCGACTGGCGCAGCGAAGGCGCGCTCGAACCCGTGTTTCGCCGCTGCGAGCGCGTGAGTGCGCACATGGATCCGAACGAGCTGGCGTGCTATCCGCTGCTGCCCTATTCGAACCGGATAGGCGAAGGCCGCTTTCATTTTGGCGGCCGCAATGTCGAAGTGCCGCGCAATCGCGCGGGCGAACCGATGCCGATCCACGGCGACGGCTGGCTCGCGCCATGGAGCATCGAAAGCGTCGAGCGCGAACGCGTGCGGCTCGTGCTCGACCGCAGCGAGGGTGAGCCCTACGCCTATCGCGCGGCGCTGACCTACGCGCTCGACGGCGCGACGCTGGCCATCGTGCTCGAAGTGGAGAACACCGGCCGCGATGCGCTGCCGTTCGGACTCGGCGTGCATCCATTCCTTGCGCGCGATGCCAGGACCGAGCTTTCCGCGCCGGCAAGCGGCCTGTGGCTTTCGGGCGAGGACTGGCTGCCGGTGCGCCACGTGCCCGCGCCGCCCGCGTGGCAGTTCGGTGTGGCGTACCCGCTGCCCGAACAGCTCGTGAATCACGCGTTCAGCGGCTGGAGCGGACGTGCCGCGGTGGTGTGGGAGCGTCGGCGGCTGTCTTTGTCGATCTGCGCCAACACCGACTATTACGTGCTCTATACGCCGCCCGGCGCCGACTTTTTCTGCTTCGAACCTGTCGATCATCCGATCAACGCGGTGAACCTGAGCGGCGGCGGCGACGCGAACGGCATGACCGTGCTCGCACAGGGCGAGCGCCTCGTGCGGCGCTTTGCCTTCACGGTGGAGCGCCTCGACATGCGCGCAATGGCGGGACCGCACCGCATCGGCGCGCGAGGCAGGGCGGGGGCGCGGGAAAGCAAGGCGGCGCGCGCCGGTTAAGCCGGTCAAGCCGGTTAAAATACGCGCCGTTCCTTTTTACCGCACAGGCGCTCGCCGCGAGCTTTTCACCATGATTTCCTTCACCCAGACCCTGAGCGCTGCGTGGCAGCGCACCGGCTCGCTGCTTTGCGTGGGCCTCGATCCCGAGCCCTTGAAGTTCCCGGCGGCGTTGGCCGGCCGCAGCGACGCGATTTTCGAATTCTGCCGCGACATCGTCGACGCGACGGCGGTTTACGCCTGCTCGTTCAAGCCGCAGATTGCCTACTTTGCGGCACATCGCGCCGAAGACCAGCTTGAGGCGTTGATTGCGCATATCCACGAAAAGCATCCGGGGCTGCCCGTGATTCTCGACGCCAAGCGCGGCGACATCGGCAGCACCGCCGAGCAGTACGCGCGCGAAGCCTTCGAGCGCTTCAAGGCCGACGCGGTGACGGTCAACCCCTATATGGGTTTCGATTCCATCGAGCCGTGGCTCGCCCACCCGGGCAAAGGCGTGATCGTGCTGTGCCGCACCTCGAATCCGGGCGGCTCCGACCTGCAGTTCCTCACCGTCGACGGCAAGCCGCTGTACCAGGTCGTGGCGTCGCTGGCGGCGCAGAAGTGGAATGCCAGCGGCGAGCTCGGCCTCGTCGTGGGCGCGACGTTCCCGAAAGAGATCGAAGCGGTGCGCGAGATCGTGGGCGACATGCCGCTGCTGATTCCCGGCATCGGCGCCCAGGGCGGCGACGTCGAGGCGACCGTGAAGGCCGGCCGCACGGCGAACGGCACGGGCATGCTCATCAATTCCTCGCGCGCGATCATCTACGCGAGCAAGGGCGAGGACTACGCGCAGGCCGCCGCAACGGCTGCCAAAGAGACGCGCGACCGCATCAACGCGTTCCGCTAACGCGCGCGGCGGCGTGTCGTCCTGCACGCCGCCTTTTGTGCACAATGAATGCGTCTGGGGCCGCCAATCAGGCTTTCTTTGCCACGGCCGCGGGCTTCCCGAGCAACTCGACAATCGCCCGATGCAGGGGAAACTTCGCGGCCAGCGCATCGATATCGGCGATCTCGAACTCGCCGAATTCGAAACCCGGCGCCACCGTGCAGCCGACGAGCGCCCAGGTGGACGGATCGCAGCAGCGCGCCGCGAACCAGTGGCCCGCGGGCACCAGGGCCTGGAACACCGTGCCGGGATGATCGAGCGCGTGGCCCAGTTTGCGCGTGGAGAGCACGCCACGCTCATCGATCGAATGGATCTCGATGGGCGAGCCCGCGTAAAAATGCCAGAGCTCGTCGGAGCGGATGCGGTGCCACGCCGAGTAGGCGCCGTCCGCAAGCAGGAAGTAGATGGCCGTGGACGCGGCACGCGTGCCATCGCTTGCCGGCGCGCGTTCGCGCAGCACGAGCTTGTCCGACCGGTAGGTTTCGCTGTAGTAACCGCCTTCGGGATGCGGTTCCAGCCCGAAGCGGCGGATCAGTTCGTCGACTGAGGTGTTCGCGTTGGCCATGGGGGTGCCCCTCCTGTGCGTTCGCGCTTACCGTTCCTGTTCGTCGATCAGTGCGAGCAGCCCGCGCAGCGCGTGCGCCGCGGCCTGCACGCGAATCTGCTCGCGGTCGCCCTTGAAGACCAGCGTCTCGACGCTTGTGTGCAGCCGGTTGCTCCAGCCGAACGACACCATGCCGACCGGCTTGTCGGGCGTGCCGCCGCCCGGCCCGGCCACGCCCGTGACCGATAGCGAAACTTGTGCCCGGCTATTGCGCAGCGCGCCTTCGGCCATCGCGCGCGCGACGGGTTCGCTCACGGCGCCGTGCTTTTCGATCATCTCGGCGGGCACGCCGATCATTTCGCTCTTCGCCTGGTTCGAGTACGTGACGAAGCCGCGTTCGAACCAGCCGCTGCTGCCCGAGATGGCGGTGATCGCCGTGGCGATCATGCCGCCCGTGCACGATTCGGCGGTGGCGAGCATGATGCGGCTCTCGCGCAGCTTGTTGCCGACGCGGATGGCGAGTTGATGGAGGACGGAATCGGTAGACATACTCGGGTAACCCGGTGAGCGTGAGGGGCGGGCGTGGCGGATCAGACCGACATGCGCCACAGTGCGACCACGAGCAGCGTGAAGAACGCGGCGACGAGGTCGTCGAGCATGATGCCGAAGCCGCCCTTGAAGCGGCGCTCGATGTAGCGGATCGGCGGCGGCTTGACCATGTCGAAGAAGCGGAAGACGACGAATGCCAGCAGCTTGCCCTTGAAGTCGGCGGGCATGACCATCAGCAGCACGAGCCAGAACGCCACGATCTCGTCCCACACGATGGCGGACGGATCCTCGGTGCGCAGCTTCTTCGCGGTGAAGCCCGTGACGACGATGCCGGCGAAATAGCCCACGAGAATCAGCAAACCCCAGTCGAGCACCGTGAGGTAGCGGTTCAGCACCTCGAACGACGCCCACGCGAACAGCGTCCCGGCCGTGCCCGGCGCGATGCGTGACAGCCCCGAGCCGAAGCCGAGCGAGAGGAGGTGGAGCGGGTGCGTCAGCATGAACGGCGCGTCGGCCCGGCGCGGACCCGCGGGGCGGGCCGCGGGCGGCGCTGCGGCGGCCGGATGTCCGGCTGCGGACAGGTCGTCGGCGGGCGACGGCGTGGGGTCAGTCGGCATGGAAGTGGTCGAAGCCTTGCAACGTCAGGTTGAGCGGCGCGCCGGAGCCATCGTGCCACGCGATGGCCGGTGCCGTGCGCGTCATATCGGCCGGGTCGAGGGAAGTTATTGTACCGATGCGCGTCACGCGCACGCCGGCCTGTTGCGCCGCTGCCTCGACGGCCTCGCGCGCCCCGGACGGCGCCGTGAAACAGAGCTCGTAATCGTCGCCGCCGGCCAGCGTGCACTGGCGCTGCACCGCAAGCGGCAGGCGCGCGAGCGCCGCCGAGCGCGGCAGCGTATCGACGTCGATGCGCGCACCGACCTTCGAGCGTTCGAGGATATGCAGCAGGTCGCCGGCGAGGCCGTCCGAAACGTCGAGCGCCGCGCGCGCCACGCCCCGCAGCGCCAGCCCGAGCGCAATGCGCGGCTCGGGGAACTCCAGCGCGCGGCGGAACACGGCGGCGTCCCCGGCGTCTACCTGCGCCATGCCGGGCTCGCCGCGCAGCACGCCCAGCCCCGCGCGCGCGTCGCCGGGCGTGCCGGAAACCCAGATGTCGTCGCCCGGCTGCGCGGCATCGCGGCGTAGTGCGACATCCTGACGCACGGAGCCAAACACCGTAATGCAGAGATTGAGCGGTCCCGCCGTCGTATCGCCGCCCATCAGCTCGCAATCGTAGCGATCGGCCAGCTCGAAGAGCCCCGCGCTGAATGCGGCAAGCCAGTCTTCGCGCGGCTTCGGCAAGGAAAACGCAAGGGTGAAGCCGAGCGGCGCGGCGCCCATCGCGGCGAGGTCCGAAAGATTCACGGCCAGCGCCTTGTGGCCGAGCGCGTGCGGATTGACGTCGGGCAGGAAGTGGCGGCCTTCCACGAGCATGTCCGTCGAAACGGCCAGCATTTCGCCGGGAGGCGGCGCGATCAGCGCGCAGTCGTCGCCGATGCCGAGCGCCGCGCGGCGCGTATTCGCGCGGGCGCGCTTCGCGAAATACCGGTCGATCAGGGAGAACTCGGAAAGCATGGCGAAAGGGCGATGAGAAAGGCGATGTAAAGGACCGTGAGGCAGGAGAGGATGCACCCGCGAGTGGCGCGCTTTTGGCGTCATTTCAGTCGCGGCACCTGCGCCCGCACTGAAAGGAATCGTCCCGGAGATTGGCGCTACAATGCATTCGAATAGCCATTCTAATCTCCCCTCCGGCCTCTCCCTCCCATGTCGAATCCCGCTACGAACAAACTCCGCGAAGCCGCCCTCGACTATCACGAATTTCCCACCCCCGGGAAGATCGCCATCGCGCCGACCAAGCAGATGATCAACCAGCGCGATCTGTCGCTGGCGTACTCGCCGGGCGTGGCGTTCGCGTGCGAGGCGATCGTCGAGAATCCGCTCAATGCCGCGCGCTTCACGGCGCGCAGCAATCTCGTGGGGGTCGTGTCGAACGGGACGGCGGTGCTGGGGCTCGGCAACATCGGGCCGCTCGCGTCGAAGCCCGTCATGGAGGGCAAGGCGGTGCTCTTCAAGAAGTTCGCCGGCATCGACGTGTTCGATATCGAGCTCAACGAGTCGGACCCGCACAAGCTCGTGGACGTGATCGCCGCGCTCGAACCCACGTTCGGCGGCATCAACCTGGAAGACATCAAGGCGCCGGACTGCTTCATCGTGGAGCGCGAGTGTCGCAAGCGCATGAAGATTCCGGTCTTCCACGACGACCAGCACGGCACCGCCATCGTCGTGGCCGCGGCGGTCACGAATGGCCTGAAGGTGGTCGGCAAGGACATCAAGGAAGTGAAGCTCGTGGCCTCCGGCGCGGGCGCGGCGGCGCTGGCCTGTCTCGACCTGCTCGTGGACCTGGGCCTGCCGCTGGAAAACATTATCGTCACGGATCTGGCCGGTGTGGTCTACAAGGGTCGCACGGAGCTGATGGACCCGGACAAGGAGCGTTTCGCGCGGGAGACGAATGCGCGCACGCTCGCGCAAGTGATGGAAGGCGCCGATATTTTCCTCGGCCTTTCGGCGGGCGGCGTGCTCAAGCCTGAGATGGTCAAGCAGATGGGCGCGAAGCCGCTGATTCTCGCGCTCGCGAATCCCACGCCGGAAATCCTGCCCGAGCTCGCGCTCGAAGTACGGCCGGACGCGGTGCTCGCTACGGGCCGCACGGACTACCCGAACCAGGTGAACAACGTGCTGTGCTTCCCGTTCATCTTCCGCGGCGCGCTCGACGTGGGTGCGACCACGGTCACGCGCGAGATGGAAATCGCGGCGGTGAACGCGATCGCGGAGCTGGCGCGCCAGGAGCAGAGCGACGTGGTCGCGACGGCCTACGGGATCCAGGACCTGCAGTTCGGGCCCGAGTACCTCATTCCGAAGCCCTTCGACCCGCGCCTGATCGTCAAGATCGCGCCGGCCGTGGCGAAGGCGGCCATGGATTCGGGCGTCGCGACGCGGCCGATCGAAGACATGGACGCCTACCAGCAGCACCTGCAGCAGTTCGTCTACCACAGCGGCACGACGATGAAGCCGATCTTCCAGCTCGCGCGCGCCGCCGATCCTGAGAAGAAGCGCATCGTGTTCGCCGAGGGCGAAGAGGAGCGCATCCTGCGCGCGGTGCAGATCGTCGTCGACGAAAAGCTCGCGAAGCCGATCCTGATCGGCCGCCCCGCCGTGATCGAGCAGCGCATGGCGCGCTACGGCCTGCGTCTCGTCGCGGGGCAGGACTATACGGTCGTCAACACCGACCACGACGAACGCTACCGCGACTTCTGGCAGGCCTACGCGAAGCTGATGGCGCGCAAGGGCATCACGCAGCAGATGGCCAAGCTCGAAATGCGCCGCCGCACCACGCTGATCGGCGCGATGCTCGTGAAGCGGGGCGAGGCCGACGGCATGATCTGCGGCACGATCAGTACGACGCACCGCCACCTGCACTTCATCGACCAGGTGATCGGCAAGAAGGAGGGCTGCAGCGTCTATGGGGCGATGAACGGCCTCGTGCTGCCGAACCGGCAGATCTTCGTGGTCGATACGCACGTCAACGTCGACCCGACGCCCGAGCAACTCGCCGAAATCACGATCATGGCGGCCGAAGAGGTGCGCCGCTTCGGTATCGAGCCGAAAGTTGCGCTGTGCTCGCACTCGAACTTCGGGTCGAGCCTCGCGCCGTCTGCCCAGAAAATGCGCGACCTGCTGGAAATCCTCAGGGAGCGCGCGCCCGACCTGCAGGTGGACGGCGAGATGCACGGCGACGTGGCGCTCGACGCGCACCTGCGTAAGGAGGTCCTGCCCGAGTCGACGCTCGAAGGCGAAGCCAACCTGCTTGTGATGCCGAATATCGACGCGGCGAACATCTCGTACAACCTGCTCAAGACGGCGGCGGGCAACAACATCGCGATCGGCCCGATGCTGCTTGGCGCGGCCAGGCCCGTGCACGTGCTGACGGCTTCGGCTACGGTGCGTCGCATCGTCAACATGGCGGCGCTGCTGGTTGCGGACGTGAACGCGGCGCGTTGATTTGCCGCATGGGGTCGCTGGCACCGGAGAAATGATGCCAGGTTATCGCGCCCTATAAAGCGCGCTCCATAAAAAGGGCGTGCCCGCAATGGGCACGCCGCTCAAACTGCCACCTCAACAGGCATTTGCAGCGCAGCCGGCAGGATGCCGACGGGCGTGGCAGTTTTGGCCCCCCGGCGCCGATCGGTGCCGCCTGGTGCCGATTTCCACCATCGCGGACACCCACTGCGTGCCGAATCAGTCTATCCCGGCTTTCGTTCTGCAAACGTTCGTAATTGTAAAATTTACCGGTCTGGTGCTTGTGCCCCGTCAATGACCCGATGTGGTGGCCTGGCGAACGTTGCTTCCAGGGGGCTTTAGCGATACCCTTACACCTTTAATAGTCGTCGAACGCAGGAACCAACGAGCGGGAATCGGATAGATGGCGCGCATGGGGCTGCGTAAAAAGGTAGCTCGGACGGTACGCAACGTAGTGGCTGAGTCCACTAGCCTAAGCCATTGTTTTGACAGTATTCGCAGGGCGGCGGCAGTCGCGGCTCTTGCGGCCCTGGCAACGGTTGCCTCCACGGGTTTCGAGCAAGCCCAAGCGCGAAGCACGCCGTCCGCGCAGTCGGATTACGCCGCGGCCGACATCGGAAGGGTCGCCACGGCCCAATTGCCGCCCGAAGCGGTCAATACGCTTGGCCTCATTGCGGCGGACGGACCTTATCCGTACGAGAAGGATGGCGTCGTGTTCGGCAACTACGAGCGGATGTTGCCGTCCCATCGGCGCGGTTATTACCACGAATACACGGTGCCGACGCCCCACGCGCGCAATCGCGGCGCGAGGCGCATCGTTTGTGGCGGGCCGCTGCGGCGGACCGATAACTGCTACTACTCCGACGACCACTACGCCAGTTTTAAGCGAATTGTTGAATGACACCGGGAAGAGCGGCATGAGCGATAACGTCTACGCGCACGACCCGCGGGTCGCGAGCGATCTGTTCGCGTCCGCGGAGGGCAACCTGTTCCAGCGAGTCATGCAGATGAAGCACGACGAGCAACGCGAAACCGCGAGCGGCGAAAGCGGCGGGCCTTCGCATGCGCTTTCATCCGCGCTTTCGTCCGCGCTTTCATCCGATGAGGAAGGCATGAGCCTGTTCTCGACCGTGCAGCCCAATATTGTCCAGTCGATTCGCGCATTCCGCGTACAGGATCTCCACGACGAAGCGCAACGTCTGCAGCAGCATTTCCTCTATGCGTACTGCGCGACCGCACAGAGCAAGCAACAGGTGCTCGAAACCATTTCCACGTCGTTTCTGTTTCCGAAGCATTTTGGCAAGAACTACGACGGGCTGTACGACTGCCTCACCGATCTGGTGCAGAAGGCCGGCGAGCAACCGGGCTTCGTCGTCGTGCTCGACGGGCTGCCGATCGCCCAGAAGTTCGACAAGGACGGTCGCGAAACGCTGCTCGACGTGTTCCGCGAAGCCTCCGAATACTGGGCCGAGCGCAAGGTGCCGTTCCGCGTCTTTTATTCGTTTGCCTGACGCCTGTCGTCAGCAGTCCGTTGGAATTTGCGCCGTAATCCGCGCCGTAATCCGTCGCATCCGCGCGACAGATTCGAAAGAGGCCCGCCTGCCGGCGGGCCTTGTCATTTTTACCAGCCGCCCCAGCGCGCGGCGAGTGCCGCGAGCACGGCAATACCCGCCGTTTCGGTGCGCAGGACACGCGGCCCGAGTCCGACCGGGACGAAGCCGTTCTCCACGGCCGCCGCTTCCTCGGCCGACGAAAATCCGCCCTCCGGTCCGACCAGCACGGTCACTTCGCCCCTGGGCGGATCGTGCGGAAGCGTCGCGAACGGCGCGTTGGCGCGCGGCGAAAGAATGATGCGCAGTTCGCCCTCGGCGGGCGTGCGGGGCAGGGCGGAGAGCCAGGTGCCGATCTCGCGCGCCGGCGCGACGTCCGGCAGACGGTTGCGGCCGCATTGTTCGCACGCCGACTGAACGATGCGCTGCCAGTGCGCCTGGCGCCGCAGGGCGCGCTCGCCGGAAAGGCGCACGACGCTGCGCGAGGTCGTGAGCGGCACGAAGTTCGTTGCGCCCAGCTCGACGGCCTTCTCGATCAGCCAGTCCATCTTGTCGCTGCCGGCAATGCCCTGCGCGAGCGTGAGCCGGTAGGGGGGCTCGGTTTCGGCGTCGCGAAAGGGCCCCACGCGCACTTTCGTATCGCGGCGCTCCATCTCGACGATCTCCGCGCTGTATTCGCCGCCCGTGCCGTTGAAGAGCACGATGGCGTCGCCCGGCTGCAGGCGCAGCACCTGGACGTGACGCGTGACTTCGTCGGGCAGCGTGATGACGTCGCCCGGTTCTAGCGGATTAGCGACAAAAAAGCGGGGCATAAGACTTGTTTTCATTGATTCATGACAGGTGGCGAGCCAGCGCCCAGCGGTAACCGTCGAGGTCTTCGACCTGCGCGAAACGGTCCCCCCAGAACTGGTCCTGCGGCTCGCTCAGCGATTTGGCGCCGGCTTCGAGCGCGCGCGCATAAACCGCATCGACATCGTCGACATAGAGATAAAAGGACTGCGGAGCCAGCGCTCCCGCGCTCTTCGGCGTGCGGGCCGTCGAGCCGAATGCGCCCTCCGGGGCGAACATCACGATGAGCTGCTCGCGATAGGTCATTTCGACGTGCATGACAGCCCCGTCGTCTTCCACGCAGTCGCGCACGCCAAAACCGAAAGCCGCCTCAAAAAACGCCATGGCGGCGCGCGCGTCGCGCACCGTCAGATACGGAGTGAGCCACGGCACGCCAGCGGGGCGGGGTGGGGTCATCGGGTTTCTCCACGTTTCGGTTGTGCGGTTCGGCAGGGGGCGCGGTGGACCGCTCGGGCGCCCCGGAGAACGCGCTAGTCCTAGGATTTTGCCTTACGGTGCCGATCAAGGGGCCGGGATTCGGCTTAATTTGTTGCGAGCCAGCAAGGGGGCAGAAAAGAGAGCGGCGTGCAGGTCGGCTTCGTAGAAGCGCAGGCCTTCGACGCCGCGGGCCTCCATGCGCGTGCGTAATGTCGCGACGTCCATCGCGGCGGGGTCCAGGCGGTCGCTCGCCACGGCCATCAGCCACAGCGAGCCATAGAGCGGCACGTAAGCGGCCAGTGGGCGCACGACCGCGAACGAGGCGCCCAGTCCCGTCAGCAGTCCTTCGATGCGCTCGGCGTGGTGCCAGGGGGAGCCAAGATGGAGCGAGATCAGGGCATCTGCCGTCATCACGCGCTTGAGTTCGCCGTAGAACGCCGGCGTGTAGAGCCCGGCTGCCGGCGAATCGGGCGGAGTCAGGTCGAACACGATGAGGTCGAAGCGTTCCTGCGTACGCGCCACGAATGCCGCGGCGTCGCCGATCAGGAGTTCCACGCGGGGATTGTCGAAGGCGCCGCCGCGCACCTGTGGCAGGTAATTGCCGGTCAGCCGCACGACGTCGGGGTCCAGCTCGGCCACGACGATCCTCTCGATGCCCGGATGACCCAGCAGTTGCCGCGCCGCCCCGCCGTCCCCGCCGCCCAGCACGAGCGCCGCGCGCGGCGCCGGATGCGTGAGCGCGGCCGGCTGCGTCATGCATTCGTGATAGACGAACTCGTCGCCGGCCGCCGTCATCGGCCGGCCGTCCAGCGTGAACAGGCAGCCGAGCTGCGGCGTGTCCCAGACCTCGATGTGCTGCCACGCCGAATCGACACAAGCAAGGCGGCGCGCGCCCGGAAAGCCGTAGACGGCGCCGGGGGCGGGGTGGAAGAGGAGCGGGGCGTTCACGGTTGGAATACGGATGGTTTGGGACGGCTCCGCGCGCGTGCTGTCGGGAAATGGGGCGACGGCGGAATTATATGAGGACGGCCGGCGGGCGCGGTTCGTGCGGTGTCCTGGCTTGTGCCCCGATCGCACCCGGGTTGTCCATCTGGCCGCGCTGTCTCGAAAAGCCCCCGCGGAGCGCTCCGGGGCCGGGGGTTATCCGCGCATTCTGCTAGAATAATGCGCTTTGCAGCCCCTTCCGTTTGCTCTGGCCGTACCGCGTCTCCCGGCGCCGCACCGTGCGCCGGAGCAGCCGTTTTGCCGAGCTTCCGGATCCCCCGCGCTGCTGTGCCCGCCCACCGTTTTATCGGGCGTCCACACCGCTTTTTGCACTCGTTCCCGGACTCGACATGACGACCTCGTCCTCCGCTTCCCCCGCAACCACCTCGTTGATGGCCAACGCGATCCGCGCGCTGTCCATGGACGCCGTTCAGCAAGCGAACTCCGGCCACCCCGGCATGCCGATGGGCATGGCCGAGATCGCGGTCGCACTGTGGTCGCGGCATCTGCGTCACAATCCGGCGAATCCGCACTGGAGCGATCGCGACCGTTTCGTGTTGTCGAACGGTCACGGCTCGATGCTGCTGTACTCGCTGCTGCATCTGACCGGCTACGACCTGCCGATGGCCGAGCTGAAGAACTTCCGCCAACTGCATTCGAAGACGCCGGGCCACCCGGAATACGGCATCACGCCGGGCGTCGAGACGACTACCGGCCCGCTCGGCCAGGGGCTCGCGAATGCGGTCGGCATGGCGCTCGCCGAGGCGCTGCTTGCGGCCGAGTTCAACAAGGCCGACGCGAAGATCGTCGATCACCACACCTACGTGTTCGTCGGTGACGGCTGCCTGATGGAAGGCATCTCGCACGAGGCCTGCTCGTTCGCCGGCACGCTGAAGCTCAACAAGCTGATCGCGTTCTACGACGACAACGGCATCTCGATCGACGGCGAAGTCGTGAACTGGTTCCACGACGACACGCCCAGGCGCTTCGAAGCCTATGGCTGGAACGTGATCCCGCACGTGGACGGCCAGAATGTCGAGGCGGTCGACGCCGCGATCAAGCAGGCGAAGGCCTCGGACAAGCCCACGCTCATCTGCTGCAAGACGCAGATCGGCCACGGCGCGCCGACCAAGGCGGGCGGCCACGACGTGCACGGCGCACCGCTCGGCGCGGAAGAAATCGCCAAATGGCGCGCGGTGTCGGGCTGGAAGTGGGAGCCTTTCGTCGTGCCGCAGGAAGTCTACGCAGACTGGGACTCGAAGGCCACGGGCGCGAAGCTCGAAGCCGGGTGGAACGAAGCGTTCGCCGCTTACCAGTCGAAGTACCCGGCCGAAGCGGCCGAGTTCGAACGTCGCATGGCCCACCAGTTGCCCGCCGACTGGGCGCAGAAGGCCGCCGCGATCGTCGCCGGCGCCGATTCGCGCAAGGAAACGGTTGCCACGCGCAAGGCGTCGCAGCAGGCCATCGAAGGCCTCGCCGCCGCGCTGCCCGAACTGCTCGGCGGCTCGGCCGACCTGACCGGCTCGAACCTCACCAACTGGAAGGCCTCGAAGCCCGTGCGCGCGGCCAAACCCGGCGAGAGCGGCATCCAATGGGGCAACCACATCAACTACGGCGTGCGCGAGTTCGGCATGAGCGCCGCGCTCAACGGCCTTAACCTGCACGGCGGCTACAAGGCGTTCGGCGGCACGTTCCTCACGTTCTCCGACTACAGCCGCAACGCGCTGCGCGTGGCCGCGCTGATGAAGTGCCCGTCGATCTTCGTGTTCACGCACGACTCGATCGGCCTCGGCGAAGACGGCCCGACGCACCAGTCGATCGAACAGGTCGCGAGCCTGCGCCTGATCCCGAACATGACGCTCTGGCGTCCGGCCGACACCGTCGAAACGGCGGTGGCCTGGACCGAGTCGATCACGCATCACGGTCCGTCGTCGCTCGTGTTCAGCCGTCAGAACCTCGCGTTCAACGAACGCACCGACGCGCAGATCGCCAACATCGCCAAGGGCGGCTATGTGCTCAAGGACTGGAACGACGACATCCCGAGCCGCAAGATCATCCTGATCGCAACGGGTTCGGAAGTCGAACTGGCGGTGAAGGCCGTCGAGGCGCTGCAGCGCGAAGGCATTGGCGCGCGTGTGGTGTCCATGCCGTCGACCAACGTGTTCGACCGCCAGGACGCCGAATACAAGGAGCGCGTGCTGCCGAAGGGCGTGCGCCGCGTGGCGATCGAAGCGGGCGTGACCGAGTTCTGGCGCAAGTACGTGGGCCTCGAAGGCGGCGTGGTCGGCATCGACACGTTCGGCGAGTCGGCGCCGGCCGGCGTGCTGTTCAAGCACTTCGGCTTTACGGTCGATCACGTCGTTGCGACAGCCAAGGCCGCTCTCGACAACTAAGCATGCTTCGTGAGCCCGCTCGATGAAGTCGATGCGGCGGGCTCATTGCTTGTTGCGCCGCGCCCCGGCGCAGCCGGCACCGGTATCGGTATCGGAATTTTTCAGCCATCAGGAGATAAACCATGACCATTCGCGTCGCTATCAACGGCTACGGCCGCATTGGCCGTAACACGCTTCGCGCGTTCTACGAGAACGGCAAGAAGCATGACATCCAGATCGTCGCGATCAACGACCTGGGTGACGCGAAGACCAACGCGCATCTGACGCAGTACGACACGGCGCACGGCAAGTTCCCGGGCGAAGTGTCGGTGGACGGCGACTACCTCGTCGTCAACGGCGACAAGATCCGCGTGCTGGCCAACCGCAACCCGGCCGAGCTGCCGTGGGGCGAGTTGGGCGTCGACGTCGTGATGGAATGCACGGGCTTTTTCACGACCAAGGAAAAGGCGAGCGCGCACATCAAGGGCGGCGCGAAGAAGGTCATCATTTCGGCGCCGGGCGGCAAGGACGTCGACGCGACGATCGTCTACGGCGTGAACCACCACGTGCTGAAGGCATCGGACACGGTCATCTCGAACGCATCGTGCACGACCAACTGCCTGGCACCGCTCGTCAAGCCGCTGAACGACAAGATCGGCCTGGAAACGGGCTTGATGACCACGATCCACGCGTACACGAACGACCAGGTCCTGACCGACGTGTATCACGAAGACCTGCGCCGCGCGCGCTCGGCCACGCACAGCCAGATCCCGACCAAGACGGGCGCAGCTTCGGCCGTCGGTCTCGTGCTGCCGGAACTGAACGGCAAGCTGGACGGCTATGCCATTCGCGTTCCGACCATCAACGTGTCGATCGTCGACCTCTCGTTCATCGCCAGGCGCGATACGACGGTCGAAGAAGTCAACGCGATCATGAAGGAAGCCTCGGAAGGCGCGCTCAAGGGCATCCTGGGCTACAACAACGCACCGCTGGTTTCGATCGACTTCAACCACAACCCGGCTTCGTCGACGTTCGATGCGACGCTCACGAAGGTGTCGGGCCGTCTCGTGAAGGTGTCGAGCTGGTACGACAACGAGTGGGGCTTCTCGAACCGCATGCTGGACACGGCTGTCGCGTTCGCGAACGCGAAGTAAGCACCCGGGTCAGCATGCGCAGTCACAGACTGCCGCGCGATACGGAAGATGCGGAAAACCGCCCCTTGGGGCGGTTTTTTTACGCCCGCTCCGCGTGCGCCTGAGATGTGGGCGCGAGGGATGGCGGCGTCGGAAAGTACACCCCCGCGCGTTGCGCCGCGTTGGCGATATGTCGCTCGATCGCCTCGCCGGCCGCAGCGCAGTCGCGCGCCTTCAGCGCGGCGACGATCAGGCCGTGCTCGCGATGCGTCGAGAGTACGAGTTCGCGCCGGTAGAACGGCATGCGCTGGCTTTCCTTCATGATGTCGGCGCTGCTGCGCAGGATCGATTCGATGGCCGCATTGCCGGCGATGCTCACGATGCGCATGTGGAAGTCGAAGTCGAGCTGCGCGGCTTCGTCGAGTTCGTCGCAGGCGAGCGCTTCGTGCAGTGCATTGAGATTCTGTTCCAGCCAGACCACGTCGCTGTCGCCGATCGCGAGAGCCGCCATGCGCGCGACGAACCCTTCCAGCGCGTAACGCATCTGGTACGTGTCCGGCAGCGAGGACTGAGCGGCGAAGCGCCAGGGATGCGGGCTCGTCGCCTCGGCGCTCGTCACGTAGACGCCTTTGCCCGCCCGTATCGTCAGCATGCCTAACGCTTCGAGCGTGGACAGCGCCTCGCGCAGGGACGCGCGGCTGATCGCCAGCTCTTCGGAAAGCTGGCGTTGCGCGGGCAGCAGACTGCCGACCGGGTAGAGGCCGCCTTCGATCCGTTCGCGGATCGTGGCAACGGCGGCGTCGGTAACGGTATGCGGAACGTTCTTCATGGCGACGGATCTCGCGTGGTCTGACCGGTATTGTAGTCGGCCGCCGCGCGGACGCGTTGCCCAGGCTTGGGGAGCGTATTCATGCGGGGTGCAAAGTCACTGGCATCCGGCTTCATGCCCCGGGTAAACACTCAATTTTTCTTCCTTGACGGCGGTATATCGGCTTCCTACTATCGACCATAACAGTACTGGTCAGACCAGTATGAACAGTTGGCCTGCAACCGGAGAAAGTCGTGTCGAAGTTCTTCAACTCGTTGTTCGGGCGCGTGATGATCGCGCTGGTTGTCGGGATCGCGGTCGGCGCGATATTTCCCCATTTCGCCCAGTCGCTGCGGCCGCTCGGCGACGGCTTTCTGAAACTGATCAAGATGGTCATCGGGCCCATCGTCTTCTGCGTGGTCGTAAGCGGCATGGCGCACGCTGGCGACCTGAAGAAGGTGGGCCGGGTGGGCCTGAAGTCGGTGGTTTATTTCGAGGCGATGACGACGATCGCGCTCGTGATCGGCGCCGTGCTGGCCTGGCTGACACGCCCGGGCGCCGGCATGAACGTCGATCTGCGCTCGCTCGACGCGGCCTCGCTCGCCACCTACACCGAGCATGCGAAGAACCTCAAGGACACCGCAGCATTCCTGCTCAAGATCATCCCCGACACGGCAGTCGACGCCTTCGCAAAAGGCGACATCCTGCAGATCCTCGTGTTCTCGGTGTTGTTCGGCAGCGCGCTTTCGCTGCTCGGCCCGAAAGCGCAGCGCGTGAACAGCCTGATCGACGAACTGGGGCAAGTGTTTTTCCGCGTGATGGGCTTCATCATCAAGCTTGCGCCGCTCGGCGTGCTCGGCGCGGTCGCGTTCACCACGGGCACCTATGGCGTGGCGTCGCTCAAGCAGATCGGCATGCTCGTGGTCGTGTTCTATTTGAGCTGCTTTGTGTTCGTCGCGGTCGTGCTCGGCATCGTCATGCGGCTGGCCGGCTTCAGCCTCTTCAAGCTGATCCGCTATCTGCGCGAGGAACTGTCGATCGTGTTGGGCACGGCTTCCTCGGATGCCGTGCTGCCGCAGATCATGCGCAAGCTCGAATGGATGGGCGTGAAGGATTCCACGGTGGGCCTCGTGATTCCCACCGGCTACTCGTTCAACCTCGATGGCTTTTCGATCTACCTCACCCTCGCTGTGATCTTCATCGCGCAGGCCACGAACACGCCGCTTTCGCTGCACGATCTCATCGTCGTCGTGCTGGTCTCGCTCGTGACCTCGAAGGGCGCGCACGGCATCCCGGGCTCGGCCATCGTGATTCTCGCCGCAACGCTCTCGGCCATTCCCGCGATTCCCGTGCTCGGCCTCGTGCTGATCCTGCCGGTGGACTGGTTCGTCGGCATCGCCCGCGCGCTGACCAACCTGATCGGCAACTGCGTCGCGACCGTCGTGGTGGCGGTGTGGGAGCACGACATCGACCGGGCCCGCGCGAAGCGCGTGCTCAACTTCGACGAGGGTTTCCTCTACGTGCCGGCGGGCGAGGGCGACGGCGGCGATCTGGCTGCTGCTGGCGGCAATCCCGCACACGCGCTTTGATTCCCGGGCCACTCAGGAGACCGACGATGAAGATTCTGCAAATTGAACCGCTCACGCGCGAGGCGTTCGCGCCGTTCGGCGACGTGATCGAAACCGTGGGCGCCCGGCATTTCCCGATCAACGGCGGCACGACCGAGCGCTACCACGATCTGGCGTCGATCGACGTCGGCGCCGCGGGCGGGCGGGCGATCGTGAACGTGTTTCGGGCCCAGCCGCGCGTGTGGCCCGTGGAGATCGCGATGATGGAGCGCCATCCGCTTGGCAGCCAGGCGTTCGTGCCGCTCGCGGGCGCTCGCTACGCCGTGGTCGTCGCGCCCGCGGGCGAGTTCGATCCGGCCGGCCTGCGCGCGTTCTGGGCGGCCGGGGGGCAGGGCGTCAATTACGCGCGCGGGGTCTGGCACCATCCGCTGCTCGCGTTCGGCGGCGTGAGCGATTTTCTCGTGGTCGACCGCGGCGGCAATGGCGAGCCGAACTGCGATGAGATCACGCTCGTCGAGCCCTTGCACCTCAGGCGCGAGGCGCTGACCGAAGCTATCGGCTAAGCGGCCTCGTTCGTCGCCGAAAAGCAAACGCCACGGCAGCAGCGATGCCGTGGCGTTTGCGCTTTCTTGCGCCGAACCGCGTCTGATGCTTGCCTTAGTGCTTGCGGTGCGGGCAGTTTTCCTTCGTGCAGGCCCCGTAGAGCGCCAGCGCGTGTTCCTGCAGCTTGAAGCCCCGCTCGTTGGCGATCGATTGCTGGCGCTTTTCGATTTCGGGATCGAAGAACTCCTCGACGAGCCCGCAGTCGAGACAAACGAGGTGGTCGTGGTGGGTGCCTTCGTTCAACTCGAACACGGCCTTGCCCGATTCGAAGTTGCTGCGCGTGAGGAGACCCGCCTGCTCGAACTGGGTGAGCACGCGGTAGACGGTGGCGAGCCCGATATCGAGTTCTTCGCTCAACAGGTTGCGGTACACGTCTTCGGCCGTCAGGTGGCGCACCGGGCTGTGCTGAAAAATCTCCAGGATTTTGAGGCGAGGCAGCGTCGCCTTAAGTCCGATGTTCTTGAGATCGGCTGGATTGGTCATGACGATAAGTCCCTGGAGTACAATGCTAGGTTCTAATGTTAATGCGGTTTGCAGTTCCGGTCATCTTTGACAAAACTTTCACAGAAAACTTCGCAGAACTAGCGCGGCTTCGCGACAAGCCCGCACGGTGAGGAAATGATTCCAGAATCCAAAACGACCGGCCGGGGCGGCCGTCTTTCGAGCGCCCTGGCGTGCACACTGCTGGCTACTGCGGCGCTTTCGGGGCTTTCAGGCTGCTCGACTTACGACAGCGCGACGCAGCGCATCGCGCAGAGCATCACACCGTATCGGATCACGATCGTCCAGGGCAACTTCGTTTCGAAGGAAGCCGCGTCGCAGATGAAGGTGGGCATGTCCCGCGCCCAGGTGCGCCAGTTGCTCGGCACGCCGCTCCTGGCCGACATGTTCCACCAGAACCGCTGGGACTACATCTTCTACTTCAAGCGCGGCTCGACCGCCATCGTCCAGCAGCGCGACTTCGTCGTGTTGTTCGACGGCGATCAGGTCACGAGCTGGTCGGGCGGCGAAGATCTGCCGTCGAACCTCGAACTGCTCGCCGAAATCGACGGCGACCGCAGCGGCAAGAAGAAGGCCGCCGCGCCGGCGCCGACCTCCGCGGCCGTCGCGGCGTCCGCGGCTTCCGAAGCTGCCACGACGGCGGTGGGCGCGACCGTCACCGACACCGCGCGCACGCCGACGTCCGAGCTGGGCGTGGGCGCCGCCGCGGCTGCATTGCCGGAGAACCCGAACGCGCAGGCTGCCGCTGCCGCCAACCGCGCGACCGACGCCGTGCAGATGCCGACTGGCGGAACGCCTTCGGTGCGCGCGAACACGCCGCCGTCGTCGGTGCTGCCGCAGAACGTGGGCTCGATGCCGTCGCAGGTGCAACTGCATCGCTCGCCGCCGCCGCAGTTCCAGGGCGTGCAATCGAACCCGGTTGGCCCGGCGCCGGGCGCCCAGGGTACGGGCGACGCGAACGCCGACCAGCTCCTGCCGTCGAAGAATACGCCGCTTACCGCCCCGCCGACCGTGCCGGCCGCACCGGCAGGCGCTTCGGGTGCGGCGGGAACGGGCGGCTGATCCGGCTGTCCATCGTTTTCAGACCCAGCGCGAAGCGCCCGCCCCCCCCCACCGGGGAGCTGGGGGTGCCCCGGGACGAGCGCCCCGGCCCCGCCGCC
>NZ_JBANLK010000004.1:223218-238822 GCF_054968425.1 Paraburkholderia sp. AV2
CCCCCCGCCGGGGCCGGCCCCCCGGCGGGGCGGGGGGGGGGGGGGGGGAGGGGGGGGGTGACCCGGCGGCCCTGCGTTTCCCCCCCCCGCCCCCCGCCCGCGCCGCCCACATCGGGCGCGCGCTTCGTGTCCAGTCGGCGGCTTCGGGCCGCCGTGTTTTTTTCGCAGCGCCGCTTGTGTCGTCGATACCGCTCGCGCTTGCCTGCGGGCGCTGCGCTTTCGTTCCGGGAAGACTCATGAAAATCGCAATCGCCGGAGCGTCGGGCCGCATGGGCCGGATGCTCATCGAAACCGTCCTGAATTCGCCCGACGTCACGCTCTCGGGCGCGCTCGTGCGCAAGGGCTCGGCCGCGATCGGGCAGGACGCGGGCGCGTTTCTCGGCAAGGCCACCGGCGTGCCGATTACCGACGACATCGACGCCGTGTTCGCGCAGAGCGATTGCCTGATCGATTTCACGCGTCCCGAGGGCACCCTCG
Source organism: Paraburkholderia sp. AV2 (assembly GCF_054968425.1). Lineage (NCBI taxonomy): Bacteria > Pseudomonadati > Pseudomonadota > Betaproteobacteria > Burkholderiales > Burkholderiaceae > Paraburkholderia > Paraburkholderia sp. AV2. Next base: position 223,696 of record NZ_JBANLK010000004.1, read on the forward strand.
TCCACCTCGACGCCGCACAGCGGCACGGCGTGAAGATGGTGATCGGCACCACGGGTTTCGACGCGCAGCAAAAGGCGCGGCTCGCGGCCGCGGCGGAGAAGGCCGGCATCGTCTTTGCGGCCAACATGAGCGTGGGCGTGAACGTGACGCTCAAGCTGCTCGAATACGCGGCGCGTTTTTTCGCGACTGGCTACGACATCGAAATCGTCGAGGCGCATCACCGCCACAAGGTCGACGCGCCCTCGGGCACGGCGCTCGCAATGGGCGAGGCGGTGGCCCACGCGCTGGGCCGCAGTCTCGACGAGTGCGCCGTGTACGGCCGCCACGGCGTAACGGGCGAACGCGATCCTTCGACGATCGGTTTTTCGGCGATTCGCGGCGGGGACATTGTCGGCGACCATACGGTCCTGTTCGCGGGCACGGGCGAGCGCGTCGAGATCACGCACAAGTCGTCGAGCCGCCTGTCGTATGCGCAGGGCAGCGTGCGCGCCGCGCGCTTCCTGCAGGACAAGGCGCGCGGGCTGTACGATATGCAGGACGTGCTCGGCCTGCGCTGAGCATGTCGAACCGAAGCCGGCGCGCGATGCGACACGCGCCGGCTGCATGACAGAACAGCCGGAAAGTCGGATAGCGAGGTCAGATGGCAGCGGGTACCGGAATCATCCACTATCTGCAGACGAGCGATGCCGTCACGCACGCCGTGGCGTGGGTGCTGCTGGCGATGTCGGTCGCGAGCTGGTGCTTCCTGCTCGTGAAGAGCTGGGTGCTCGCGCGCGCGAAGCGCCAGGGGCCGCGCGCGGTTGCGCAGTTCTGGCAGGCGCGCACGCTGGCCGAAGGCGTCGCGCTGATGCGCCGCGCCGACCGCGAGCGCGTATTCCTGCCGCTCGCCGAGGCGGCGTTCGCGGCCGCCGAGGCCGATACCTCCGGTGCGCTGCTCGCGAAGGTGGATCGCAGCGAGCGCGTACTGCGCGCGCTGCGCGGCGCGCTTCAGGCGTCGCAGCGACGGCTCGAATTCGGCCAGGTGCTGCTTGCCTCCGTGGGCAGCACGGCGCCGTTCGTGGGGCTGCTCGGCACCGTCTGGGGCATCTATCACGCGCTCGGCAGCATTGCGGCAAGCGGCCAGGCGCAGATCGAGAACGTGGCCGGCCCGGTTGGCGAGGCGCTCATCATGACGGCGTTCGGCCTCGTCGTCGCGATTCCCGCCGTGCTTGCCTACAACGTGCTGGGGCGGCTCGCGCGCCAGCTCGGCGACGACCTCGACGGTTTCGCGCACGATCTGCACGCCTATGTCTGCCCGCCCGCCGGCGCGGCGTCGCGGCGCGAGGCGGCGCTCGAATCGGATCCCCGCTGACGGCACGGCCGCCGCGGGTACGGGAAAGGCACGGCAAAGGCACGCGAAGGAGCATCCGATGGCATTCGGCGGACTCGAAAGGAAGTGCGACTCGGCGCCGATGGCGGAGATCAACATGACGCCGCTCATCGACGTCATGCTCGTGCTGCTCGTCATTTTCATCATTACCGCGCCGCTCTTCACGCACGCGATACGGCTCGATCTGCCCCAGGTCGCCTCCGAGCCGGCGCGGCAGACGCCGCAGACCGTCACGCTGTCTATCGACGCAGCCGGCAAGCTTTACTGGAACGCGCAGCCGATCTCGCTCGACGAACTGCGCGCGCGTTTCGCGGCAGCGGGCAAGGCGCCCGAGGACGCCCAGCCGGACCTGCAATTGCGGGCCGCGCGCGAGACGCGCTACGAGGTCATCGCCCAGGTCATGGGCGCGGCCCAGCAGGCGGGCCTGGAGCGTATCGGCTTCGTGACGGAGCCGCCGCCGGCCGGCAAGCCCTGAGCATGCCCCAAGCGTGCCCCAAGCGCAGGGCGCATGGGTGCCGCGCATTGTCCGCGCCCGAACCCCGCAAGGCGGAAAGCGCGGGCAACTCGACGGTATAATCAACGTTTCCCTGTAAAACGGGCCCAGAATAGCCACCGCCACCAGCCGGCGCGACGTACTCCACGTACGGCCGGCCTCGGTGCATCCGGCACCGAATCCGCCAGAATCCGCGTTCCCATCCACACCATGCTCGAAAAATACGTTCCCTCCGACGTCGAATCCGCCGCGCAAGGCGAGTGGCGCGACAGCGACGCCTACCGGACGGCCGAAAAGGCCGACAAGCCCAAGTTCTACTGCGTCTCGATGCTGCCGTACCCGTCGGGCAAGCTGCACATGGGCCACGTGCGGAACTACACGATCAACGACGTGATGTACCGCTATCTGCGCATGAACGGCTACAACACGCTCATGCCGATGGGCTGGGACGCGTTCGGCATGCCCGCCGAAAACGCGGCGATGGCCAATGGCGTGCCGCCCGCGCAGTGGACGTACGACAACATCGCGTACATGAAGGGCCAGATGCAGTCGATGGGTCTCGCCATCGACTGGTCGCGCGAGATCGCCACCTGCAAGCCCGACTACTACAAGTGGAACCAGTGGTTCTTCCTGAAGATGCTGGAGAAGGGCATTGCCTACAAGAAGACCGGCACGGTGAACTGGGACCCGGTCGATCAGACCGTGCTCGCGAACGAGCAGGTGATCGACGGCCGCGGCTGGCGCTCGGGCGCGCTCGTGGAAAAGCGCGAAATCCCGATGTACTACCTGCGCATCACGCAGTACGCCGATGAACTGCTGAACGACCTCGAAGGCCTCGGCTGGCCCGAGCGCGTGAAGATCATGCAGCAGAACTGGATCGGCAAGAGCTTCGGCGTGAACTTCGGTTTCCCGTACGAGCTCGACGGCGAGAAGAAGCTGCTGCGCGTGTTTACTACGCGCGCCGACACGATCATGGGCGTGACCTTCGCCGCGATCGCGGCCGAGCATCCGCTCGCCACGCGTCTCGCGCAGGACAAGCCCGAGCTGCTGCCGTTCATCGAGGAATGCAAGCGCGGCGGCGTGGCCGAAGCCGACATGGCGACGATGGAAAAGAAGGGCATGGCCACGGGCTTCACGGTCACGCACCCGATCACGGGCGAGCAGGTGCCGGTGTGGATCGGCAACTACGTGCTCATGAGCTACGGCGAGGGTGCCGTGATGGGCGTGCCGGGCCATGACGAGCGCGATTTCGCCTTCGCGCAAAAATATGATCTGCCGATCAAGCAGGTGATCGCCGTGGAAGGCGAGACCTACTCGCTCGACGGCTGGCAGGAGTGGTATGGCGACAAGGATCGCGCCGTTTGCATCAACAGCGGCAAGTTCGACGGCCTTGCCTACCAGCAGGCCGTGGACGCCGTGGCGGCCGACCTCAAGGCGCACGGCTTCGGCGACAAGCAGGTCACGTGGCGCCTGCGCGACTGGGGCATTTCGCGCCAGCGCTACTGGGGCACGCCGATCCCGATCATCCATTGCCCGAGCTGCGGCGACGTGCCGGTGCCGGAAGCCGACCTGCCGGTCGTGCTGCCGGAAGACCTCGTGCCGGACGGCACGGGCAACCCGCTTGCAAAGTCGGAAGCCTTCCTGAACTGCAAGTGCCCGAAGTGCGGCGCCGATGCGAAGCGCGAAACCGACACGATGGACACCTTCGTCGACTCGTCGTGGTACTTCTACCGTTACGCGGCGCCGGATGCCAAGACCATGGTGGACGAGCGCACCGACTACTGGATGCCGATGGACCAGTACATCGGCGGCATCGAACACGCCATTCTTCACCTGCTGTACTCGCGCTTCTGGGCGAAGGTCTCGCGCGACCTCGGCCTCGTGAAGTTCGGCGAGCCGGCGAAGAACCTGCTCACGCAGGGCATGGTGCTCAACGAAACCTTTTACCGCGAAGATGCGGCGGGCAAGAAGACCTGGTATAACCCGGCCGACGTGACCGTGGTGCACGACGACAAGGGCCGTCCGACCGGCGCGACGCTCAACAGTGACGGTCAGAGCGTGGTGCTGGGCGGCGTCGAGAAGATGTCGAAGTCGAAGAACAACGGCGTCGATCCTCAAGTGCTGATCGACCTTTACGGTGCGGACACCGCACGTCTGTTCACGATGTTCGCGGCGCCGCCGGAACAGCAGCTCGAATGGTCGGGCGCCGGCGTGGAGGGCGCGAGCCGCTACCTGCGCCGCGTGTGGGCATTCGGCTACGCGAACGCCGAAGCGATCAGGTCGCGCGCGACGTTCGACGCGGCCACGGTCACGGACGTCGAAAAGGCGCTGCGCCGCGAAGTCTACGGCGTGCTCAAGCAGGCCGACTTCGACTATCAGCGTCTGCAATACAACACCGTGGTCTCGGCCGCGATGAAGATGCTCAACGCGATCGAAGGCGCTAAAGGACCCAACGGCGGTGCCGGCGCCGGTGTCCTGCGCGAGACCTTCGGCGTGCTGCTGCGCGTGCTGTATCCGGTCGTGCCGCACCTCACGTTCCAGCTCTGGCAAGAACTCGGTTATGCCGACGAGTACGGCACGCTGCTCGACGCGCCCTGGCCGAAGGTCGACGAAAAGGCGCTCGAACAGGCCGAGATCGAACTCGTGCTGCAGGTGAACGGCAAGGTGCGCGGCGCCGTGACGGTCGCGAAGGATGCAGGCAAGGACGCGATCGAAGCGGCTGCGCTCGCGCACGACATGTTCGCGAAGTTTGCCGAAGGTCGGGCGCCGAAGAAGATCATCGTCGTGCCGGGCCGTCTCGTGAACGTCGTTGTCTGACGCGGCCTGATACGATGCGGCCGGGGCGGTGCGCACCGCGTAACGCCCCGGCCACGAACCTGTTGCGAACCCGGGAGCTCATGTGATTCGCAGATCGTTTCTGTTACTGGCAGGCAGCACGCTGATGCTTTCGGCGTGCGGATTCCAGTTGCGCGGCGAGCAGAACTACGCGTTCAAGCGCCTCGCCATTGTTGGCGCCTCGCCGCCCGTCGCCGCGCGCCTCACGCGCATGATCGAAGGCGGTAGCGACTCGGTCGTCGTTCAGACAACGGCCAATGCCGATGCCGTCCTGCACGTTTCCGAGGGGCGCGGCTTCAGTACGCTCACGATCAACTATCTGGGTGTGGTCGAGGAGTATCAGGTCAATTATTCGCTCAACTACACGCTCACGGCGCCGGACGGTTCGGTGCTGATCCGCCCGAGCACGATCTCGCTGAACCGCGCGATGACGTATAGCGACCAGTACGCCACGGCGAAGGTGAGCGAATCCGACCTCCTCTTCGCGGACATGCAGAACGACGCCGTCGATCAGGTCACGCGCCGGCTGTCTATCCTGAAGACGCTGCATCCGACGCCGGAGCAGATCGTGCCGGGCGTCGCGCCGGGCGCGCCGCTGCCGCCGCCGCCGCTCTGATTCCCGCACTTCCGATCCGGCATCCCCAATGCAACTGCGACTCGACGGACTCGAACCGCATCTCGCGAGAGGCCTGGCAGGCCTCTACGTCGTCTACGGCGACGAGCACCTGCTCGTCCAGGAGGCGTGCGACCGCATTCGCGCGGCCGCGCGCGCGGCGGGCTACACCGACCGCTCCGTGTTCACGGTCGAGCGCGGTTTCGACTGGAGCTCGCTCCTCGGCGCGAGCCAGTCGATGTCGCTCTTCGGCGATCGCCAACTGGTCGAGTTGCGCATTCCGTCGGGCAAGCCGGGCAAGGAAGGCGCTGAGGCGCTGAAGACCCTCGCTGGAGCCGCGAATCCCGACGTGCTCACGCTCGTCACGCTGCCGCGCCTCGACGCCGCCACGCAGAAGTCGGCATGGTTCACGGCGCTCGCGGAGAGCGGTGTCGCGCTGAAGATCGATCCGGTCGAGCGTGCGCAACTGCCGAACTGGATCGGCCAGCGCCTCGCGCAGCAAGGACAGCGTGTCGCGCCGGGCGAGGACGGGCGGCGCGCACTGCAATTCGTCGCGGAACGCGTGGAAGGCAATCTGCTCGCGGCCCATCAGGAAATCCAGAAACTCGGCCTGCTGTATCCCCAAGGCGTACTGAGCTTCGAGCAGATTCACGACGCCGTGCTCAATGTCGCGCGCTACGACGTTTTCAAGCTCAACGAAGCGATGCTGACCGGCGATGTCGGCCGGCTCGCGCGCATGCTCGACGGCCTGCGCGGCGAGGGCGAGGCTTCGGTGCTCGTGCTGTGGGCCGTCGTCGAAGAGATCCGCACGCTGCTGCGGATCAAACGCGGCGTCGCCGCCGGCAAGCCGCTCGCCATGCTGCTGCGCGAGAACCGCGTCTGGGGGCCGCGCGAGCGGCTGATCGGCCCGGCGCTTTCGCGTCTCACCGAGGCAGTGCTCGAGCGCGGACTGACACTCGCGGCGCGACTCGATCGCCAGGTGAAGGGGCTCACTGCGCAGGCGCGGGGCGAATGGCGCAACGCGCTGCCGCCCGATGCCTGGGATGGCCTCTTCGAGCTTGCCATGACCGTTGCCGCGCCGCGCGATGCGGGGGCGTCGACTCGACCCGTCGCAGCCGGCGCTGCCGCTTCTGCGAGCCGTGCCCAGCCAGCCGGCATGGGCGGCCGACCGCCGACCGCGGGGCCGACGCGCCGGCCAGGCTGAGCCGCGAAGGCTCGCCGGGTCTTGCCGCCGGCACCTGCTTCGAATCTGTGGGCGGTGTGCGTCGGTTGGCTGCCGGCGCCGCGTCTTGGGGCCGGCCAGACAGATCCGACGGACTGGCCTTACAATTAAAATTCCGCGCCTGCTTCAGACGGGGCATCCCAACGCCGGGCGCGTCGCATCACACAAGACACCATGATGGATATCGACCAGTACATGACCGATCTGGGCCGCCGCGCCCGCCGTGCCTCGCGCGCCATGGCACGAGCGTCGACCGCCGCGAAGAATGCCGCGCTGGAAGCCGTGGCGAAGGCCGTCGAGCGCGATGCGCAAGCGCTCAAGGACGCGAATGCACGTGACCTCGCGCGCGCGCGGGACAAGGGCCACGATGCGGCCTTCATCGACCGCCTCACGCTCTCGGACAAGGCACTGAAAACGATGGTCGAAGGCCTGCGCCAGGTCGCGGCGCTGCCGGACCTCATCGGCGAGATCGGCAACCTCAAGTTTCGCCCGAGCGGTATCCAGGTGGGCCAGATGCGCGTGCCGCTGGGGGTGATCGGCATCATTTACGAATCTCGCCCGAACGTGACGATCGACGCCGCTGCGCTGTGCCTGAAGTCGGGCAACGCAACGATCCTGCGTGGCGGTTCCGAGGCGCTCGAATGCAATACGGCGCTCGCGAAGCTGATCGGCGAAGGGCTGGCGGCGGCGGGGCTGCCGCAGGACGCGGTGCAGGTGGTCGAAACCGCCGACCGCGCGGCGGTGGGCAAGCTCATCACGATGACGGAGTACGTGGACGTGATCGTGCCGCGCGGCGGCAAGAGCCTGATCGAGCGCCTGATGGCCGAGGCGCGCGTGCCGATGATCAAGCATCTGGACGGCATCTGCCACGTCTACGTGGACGATCGAGCCGACCTCGCGAAGGCGCTCAACGTCTGCGACAACGCCAAGACCCACCGCTACGGCACCTGCAACACGATGGAGACGCTGCTCGTCGCGCGCGGCATCGCGCATGACGTGCTGCCGCCGCTTGGCCGGCTCTATCGCGACAAGGACGTGGAGCTGCGTGTCGACCCGACCGCGCGCGCGATTCTGGCGGATGCGGGCGTGGGCCCGCTCGTCGACGCGACCGAGGAGGACTGGCGCACGGAATACCTGGCGCCGGTTCTGGCGATCAAGGTGGTGGACCACCTCGACGAGGCGGTCGAGCACATCAACGCCTACGGCTCGCACCATACCGATGCGATCGTCACGGAAGACCACGATCGCGCCATGCGCTTCTTGCGCGAGGTGGACTCGGCGAGCGTGATGGTGAATGCCTCGACGCGCTTCGCGGACGGCTTCGAATTCGGCCTTGGCGCGGAAATCGGCATTTCGAACGACAAGCTGCACGCGCGCGGGCCGGTCGGCCTTGAAGGGCTGACTTCGCTGAAGTACGTCGTGCTCGGCCACGGCGAAGGCCGGCAATAGTCGTGCGCGACGGCGCGGCCCCGGACGGGACGCGCCACGTTGCCGATGCGTCAACTTAACGCCCAACGGAACCTCAACAAGAACAAAGGATGTCGATGCTCTGGGTCAAGACGTTTCACATCGTACTGATCGCTTCGTGGTTTGCCGGTCTGTTCTACCTGCCGCGCATCTTCGTGAATCTCGCGATGGAAACGGAGCCCGCGGCGATCAAGCGCCTGCTCTTCATGGCTCGCAAGCTCTATCGCTTCATGACGCTGATCGCCGTGCCGGCGCTGCTGTGCGGCTTGTGGCTGTGGCTCGTGGTGGGGATCGGGCGCGGCCAGGGCTGGATCCATGCGAAGGTCGGCGTCGTGGTGCTGCTTGTCGCTTACCACGCCTGGTGCGGCCGCCTGCTGAAGACCTTCGAGCGCGGCGAGAACCGCCGGTCGGACAAGTGGTATCGCCTGTTCAACGAACTGCCGGTTCTCGGCATGCTGGCCGCCGTGGCGCTGGCCGTGATCAAGCCCTTCTGATCCTGGGTGGCCTCGCCCCGGCAGGCGCGGCGCTCAGGCCGAGTCCGCACCCTTGCGAAGCAGGCGCGCCGCCACGACCCGCCATCCCTCGTCGCGTTTCACGAATACGTCGGTGAAGCGATATTCGATCGCCTTGTAGCCGGCTGCCGGCGTATAGCGGTTGACGCCCGTTGCCACGGCCACGTCGCCCAGCACCTGGACACGTACGTCTTCCAGCACTTGCGAACTGCCCGGCGGCAGCGGGGCAGCCGCCAGCAGATCTTGCCTGGTCCGGCGCACGTCGCCGGGAAATACTTCGAAGAACTTATCGTCCAGCAGATCGTTGAGCATCGGACGATCGCCGGTCGAGGCGGCGTGGGTCCACTGTTGTTCGAGCAGTTCGACCTGAATCCTTTCGGAAACCGGGTTGTCGGTATCGTACCTGGCGGCGGCGAGCGCCGTCGTGGCGAGTCCGCCCGCGACGGCGAGAATCAGAATGCGTTTCATGAGAGTTCCTTCGACAAGCCCTCGAAACATTGGGTTCGAGGGGACGGGACGCTGTCCAGGGCAAGTCGGCGGATATCTGGCAGAAGAATGCGAGATGTGCGCGGATGGCACGACGCTGAAGCCGGGGATCTGTGTTCCCAATGCCTCTACTGTAGTCAGAGTCGTTTCCTACAGATATAGGAAAAGTTCGTAAAAGCTGTCAGCCTCAACCGATCGGATCGAGGCGTCTTCGCGCAATGATCTCTTTCGCGTCGGCAAGCTTTTCGGCCAGTTCCGGCCCGCGCTGCAGCGCGACACCCACGGCGAGGATGTCGCCGATCGCCAGATGCGAGGTGCGCGAGGTCATCGGCGAGAAGACATCGGTGTCTTCGTCCACATTGGCATGGAGGCCGACTGTCGCTAGGCGTGCGAGCGGCGAGGTGCCGTGCGTGATGGCAATCACCTTCGCGCCGCGGTCGAGCGCCGTGCGCGCCGCGTCGACGACGTCGCGCGTGCGCCCTGTATTCGAGATCGTGACGACCACGTCGCCAGGTCCGAGCAGTGCCGCCGACATCAGAAACGTCTGCGGATCCGAATAGGCGACGCTCGGCATGCCGAGGCGGAAGAATTTGTGCTGCATGTCCTGCGCGGCGATGCCCGAGCCGCCTGCGCCGTAAAACTCGATGCGCGACGCCTGCGCGAGCAACGTGATGGCGTTGGCGAGCGCGTCGGTGGAGAGGTTGTTGCGTACCTGGAGCAGCGCGCCGATCGTGCGGTCGAGCACCTTGGCCGCGACGCCCGGCACCGGCTCGTCGGGGCGCACGTCGCGATAGACGGCCGGCGGCAGGTCGGCCGCCACGGCCTGCGCGAGACGAATCTTGAACTCCCGGAAACCCGAGAACCCCAACGCGTGGCAAAACCGCGCGATCGTCGGCTGGCTGACGCCCGCCCGCAGCGCAACCTCGGTCATCGAGAGGTCGAGCACCTCGCGGGGCGCCTCGACAACGTAGTCGGCAAGCTTGCGCTCGGAAGGGCGCAACTGCTCGCGCATGGCTTTCACCTGGGACAGCAGCATCGGGAAACTCGCACTATGCTGGAAGATCCGGGGACTATAGCGGATCGGAGGATATGTACAAAAACTACATCACGTCGACCGAACTGGCAATGTCTTCCCTGCGGGGCCGCCGGGAATGGCTAGATATTGCCGAAATTTGCTTATCTATCTGAAGCATTGACCAGGGCTAACCGGGATTGCGATCGTGTAGTTTTTCTACTAACATCGCCTCCAACGCTGACCGGACCGCCTGATCCGGCCCCCACAGTCCGCCGAGACGAAGAAGGAAGGAGATTCAATGGTGTCCCCGCATTCGCAGTTGATGAAGGTCACGCAGCGCGTGATCGAGCGCAGCAAGCCGACGCGTGAGGCCTATCTCGCGCGCGTGGCTGCGGCACAGGACCGTTTCCCGGCACGCGGCGCGCTGTCCTGCGCGAATCTCGCGCATGGCTTCGCCGCCGTCGAGGGGCGGGACAAAATCGCGATCAAGGCGGTCCGCGAACCGAACATCGGCATCGTCTCGGCGTACAACGAGATGCTCTCGGCGCACGCGCCCTACAAGAATTACCCGGATCTCATCAAGCAGGCTGCCCGCGAGAACGGCGGCATCGCGCAGTTCGCCGGCGGCGTGCCGGCAATGTGCGACGGCGTCACGCAGGGCAACGCCGGCATGGAGCTGTCGCTCTTCTCGCGCGAGGTGATCGCGATGAGCACGGCCGTCGCGCTCACGCACAACATGTTCGACGCGGCCCTGTGCCTCGGCATTTGCGACAAGATCGTGCCGGGCCTCCTGATCGGGGCGCTCCAGTTCGGCCATCTGCCCACGATCTTCGTGCCGGCGGGCCCGATGACGAGCGGCATCTCGAACGACGCCAAGGCGAAGGTGCGCCAGCAGTTCGCCACCGGCGAATGCGGCCGCGACGCGCTGCTCGAATCCGAGGCCGCGGCCTACCACGGCCAGGGCACCTGCACGTTCTACGGCACCGCCAACAGCAACCAGATGCTGATGGAAGTGATGGGCCTGCATCTGCCGGGCTCGGCATTCGTTCATCCGTACACGCCGCTGCGCGACGAACTCACGGCCGCGGCCGCGCGCCGCGTGCTCGACCTCACGGTGGAGCGCGGCAACTACACGCCCATTGGCCACGTGGTCGACGAAAAGGCGATCGTCAACGGCATCGTCGCGCTGCTGGCCACGGGCGGGTCGACCAATCACACGATGCACCTCGTGGCCATGGCGCGCGCGGCCGGCGTCCTGATCGACTGGGACGACTTCGACACGCTTTCGCAGGCGGTGCCGCTGCTCGCGCGCGTCTATCCGAACGGCAAGGCCGACGTGAACCACTTCCACGCGGCCGGCGGCGTTGCGTTCCTCGTGCGCGAGCTGCTCGACGGCGGCCTGCTGCACGAAGACGTGAAGACCGTGGCGGGCGAGGGCCTGCGCCATTACACTCAGGAGCCGAAGTTGCTCGATGGCAAGCTCACGTGGGTCGATGCGGTGGAAAAGAGCGCGGATACGAACGTGCTGCGCGCGCTCGCCGAACCGTTCCAGCCGGACGGCGGCCTGCGGCTCATGCAGGGGCGCTTGGGCCGCGGCGTGATCAAGGTTTCGGCGGTGGCGCCGGAGCGCCGCAAGGTGCGTGCGCCCGCCGTCGTGTTCGATTCGCAGGAAGCCGTGCAGGAAGCGTTCGACAATGGCCAGCTCGAGCGTGACTTCGTGGCCGTCGTGCGCTTCCAGGGCGCACGTGCCAACGGCATGCCGGAGCTGCACCGTCTCACGCCGCTCCTCGGCGTGCTGCAGGACAAGGGCTTTCACGTCGCGCTCGTGACCGATGGGCGCATGTCGGGCGCGTCGGGCAAGGTGCCCGCCGTGATCCACGTTTCGCCGGAAACGCTGCTGCAAGGCCCGATCGGCAAGGTGCGCGACGGCGACATGATCGTGATCGATGCCGTGGAAGGCGTGCTCGACGTTGAAGCCGATGCCGCCGGGTGGGACGCCCGCCCGGTCGCGCAGCCCGCGCACCAGGAAAGCAACGAGGTAGGCTTCGGGCGTGAACTGTTCGGCGTGTTCCGGGCCGCCGCCGCGCCCGCGGAACTCGGCGCGGGAGTGTTCGGGTCGCTCGTTGGCGAAACCGGTCACGCGCCGGCTGCCGCTGCACCGGTCAAAGCAACGCAACATCAAGGAGCTTGAACATGGCAACAAAAACGGTAGCCGATATCGTCCGCCTCGGTCCGGTGATTCCGGTGCTCGCCTTCGACACCGCCGAGCAGGGCGAGCACGTCTCGCGCGCGCTGCACGCGGGCGGCGTCAAGGTGCTCGAAATCACGCTGCGCACGGCGGCCGGTCTCGAAGCGATCGAGCGCGCGGCGCAGATCGCGTCGGATATCGTGGTGGGCGTGGGCACGATCACGAAGCCCGAGCATTGCGCGCTCGCGAAGAAGGCCGGCGCGCAGTTCGGCGTATCGCCCGGCCTCACGCGCGAGATGCACCAGGCCTCGCTCGACGCGGGCTTGCCGCTGCTGCCGGGCGTCATGACGCCGTCCGACATCATCACGGCGATGGAGCTGGGTTACGAGATCGTCAAGTTCTTCCCGGCCGTGCCGGCGGGCGGCATTCCGATGCTGCAGGCATTCCACGGCCCGTTCCCGACGCTCAAGTTCTGCCCGACGGGCGGCATCAGCGCCGAAACCGCGACGAACTTCCTCGCGCTGCCGAACGTGGTGTGCGTGGGCGGTTCGTGGCTCACGCCGAAAGCGGCGGTGGCCGCACAGGATTGGGCGGAAGTGACGCGCCTCGCGCGCGCCGCAAGCGAGCTGTCGCGCCCGGCGCGCTGACGCGGGCCGCGGACGGACTGCAGGCGGTTGCGCAAAGCCCGGCAAGACAGGGGCTGCAACATAAGGCCGGCAACATAAGGCCAGCAAGACGAGCCGCGCGAGGTTCACGCCCCGCGCGGCTCATTTTTTACCCGCGCCGCCGCGAAAGCCGCTATAACCTCATTACAATGCCGGCCCCAGTCGCCCTGCCGAGGCCGGCGCGGTCCGCCCCGAGCCGCGGCGGACACGTTTCGAACAAATCCACCCGGAGAACAACCCCATGGGAGTGGCCCACGGCAGCATGCTGCTGATCTACGCGGTCATCGCGATCGCCGCGCTGATTCTTTTGATCACGCGCTTCAAGGTTTATCCGTTCCTCGTTCTGATCATCGTTTCGCTGCTGCTCGGCCTTGCCGTCGGCATGCCGATGGATCAGATCGTCAAATCGTTCGAAACCGGCAACGGCAATACGCTCGGCCATATCGCCATCGTGGTCGGCCTCGGCACGATGCTCGGCAAGATGATGGCCGAGTCGGGCGGCGCCGAACGCATCGCCACGACGCTGATCAGCTGGTTCGGCGAGAAGAACATCCACTGGGCGATGATGTTCGTCGCGATCATCGTCGGCTTGCCGGTGTTCTTCGAGGTCGGCTTCGTGCTGCTCATTCCCATCGCGTTCAACGTCGCGAAGCGCACTGGCAAGTCGCTGCTGCTGGTCGGCCTGCCGATGGTCGCGGGCCTTTCGGTCGTGCATGGCCTGATTCCGCCGCATCCGGCCGCGCTGCTCGCCGTGCAGGCCTATCACGCGGATATCGGCAGGACTATCGCCTACGGTTTGATCGTGGGCATCCCGACTGCGATCGTCGCGGGTCCGCTGTTCGCGTTGCTCGTTCACCGCACGATCAAGCTGCCGGAGAACAATCCGCTCGCGGCGCAGTTCATCTCCGGCGTGAAGCTCAAGGCCGACAGCGAGCTGCCCGGCTTCGGCATCACGCTCTTCACGATCCTGCTGCCCGTGATCCTCATGCTGATCGGCAGTTGGGCCGACCTCGTGTTCGCGCCGAAGACGCTGCCGAACAACCTCCTGCATTTCGTCGGCACGTCCGACGTTGCGCTGCTGATAGCCGTGCTCGTGAGCTTCTGGACGTTTGGCGCGCAGCGCGGCTTCACGCGCGAGCAGATCCAGAAGTTCTGCGGCGACTGCCTCGCGCCGATCGCGGGCATTACGCTGATCGTCGGCGCGGGGGGCGGGTTCGGCCGCGTGCTGATGGACAGCGGCATTTCGAAGGAGATCGTGGGCGTGGCGCAGTCGGCGCATCTGTCGCCGCTCCTGTTCGGCTGGTTCGTCGCGGCGCTGATCCGTCTTGCGACGGGTTCGGCCACCGTCGCCATGACGACGGCCTGCGGCATCGTCGCGCCAGTTGCCGCCGCGGGCGGCATGGCGGTGCGCCCCGAACTGCTCGTGCTGGCGACGGGCTCGGGCTCGCTGATTTTTTCGCACGTCAACGACGGCGGTTTCTGGCTGATCAAGGAGTATTTCGGCATGACCGTCGGGCAGACGTTCAAGACGTGGTCGCTGTGCGAGACCATTATTTCGCTGCTGGGCCTCGGGCTGACTTTCGCCCTGGCGGCCGTGCTGTAACAGCTGGAGCATTAAATGATTCTGATCGCAATGGGTGTGTCGGGCGCGGGCAAGACCCGCATTGGCGAAATGCTGGCCGAGCGCCTGCACTGCGGCTTCACCGACGGTGACGCTTTTCACAGCGAAGCCAACAAGAAGAAGATGCACGATGGCATTCCGCTCACCGACGAAGACCGCTGGCCCTGGCTGCGCACGATTCGCGCGGCCATCGAGGAAAAGCAGCGCGCGCACGAGACGGCCGTGTTCACGTGCTCCTCGCTCAAGCGCTCGTACCGCGACATCCTGCGCGGCACCGACCGCGACGTGTGCTTTGTCTATCTGAAGGGCTCGTTCGAGGTGCTGCACGAGCGTCTTGCTTCGCGCACGGGCCACTTTTTCGATCCGTCGCTGCTGCAGAGCCAGCTCGATACGCTCGAAGAGCCGGGGCCGGACGAGGCCGTCACGGTGAGCATCGAGCTCACGCCCGAGCAGATCGTCGACGAGGTACTGAAGCAGGTGGAGGCGCGCCGCGCGGGGTGAGCGCCTCGCAGACCGCCGCCTGGAGCAGGCGAATCCGGACAGACAAACCCACAAAACCCCGGCCACCGTGCCGGGGTTTTTGCTTAAAGGCCAGTTCAAAAAGAGCCCGGAAGGGCTGTTTACTTTCCCGTGAAACGGTT
>NZ_JBANLK010000005.1:0-226078 GCF_054968425.1 Paraburkholderia sp. AV2
CGGAGAAGATCGAGGCCCAGCCGTCGTACGAAAAGTCGTGCGCGCCGAAGAAGAGGGCGAGCAGCACGACGGTGTAGAGCGCCATGATGACGGCGGTGGCGCGCTGGGCGATCCAGTCGCGCAGGCCGTAGTGAGCGCCGACGACGAGGCGCTTCGGACCGATTCCGTTGTTGGCAGACATGTTTCAGAAGGCTCCGAAGAGTTTCGCCGCGAAGGCGATCGTGAGGACCGAGGAGACGATCACGACGACGAGGGAAGTCGACTTCGCTTTCTGCTTGCTGGCCAGATCATGGCTGAAGTCCATGAACAGGTGCCGCACGCCGGCGCAGAAGTGGAACAGGAAGGCCCAGCCGAGCACCAGCACGACGAGCTTGACGATGAGGTTGGAGAGGAAAGCCTGGAAGACCTGGAAGCTCAGTTCGGAGGTGAGGCTCTGGTCGAACAGGTACAACAGGAAGGGCAGGAAGACGAACAACAAGGCCCCGCTCACGCGGTGGCCGATCGATACGCGCCCTGCCAGCGGCAGGCGGTAGGCGAACAAGATCTGCCCAAGCCCGATGTTCCGGTATTCCGGCCTCGGTTTTTTTGCGGCTTCTGCCATCCCAGTCTCCCTCTCCCGTGAAATCGACATCCTGATGGATCTCTACAGGGCACATTGTCGCGCCTGCTTGATATTCTGTCCAATATCTGTTACGTCTATCTGATATACGTATTGGAGAACATCGCGTGGAGCTCCGCCACCTTCGATATTTCCTCGCCGTTGCGGAAGAGCGCAACGTGACACGGGCTGCCGACAAGCTCGGCATCGGCCAGCCGCCGCTCAGCCAGCAACTGCATGCGCTCGAACGCGAGCTCGGGGTCCAGCTCTTTCGGCGCACGGGACACGGCGTGGCGTTGACCGAGGCCGGGGCCGCATTCGCCGACGACGCGAAGCGCCTCCTGGGCGATGTGCAGGGCGCCGTTCGCAACGCGCAGCGCGCCGGGCGCGGCGAGATAGGACACCTGAACATCGGATTCACCGGCTCGGCCGCCTTCAATCCGATGGTGCCCCGGCTCATACGGCTCTTTCGCCAGTCGTTCCCCAACGTCCAGCTCACGCTGGCCGAAGGGAACACGGCTAACCTGCTCTCGCTGCTCGACGAGGGCCGGCTCGATGTGGCCTTCGTGAGGCCTGGAGGAAGCCCGCCGACCGGAATCGAGTTCCATCCGCTTGCGATCGAGCCGATGAAACTCGTCCTGCCGGCGACGCACGCCTTGTCGCGAAAGCGCAAGCTACCCCTCGCGGCGCTCGCGGCTGAGCTGTTCGTGCTGATACCGCGCGAAGCCAGTCCAAGCCTGTATGACCGGATCGTCGGCGCGTGCCGCGAAGCGGGCTTCGAGCCTTTGCTCGGACAGCAGGCTCCGCAGCTTGCTTCCGTGATCAATTTCGTGGCGGCCGAATTCGGCGTTTCGATGGTGCCCGCCGCCGTCACGCAGATCCAGGTGGAAGGCGTGGTCTATGTCGACATCGATGGAAACGTCCCCGATATCGGCCTGAAGGTGGCGTGCCGAACCCATGTGCCCAATGCGAAAGTCGCCAATTTTCTGGAGTTGGCAGGCGAGGGCGGGCACGGCTGATCGATCGATACTCCGGCTGCAACCGGCACGACCGGTTCGGGCCGGCGGAGTCTGCGCGGGAGGCGATGGGAATCTGGCGGAAGCGCCGGTGTCCCGGCGCTTCCGAGCCGCATGAAGGGCTCGATGCCCCGGGCTCAAAGTCGGCGCTTGACGGTGACCCTGGTCGGATAACAGTAAGTGCTAATCAAGCAGGAAGAGAAAACCGCTTATTACGCTCACGATGCACAATGAGCCGATCAGAAATACGCTGAACAGGATACCGAGGCTGTAATCGCGTTCGATGGACGGCGTGGGCAAGTGCTCTCGACCCAAAACAATCTCTTTCCGCGCTGGCGCAATTCCGGATTTTCGCAGACGCGCGAATATTGAGGGCAAGTTAAGACTCACGAATATCCTCCATAACAACCTTGCATAAAGCAGGCGACAAGGAAACGCTTCGATTTCATCGACCGCGCGCCAGCGCGCCGCGGTTAGCCAGGAATTACCGGCTGCCACACGCAACGAAATAGCCGATCAGAAACGGCAGGAAAAGCAGCGTGCCCGTGACAAGTCCCTTGAGCTGGACTGCGCGTTCATCATGTTGTTCGACGGCCTTGTCGGTCACGGCATGCTCGTATGCAGCCTTCGCTTCTACGTCGGGGGCAAACGAGTACAGCGTAGAAACACGGCCAAGCAGGCGGGAATGATCGATCAGAAGCGAAAGCGGGCTCATGGCTGTTCTCCGGCAAATGATTAATGAGACAGATGCCAGAATAGGCGCGCGGCCGCGGGCTTGATGCAGGACAAGTTCGAAACAAATTTTGGCGCGGCATCTCGCCGCATATCCCGTCTCGCGTCGAGCCGTGGCGCGGCAGAACGGGCACCGGCTCATCTGCACGAAGGGACAAGAACGCTTGCACGAATCCGGGTTCGTGGAAACAAGCCCGACACACCCGGGCATTCAAATTGAGGCCGGCGAAGCGGGGCCCAGCCGTGGGCCGCTTCGCCGATGAAAGCGCCAAGGGCTTAATTTCCCTTGACTTCGACTGGCGGCGAATACGGGCTCGCGGTCACTTCGGCATGCTGGCCCGCCTGCGACGAGCCTGTCGTGCCGGTGCCGTACGCCGTCTTGTCGTGATGCGCGGCGATGCGCGCCTGGGCTGCCTGGAGGTTCTCCGGGTAGTGCAACCAGTCGTTCGGGTTGTAGCCGGCCTGCTCCGCGCGTACCAGGTCCGCGCCCACTTCGCTGCGCGAGAGCGGCTGCGCTGTCTGCGCGAACGAGGCGAGCGGAGCGGTTAGCGCGGCCATCAGCGCCGCGGCCTTGAAAAGCGATTTCATGATCATGGACTCCATGTCACGGTAAGCAATCCTTACCATGATGAAATAAGACAAAGCGAGATGTTCGAGCGTTATTGCGCCGTCACATAGCGAGCCGCCGGGCTGTTGCTCGACAGATGCGGCGCCATCGTTCGCCTCGCGCCTTCGTACACCTCCCATTCTTCGCCCGCATGCAAGGAGGGGATCGTCACGGTTTCATGGCGGTCGAAGCCCGTCAAGGCGGCATCCACCATGGCTTCGGCCGACATGACGATGGCCGCGGGCAAGTGTTCGATCGGCAGGCCGCCGGTCTGCCAGAAGTCGGTGGCGGTGGCGCCGGGCAGCACGGCCTGCACCCGAATGCCCCGGGCGGCCAGTTCGTGGTGAAGCGACTGGCTGAACGCGAGCACGAAAGCCTTGCTGCCGCCGTAGACACCGTTGAGCGTTTCCGGCGAGATGGCCACGATGGACGAGATGTTGATCACGGCGCCCGCGCCGCGCGCGACGAAGCCGGGGACCGCGGCATACGTGAGGCGGGTGAGGGCGGTGACATTCAGGTCGATCAGTCGCGTCATCGCTTCCACGTCGCTGTCGAGAAGCGGCTTGTGGGTGCCCACGCCGGCGTTGTTGACCAGCAGCGTAATGCTCGCGTCCTGCTTCAGCTTGGTTTCGACGGCGGCCAGCGCCGCGCGGTCGTTCAGATCCGCGTCGATGATCTCGACGCTCCGCTGCGTTTCGTTCGTGATGCGTTCCGCGAGGGCGGCCAGCCGCTCGCGATTGCGCGCCACGAGGATCAGGTCGTAGCCGCGCCGCGCGAGCCGGTCGGCGTAGACCGCGCCGATACCCGAAGACGCGCCGGTAATGAGGGCGGTACCGCGATACGTATGAGCCATGATGTCACTCCATTCGACAAGTCGTTGATGAAACGGTGAGCCCATTCTGGCCGGGTTTCGTCGCGACAGAAATGACATATAAGGTTATGATTCAGGACATCGCCTGACGGGAAACGGACATGCACCGGATCGGCTTTTTACTGAGTGACGGCTTCCAGATCATGACGCTCGCGCCGCAGTCGGTGTTCGAGTACGCGAACGTCGTGGCGCGCGAGCCGTTCTACGCGGTGGACAATTTTTCCCTCGACGGCGGCGAGGTGCGCTCGTCGCTTGGCTTCGGCGTGGGTACGCGGCCTTTGCGCGGAGCCGCCGCGGTGGATACGTGGATGGTCGCCGGCGTCAACAACCCGCTCAGGTCGCCGGCGCCCGAGCGTGTGCTGGCGTTCCTGCGCAAGGCGAGCTTGCGCGCGAGGCGCATTGCGGGTATTTGCACGGGCGGATTCGTTCTTGCCGAAGCGGGCCTGCTCGCGCAGCGGCGCGCGACGACGCACTGGGCGTTTGGGCGCGAAATGCAGCGCCGGTTCCCGGAGGTGCGCGTGGAGGAGGACCGGATCTATATCGTCGACGGCCCGGTGTGGACGTCCGCCGGCATGACGGCGGGACTCGATCTGGCGCTGGCGATGGTGGAGAAGGACCTGGGCGCCGAGGCGGCGCGCTCGGTGGCGCACAAGCTCGTGATGCATCAGCGACGAGCGGGCGGCCAGTCGCAGCATTCGGAAATGCTGGAACTTGCGCCGAAAACGGATCGCATCCAGAACGCGCTGACCTATGCGCGGCAGAACCTGAATCGCGCGTTGACCGTGGAGGAACTGGCCGACACCGTGCATATGAGCGCGCGCCAGTTCAGCCGCGTATTTACGCTCGAAACGGGACAGTCGCCGGCGAAGGCGGTCGAGCGACTGCGACTGGAGGCGGCGCGGCTCATGATCGAGCAGAGCCGCCACCCGCTCGAAGTTATCGCGAAAGAAACCGGCTTCCGCGATCGGCGCCATATGCGCGAGGTGTTCATGCGCGGCTTTGGCCTGCCGCCGCAGGCGGTGCGGCGCGACGCTCGCGCGGGAGGCGGAGATCCCGCATAGCGGCATCTCCCGGAGGTCGAGGCGAATTGCGGGTCGGCTTAAATGTGAATACCGCCCGCCACTTCGATGCGCTGGGCGTTGACCCAACCGAACGCATCGGACAGCAAACCTGCGATGACGGGGCCTACATCCTCGGGCAAGCCGGCACGGCCGAGTGCGGTGTGCGAGGCCACGGCCTTGTTCACCTCCGGGTTGTCGCGCACCATGCCGCCGCTGAAGTCGGTTGCGATGGCGCCGGGCGCGACAACGTTGACCGCGATGCGGCGCGGCCCGAGTTCCAGCGCCATGTAGCGGGTCAACGCTTCGACCGCCGCCTTCATCGGGCCGTAGATGGCACGACCGGGAAAGGCGAATCGGGCGAGACCCGACGAGACGTTGACGATCCGCCCGCCGTTGTTGATGAGGGGGAGGAGCTTCTGTGTCAGCAGGAACGGTCCTTTGAAGTGGACGGCAAACTGCGCGTCGAGTTCGGCTTCGCTTCCCTCCACAAAACTGGCCGCGGACGAGGCGCCGGCGTTGTTCACGAGATAATCGAAGCGTTCGGCGCCCATTCCCGCCAGCGCTTCCCGCACCGCCTCGACGAAGGCGCCGAAGCTGCCGGCATTGCCCATATCGAGCTGAAGGGCAGCGGCCGGCGCGCCGGCCGCTGCGGCAAGCGCCGCGACCTTTTCGGCTTCCGCACGGTTCGAGCGATAGGTGAGTATCGTGCGAACGCCGCGCGCGGCGAGCCGCAGCACGGTATCGCGCCCGATACCTCGACTGCCGCCGGTGACGATGGCAATTCTCGCGGGGACGGGTTGATTGACGGTTGACGACATGTCGCGCTCCTTTCGGCGTTGGGATCGACCCGATCATACGGTCGCAGGGGTGCGGATTCGAATGCCGAAACTCGCCTCGTTCTTGCCTGATCCTGCTGTGGCAAACTATCCTGACCGGGTTGAATGCATGGCATGAATGCCATACGAAAGGGCGATCGAACATGTTGAAATCGTTATCGGAAGCAATCTTGCGCTATACGGAGCGCCAGCCCGGCACGAGCCCTTATATGACGGCGATCGACGGGGTCTGCATTCTTCGCACCGATCATCCCAGGCCGCCCGTCCATCGGGTTGCGCAGCCCGCCCTGTGTATCGTTGCCCAAGGGGCCAAATGGGCGAGCTTCGGCGGACAGCAACTCGAATACCGGGCGGGTCAGGCGCTCGTGGTCGGCGTGGAGACGCCTTCGCTCGGCCGGGTGTTCGAAGCCAGCCCGGACAAGCCTTGCCTCGTGCTCATGATCGAACTCGATCTGGCGATGATCCGCACCGTTGCCGAGGAGATGGAAACCGTGCCCAGGGCCGTCGGCGAGACGCCGCGCGGGGTGTTCGTGACGGACTTCGACGGGCCGCTTGCCGATTGCGCGCTGCGCATGGTCCGCTTGCTGGACACGCCCAAGGCGATTCCCACGCTCGCGCCCATGGTCATGCGCGAGATCGGCTATTGGCTGTTGTCCGGTCCGCATGGCGGCGAAGTTGCGAAGATGGCCCTGGCGGACAGCCCGTCGCAGCGCGTCATGCGCGCCATGCATTTCTTGCGCGAGCGTTTCGCGCAGCCGGTTCGCATCGAAGAACTCGCGGCGCTGGCCCGACTGAGCGCATCGGCCTTTCATCGCCAGTTCAAGGCGTTGACCTCGCTGACGCCGCTGCAGTATCAAAAGCAGCTTCGTCTTCTCGAAGCCCGCAGGCTGCTGCTATCCCGTTCCGCCAGTGTCGAGGCGGCGGCGTTCGAGGTGGGTTACGAGAGCGCTTCCCAATTCAGCCGGGAATATGCGCGCATGTTCGGCACGCCGCCCAAACGGGACTCGAAGCGCCTGAAGGCGATGCTCGACGCGGCATAACGGTCGTCGAGAGTGCCTGGACGCCATTCCGCGACGTCTTGATATCATTCTGTTTTAACCTGGCGGAATTGCCCCCATGCAAGTGCTGGTCGATGCCGACGCTTCTCCCGTGGTCATCAAGGAAATGTTGTTCCGGGCCGCGCGACGGGCGGAAGTGCGGGTGACGCTGGTCGCGAACCAGTATTTGCGCACGCCGCCGTCTCCCTTCATCACGTCCATTCAGGTGCCGGCCGGTTTCGACGCGGCAGACGCCCGTATCGTCGAACTGGCCGCATCGGGCGACCTGGTGATCACAGCCGACATCCCGCTTGCCGCCGCGGTGCTCGACAAGGGGGCGCACGCACTCGACCCGCGCGGCAACTGGTTCACGCGCGAAAATATTCAGGAACGCTTGACGGTGCGTGACATGATGGATCAACTGCGCAGCACCGGCATCGATACGGGGGGGCCAGCCCCCTTCAGTACGCGCGACAGCAAGGCATTTGCGGGCCAGCTCGACCGATTCCTTGCGCGTTACGGCAAGCCGCCTCGCGGTAACGATTGATCGTCCCGGCCATTCCGGTCACGACGCTCGCGGCGGCAGCGCGCCGCTCAATAGATGGAACACCCAGAAATGTCAGAAAAAAACCTTGACCGCTCCTTTAGCGAGCTTCCGCTTGCCCCCGCCATGCTCGCCAATCTGGCCCAGCTCGGCTATACGGCCATGACGCCGATCCAGGCGGCAAGCCTGCCCGTGGCGCTGGAAGGGCACGACCTGATTGCCCAGGCGAAGACCGGCAGCGGCAAGACAGCGGCGTTTTCTCTCGCGTTGCTCGCACGCCTCGATGTGCAGCGTTTCGCCGTTCAGACGCTGGTGCTCTGTCCCACGCGAGAACTGGCCGATCAGGCGGCGCAGGAAATTCGCCGCCTCGCGCGCGCGGAGCAGAACATCAAGGTGCTGACGCTGTGCGGCGGCACGCCCATGGCCCCTCAAACCGCGAGCCTCGAGCACGGCGCCCATGTCGTCGTCGGCACACCGGGCCGTATCATGGACCACCTGGCGCGCGGCAACCTCGACGTCGGCGCACTGAATACGCTCGTGCTCGACGAAGCGGACCGAATGCTCGACATGGGCTTCTTCGACGATATCGCCACGGTCGTGGATCAATGCCCCAAGGAGCGCCAGACCTTGCTGTTCTCGGCCACCTACCCGGAGGGAATCGCGCGGCTGAGCCGGCAATTCCTGCGCAATCCGAAGGAAATCAAGCTCGAAGAGCGTCACGACAGCAGCAAGATCCGGCAGCGCTTTTACGAAGTGGCCGAGGACGAGCGGCTGCACGCAGTGGGCATGCTGCTGAATCACTATCGTCCGGTGAGCACGCTGGCGTTCTGCAATACGAAGCAGCAGTGCCGCGATCTGCTCGACGTGTTGCGCGCGCAGGGTTTTCACGCGCTGGCGCTGCATGGCGAACTGGAGCAGCGCGCGCGCGATCAGGTGCTGATCCGGTTCGCGAACCGTAGCTGCTCGGTCCTCGTTGCGACCGACGTGGCCGCCCGGGGCCTCGACATCGCGCAACTCGAAGCCGTGATCAACGTCGACGTGACGCCCGATCCGGATGTGCATGTGCACCGCATCGGACGCACGGGCCGCGCGGATCAGGACGGCTGGGCGTTGAGCCTCGCCAGCATGGACGAGATGGGGCGGGTCGGCAGCATCGAGCAGGCGCAGAAACAGGACGTCGAATGGCACAAGCTGGCCGATCTGACGGCCGCCAGCCACGCGCCCCTGTTGCCGCCGATGGAAACGCTGCAGATTCTCGGCGGACGCAAGGAAAAAATTCGCCCAGGCGACGTGCTGGGGGCGCTGACGGGCGACGCGGGCTTCAGCGCTTCACAGATCGGCAAGATCAACGTGACCGACTTTTCGACTTACGTGGCTGTTGATCGCGGCATTGCGCACGAGGCGTTGCGCAGGCTCGGCGCGGGGAAGGTCAAGGGCAAGAAGGTCAAGGTCCGGATGATGGACGAATAGCCGGCATTCATGATGCCGCGACGTGGGGTTGAATCGCGCTGAGCCAGCAGGCCACGGCGACAGCCCCGCCGTCGGGTGAGCCCATCGCGCGATCGCCCAGATAGCTCGCGCGGCCCGCCCGCGGTTTCATCGTGGAGGTCGCTTCGGCGCCGCGCTTTGCGGACGAGACAGCCCTTGAAAAGGCGACGGCCGCGGGGTTGCCCGATCGCAGTTCCTGCGCGAACGTATCGGCAGCGGGAATGAGCGCGTCCAGCATCGTTCTGTCGCCTGCCTTTGCACCGCCGAGTTCGCCGATGGCCGCAACGGCAGCACTGAAGGCTTCCGCCCAGTCGTGGGCGGTCGGCTCGGACATGCCCGCAAGGCGCCGTGACGCGCGGAGCAGCGCCGTGGCGTAGAAAGGACCGGAGCTGCCTGCGATGGCTCGGCGTAGCGCCCCGCCCAAAGCAGCGAGCGCGCCCGCCGGGTTGGCGAACGCCTGGTCGGGGAGGGCAAGGAGGGCGTCCGCGGCGCGCTTCATGCTGATGCCCAGATCGCCGTCGCCGGCCAGTGAATCCAGTTCGGTGAGTCGCGGTTCGTCGGCAATCAAGGCGTGAGCGACGGCGGTCAGGGCCGGCTTGAGGCGGGGGATCCATGCCTGGGCGTTCTCGTCGAGGAGCGGCGAAGTTTCGCCAGCGCTCGCGACTGGCGAGTCCATCCGGATGTGGGCGTTGACGGCGCCCCCTCGCGGCCACGCGCGGGCCCGCGTCGGCGCGTCCAGCAACGCGAGACGGTCGTTATCGACGCGCAGGACGGAAACGGAGCAACCGGGCATGTTCAGCGCCGAGAGCAGGGTGCCCGACCATGCGCGCTCGACGGCGATACCCTTGCCGGTCAGCGCTTCCCAGGCGGCGCGCAGGACGATGTCCAGTTCCATCTGCGGCGTTGCGCCGAGACCGTTCACGAGTAGTGCTACACGTTCTCCTGCCGCGAGCGCCATATCCTCCAGAATATTCGAGAGCAGGATCCGGGTAAGTTCGTCGGCCGGCCGGGGCGCGGTTCGCTCGACGCCTTTTTCTCCGTGAATGCCGAGACCCAGCTCGATTTCGTCATCGGCCAGCGTGAAGCTGGATTTTTCCACGCCGGGCATCGTGCAGCCGTCCAGCGCCACGCCCATCGACCCGAGGTTGGCCGCAGCGGCGCGCGCGGCAGACGCTACCTGATCGAGCGAGCGCCCCTGTTCCGCGGCAGCGCCGGCCACTTTGTGCACGAGTACCGTTCCCGCGATTCCGCGACGGCGATCGCGCGCGGTGTGTCGACGCAGCGAAACGTCGTCGGCCACGATCACCACTTCGACGGGAATCCCTTCGGCGCGTGCGAGTTCGGCGGCCAGGCCGAAGTTGAGCCGGTCCCCCGTATAGTTCTTGACGATCAGGAGGGCGCCGGCCGGGCCCGCGGTCGCGAGGATGGCGGCGAGAACTTCGTCGGTGGACGGCGAGGTGAAAACCTGGCCGCACACCGCGGCGCTCAGCATGCCGGCCCCGACATATCCCGCGTGCGCGGGTTCGTGGCCGCTGCCGCCGCCCGAGATGACAGCGACAGGTCGACTGGAGACCTGGGGCAGATCCCGACGAACGAGGACATTTTCGTCACCCAGGATAGCGGTGTCCGGGGCCTGCCTGGCAATGCCCTCGAGCATTTCCCGAACGACGTTCGACGGATTGTTGACGAGTTTCTTCATGGGGGGCGTTACCGGCGGTTGGGTACGAGGTGAGTGTAATCGCTTGCTGAACTTCGAGGCCCGGGTGCCGCTCGATTGCTAGTCAGGTGTTTGCGGCGCAGAAGATGTCGCGCCGCAAGACGCATCGATTGAGGTGCCAGGTTTTCGGCTATCCAGTTTTCTTTATTTTACATAATACAAATTATCGAAATTTCTCTTGCCACAGCTTGTTACGCACCGGCGGCCTTCAGGCGCAACATTGTTCGCGGATGAACATTGAACTGGTTGGCTACCTCTGCCGCAGACTGGTGGCGAAGCAGTTCCAGCGCCTGCGATCGCTGCTCCGGCGAAAGCGCCCGCCGTCTCCCAAGCTTGCTGCCTCTTGCGCGGGCGGCCGCTATGCCTGCGCGGGTTCGCTCGCTGATCAGGTTCCTCTCAAACTCGGCGAGCGCGGCCATCATGCGGAAGATGAGTACGCCGCCGGACGAACTCGTATTAATGGATTCGTTCAACGATACGAACTCGATACCTCGCCGCTCAAGATAGGTAATGAGATCGACCAGCTTGCTCAGAGACCTCCCGAGTCTGTCCAGCCGCCACACGACAAGCGTGTCGCCCTCTTTGGCCTCGGACAGTGCGGCGTCCAGCCCGGGGCGGCAGAACTCCGCGCCTGATACGCCGTGATCCGTGAAGAACTTGTTGCACCCCGCCGCACGCAATGCATCGAGCTGTAGTGCAAGGCTTTGTTCGTGCGTGGAAACGCGTGCATAACCAATTTTCATGTGTTTTCCGGGAAAAGAAGGGGCCCTCTGCCTGACTGTTGGTGAATGAAGCGGCAATGTTGTATTGCTTTCCCGGCAATGCCAGCACCAATCAGTTGACAAAAACGGTCCTTTCTGTCTCCCGGCAACTTCCATGGCTCAGGTCTTGGCCTTCGGCCGCCCCGCCATGATCCCCTATTCGTCTAACGATATTGGCAAAAAGGACCAATTTTGTGCCACGGAGTCTGGCTGGCACCTGAAAGGAATTGTAAAAAGCTGTTTGCAACGCAGCGAGCGACCGTGTGCTTTTGCCGTCCGTCGGGGCCGAGATGTCAGTGATCAAAAGTGAGACTGTGGGGGGCGTGAGCCATACCGGGCCTGCTGTGGCGCCCGGCTGCAAGGCACTAACGCCCGAGTCCCCCGATTGGAAAATGGCCCGCGAGGTTTGCCGCGCCATCTCGGACGATCGGCTGTTTTTCCGCCATGAGGTCATTTGCGCAGTCGACGCCCCGACAGAGGTCCTGTATCGCGAGGCGCTGGTGCGGATGAAGGTCGCCGACGCGGTTCTTCTGCCCGGCAGATTCATTCCCGCTCTGGAAAGGCTTTCGCTGATGCGGCAGTTCGATTGTTACGTCGTGCGCCACACGCTTGAGGCGATCAAGGCCACACCCGGCGCAAGGCTCGGCTGTAACATTTCGGCGCAAAGTACGCAGGACGATCACTGGTGGCAGGAGGTTTTCCTTGAACTGGAAAACAACCCCGAGGCCGCAGC
Organism: Paraburkholderia sp. AV2; assembly: GCF_054968425.1. Lineage (NCBI taxonomy): Bacteria > Pseudomonadati > Pseudomonadota > Betaproteobacteria > Burkholderiales > Burkholderiaceae > Paraburkholderia > Paraburkholderia sp. AV2. The sequence goes on from NZ_JBANLK010000005.1 coordinate 12,002, forward strand.
TCGCCTGGTGGTGGAAATCACTGAATCGGCGCCGATCCTGCCGATTGATGGGTGCACGTTTGTCCGGCGTTTGAGAAGACTGGGCGTTCGTGTTGCGATTGACGACTTTGGCGTGGGCTTTTCTGCCGTGTCCGCGGCCGCGTGTGCGACCGACATCGTCAAGGTAGACCGTTCATTGCTCCGGCGTGTGCGCCAGGGCACCCTTGGCATCGCCGGGTTCAACCGTCTGATCGTGATGGCCCGAGGTATCGCCCCGCTTCTCGTCGTCGAAGGCGTCGAAACACCCGACGATATTCGAATCGTCCGGGATGCCGGTGTACGCTGGATTCAAGGCTATTACGTCAATGATCCCGATACTCCAGGATCGATATGAAACCTGGAGCAAGGCGTCTCGTCGCAGGTCTTCTTTGCTGTCTATGTGCCATCTGTTATGCCGATGACGAAGCGGCGTTCTCCTCCCTGGTGCCTTCGGGGACGAGAATCGCGAGTTCGGAAGTCCCGGAGTCGGCCGCTTTCCCCGGCCATGGATGTACCGAAGCGGGCGCCTTCCTGTTGCCAGCACGATTCGGCGATGCCGGAATGAATGAGTTTGTGCACGTAGACGGTCCACGCGAGACTTGTGCGTTCCACACCAGGAGCCTGGATACCTCCAGAGCGGCGCTCGCCGATACACGCGAAGAACAGCGTGCCGCGGGAACAGCCCAGACACAGGGGGATGAGCCCGAGGAGAACAGATCGTCCGCCCCATTGGCCACAACCAATCCCTTGCCGCACGACGCGGCCCGGCGAACAGCGAATATCGTCGCCGCTCCGAAGCCGGCGGAACCGCTATCCGTAATGTCTGCGGCCTGCTACCGGTGGATTCTTGGCGTACTTCTCCTGGTTCTCGTGCTGGCTCTGCTGGCACTAGTCGGCGCCGCCACCGCACTTCTTTACGTTCGCTGGTTCAGCGAACGTGCGATTCTCGCTCGCGCGGTCAACCGCGGATTGAAACGCGACGAGTTCCGCCTGGAGCATCAGCCGGTCTTCTACACGAGGACTCGCAAATGCATAGGACTGGAAGCGGTGCTGCGGTGGAAAAACGTTGCGTATGGCCTTCGGGGCGAAGCGTGGTTTATGAACGAACTTGCTGATCGCCGCGCTGCAACGAAAATCGTCGCGTTCATGCTCTCGACTGCCGAGAGGGAACTGAGCCTTCTCGCCGAAGGCCGCAACTTGTATCTGATGGTCAATGTGTGGGCATCATGTCTCGGAAACGAAGAATGCCTCTCCCTGATCGCAACCAGGGCCAGGTCCTTCACATCCAGTCGGCTGGTGTTCCAGATCAAAGCTGAAGACCTGCCCGCAAGGCTCGGCAGCGTGATGCGTTTGCGCCGGGACAAAGTTCGCACTGCCCTCTCCGGTGTCCGGACGCCGACTGCCATAATCGGCTCCGCACTGCCCGCCGGCTTCGAGTTCATCAAAGTAGACCGGGACATTATGGCGCTGGACGAATCAGCTCGTCTCCAGACGCTTCAGGCAATAGCCGCTGTGGGCCGGCAGCACGACGTTGCTGTTATTGCGGACGGCGTAGAAGGAATCGGTCAGAACCATGACCTGGGCCGCGCAGGAATCGAGCTGGCGCAAGGATTTTTCTTCGGCAAAGCGATCTCCGCAGATCAACTGCCGAGGTTTTTCGAGAAGCTGGATTGGTGGCAGGGAAAACACGCCCCCGCGGCTAGCACGGCCCATCCCACGTAATAGATTCGCAAACGTCGAAGAACCGGAAAGTACTCAATTCGCCCGCCCCCGGCGCTCGATCCGCCTCCCGTTAAAAAACGCACTCCCTCCACGCTGGAGGGAATGCGTCTGGAGACGGATACCGCAGCGAACTGCCGCGATTCAGAACAACTGCCGCAGACGCAGCATGCCCGCCTGGGCCACGTAGCCCGAGCCTGCCTGGAGCTCGTAGCGCGCGGTCATGCTGAGGTTGTTCGCCCGCAACAGGGTCATGCCCAAACTCATCACCACGGAGTCCTCCACCGGGCTTGCGCCAAGCGACGTGAAACTGGTCTCGCCCGGCGGAGCGGCCGCGTAGCTGGCCTGGGTCGTCACCCGGGTGTTGTCGTACTCGTGGCGCCACGCCAGTTGCAGCTCCGGCACGAGTACCCCGTACGAGGTCGACAGTTCGCGCGAAATCTTCGCACCGATATCGCTCGTCACCGAGGGTGCGGCATCGATGATGCTGGAAGGTAAAAGTCCGGCAAATTCAGGCAAACTCCGCGCTCGCCTGCATGGTCAGACAGCCTTCGCGATCCTTGGCCCAGAGCTCGACCGTCCTGCCGTCTTCGTCCCGCCGTCCGCAAACGGAAAATGCCTGGCCTACGAAAGTCGGCCGCACGGCGCGAAACGAGAAATGCGCGGGTACGGCGCCACCGAGTTCGGTCACGGCCAGGTCCAGCAGCAGTGTGGCGATCAACGGCCCGTGCACGACCAGACCGGGATACCCCTCTTCGCGGGTCGCATAGGGCTGATCGTAGTGGATGCGATGCCCATTGAAAGTCAGGGCGGAATAGCGGAACAGCAGGACAGGATCGGTTTCGATCGTGCGGCGCCAGTGTTCGCCGTCGGGTGCCGGGATGGGCTTTGGAGCGGGAGCGCCGGGCGCGGGCGCCTCGCGATAGACGATGTCCTGCTCCTCTTCGATGCACAGCTCGCCCGCCATCGAAATGCAATGCTGGACGGTGACGAACACGAGCCGGCCGCTGCGGCCTGTCTTGTCCTCGATAGCGGCAATCGTCGACTCGCGCACCGCGCGCTCGCCGATCTTCACGGGCGCAAGGAAGCGCAGACGGCCACCGGCCCACATGCGGCGCGGCAGCGGAACGGGAGGCAGAAAGCCGCCGCGGCGCGGATGCCCGTCGGGGCCTTGCTGCGAACGCGGCGCGGCTTGCAGAAAATGAAACCAGTGCCAAAGCGGCGGCAGGACCGCCTGCGGCGCGGGGCGATCGAGCATGGCGGCAAACGCCGCGGCCGGGAATGGTGCCACCCGTTCCTCGACCGTTTCGGTACGGCCAAGCCAGTCTTGAATCGTGCCTGAGTCTTGCATCGTGCGGGGTCCGTTCGGTTTGACTGGACCCTACTATGCGCCTCGGCGAGGATTTCGCGAAGTCCGCATTTGCGAACGCAACCTTCGGCTTTGCTTAATGCCGCCGGGCGGCCGCTTCGTGTAAAGCACCGGTGCCATCGGCACGCACGAAACGGGCGTATCCGGAATAGCCGGGGTCAAGCCCGAAGCGCGCTTTTCTTGCGCGCCTGCCGCTCATCCTGGGGTTGCCGGGATGGCTTTGAGGGCTTTGCTGCGGGCTTGCGGCGCGACGCTTCCGTCCTGTTCCGAAAGGCGATCATGCGAGCCTCGCCGAGCGCGATCAGGGCGCTCGTGAGTTGCTCCATGTGCAGGGTCATCGACCTCTTGTCGCCCGACTGCAGGGAAACGAAAGCGCCGTCGAACCCAAGCATTCCGAAGTAAGCGAGGTCTTCGGCAACGGCCTTCGCGACGTCCTCCCCTTCTCCGCTGAACGCGTTGCGGATCATCTCCCGCATGTAGGCACGCCCTTCGTTGCGTACCTCGATAACCGTTTGCATGGCCTCGGGCTCGGCGGACTCATTGCTCATGACCATGACGAGCAGCAGGCGCAGGAAATTCTCGCGGTGCTCGAACACCTCGCCGGTCTTTTTCAGGTACCAGCCCAAACGTTCCCGCGGAGTGCCGTCTGCCGGCGGACTCCGGTGAGCCTCTCGCATGGCCGCGAAAAAACCGCGGGCGCCTCCGGCCATCACCTCCGCGAGCAGCCCGGCTTTGGAGCCGAAGTGATGGTAGATCGCGCTCTTGGGAATGCCGGTCGCCTCCACCAGCGCGGACATCGAAGTGCCGGCGTAGCCATAGGCCGACATCACACGGGAAGCGGCGTCGAGAATTTCCTGGCGAGATCGTTGGCCGCGCCGATTGCCGATTTGCGGTTCATTTTCCATCCCGTGAGTATAAGCCCGGCCTGTATTGGACCAATCGGTACATTACACGTTTCCCCCAGGTAGCCAGTTTTGGACCAATCGGTACACTTCCGGACTATGGGCTCGGCCACGATACCCGGGGCGGAATCCCGGACCGCCGGTCATCGGAATCGCGAAATCAGGAGAAGAGAATGCAAAGCGTCTCAACGCTGGGATATATGGTCCTGGGGGTCACCGACCTGGCAGCATGGGAAAGGTTTGCCGTCGACGTGCTGGGCCTGCAGGCCGGAACGCGAGTTCCCGGCGAATCGCTCGGCTTGCGCATGGACGACTACGAGCAGCGCATCCTGTTGCTCAAGAGCGATCTCGACGACTTTCTGGCCGCCGGCTGGGAATTCGAATCCGACGCGGAACTCGATGCCTTCGTGGATCAGGCGCGCGGCCGGGGCATCGACCTCGCCGAGGCGGACCCGAAAGTCGCCGAACAGCGCCGCGTGGCGCGCGTTTTCGTCTGTCACGATCCCGACGGCATTCGCCACGAGTTTTACAGCACCGCCTACCGGGCTCGTACCCGCAACACGTTTCGTTCGTCGGTGCTGCGCGGGGCATTCAGTACGGGGCGTCTGGGCGCCGGGCATTTCGTCACGGTGCCCAAACAGAGCGCCGAGGCCAAGGCGTTCTGCGAGCGTGTACTGGGCCTGAAGCTCAGCGACACCATCCGTGGCGACGCCGCGCCGGGCCTTCAGCTCGACGTGACCTTCTTCCACGCCCGTACCGGCCGTCATCATTCTCTGGCGGTCGCCGACGTGCCGTTCCCGGTCCACAAGCGTATCCATCACATCATGGTCGAGTGCACCGACCCCAACGACGTCGGCCTCGCCTACGATCGCTGCAAACTGGCGGGGGTGCCCATTCTGATGGAACTGGGCCATCACCCCAACGACCAGATGTTCTCGTTCTACATGATCTCGCCTTCCGGCTTCGCGATCGAGTTCGGCGCCGGCGGCGTTGTCGTCGACGACGACACATGGGAAGTCAAGCGCTACACCGAGCTCAGCGACTGGGGGCACAAGCTGAATCCGCCGCCGGATGCGCCGGCCCCGCAAGCGCACTGAACCTCGCCCGATCGCGCCCGGTCGAGCCCATCAAGCCGACAACTCACCCGCCACCCGTCACAGGAGCGACAGCATGACCCCGACTGAATCCGGCACCAGCAAGTTCGTGACGATCAACGAACCTGGTCTCGAGCATTTCACCATTCATTTCAACGACGCCGGCAGCGGCCCCGCGATCGCCATGCTGCATGGCGGCGGCCCCGGCGCCAGCGGCTGGAGCAACTACTATCGGAACATCGACGCGCTGGTGAACGCCGGATTTCGCGTGCTGCTGCTCGATAGCCCGGGTTTCAACAAGTCCGGCGAGATCGTCACCGACGTACCGCGCAACCTGTTGAACGCCCGCGCCACCAAGGGCGTGCTGGACGCTCTCGGCATCGGGAAAGTGCATCTGGTCGGCAACTCGATGGGCGGCGCCTCTGCCCTGAGCTTCGCGCTGGAGTTCCCGGACCGGATGGATCGCATGGTGCTCATGGGGCCGGGCGCGCAAGGTCCAAGCATCATCCAGCCGCAGCCTGGCGAGGGTATCAAGCGCATGTTCAAGCTGTATGCGCAACCCACCTACGAGAACTTCGAGGCCATGCTCGAAGTGTTCGTTTATGACCCGCAAGCCATTACCGAGGAGTTGCGTCAGGGACGCTGGAGCAATATCGAATCGAACCTGAATCATCTGAAGAATTTCGTCGAGAGTTCGAAGCGTTGCCCGGTCACGACGTGGGATCTCTCGGCCCGTTTCCCGCAAATCTTCCACAAGACCCTGATTACCTGGGGACGTGACGACCGTTTCGTGCCGCTCGACCATGGCTTACGCATGATCAACACCTTGCAGGACGCGCGGCTCCATATCCTGCCGAAGTGCGGCCACTGGGCTCAGTGGGAGCACGCCGACGAGTTCAATCAGTTGGTCATCGACTTCCTGAAGGACTGGTAAGGGCCGCCGCGCGCCGCCGGACTGGAATGCAACCGGCGAACAGCGGAAAGAATCGACGCAATCTCGTCATATGTTACGTAGTCCAAAATGAGTGCGTTGCGGAAGGCCTGCAGACACTGAATGGAGTCCCCATGAAAGACCATTACGATGCCGACGTCGCCATCGTCGGCTATGGCCCGAGCGGCGTCATTGCCGCGCTTACCCTCGCGAAATACGGCATCTCCACCGTGGTATTCGAGCGATACCGCGACATTTACCCGCGCGCTCGCGCCGTGACCGTCAACGACTGGACGATGCGGATATTCCAGAACCTGGGTGTCGACGAACCCGTTCTGAAATGCATCGATCCCCAGCGCGCGCTGCGCTGGATGCGCTACGACGGCACGGAGATCCTGCGCATCGAGCACCCGCCTTCGACGCTGGGCATCAAGCCGCGCTTCTTCAACATTTACCAGCCGACCATGGAAGCCACGTTGCGCGAATGCGCAACCGGACACGCGGAGATCGACGTGCGCTTTGGCCTGGAGGTGGTCTCGCTGGAGCAGGACGAAACCTGCGTCACGGTCAGGGCCCAAGATCCCGCAACGGGCGCTACGGAAAGCGCGCGCGTGCGCTATGCGATCGGCTGCGACGGCGGGAGCAGCGCCACTCGCGGCGCCCTCGGCGTGAAGTTGCTGGGGGATACGCTCGACGTGCTCTGGATCGTGATTGACTGCCGCGTGAAGCGCTGGTGGCCCGACCGGAATCTGCTGACCTTCTGGTCCGACAAGGAACGGCCGGTGGTGGACATCGCGCTGTCGGGAGGCAACCACCGCTGGGAACTGCCGCTCAAGCCAGGCGAGACCGAGGCCGACTTCGCGACCCGCGAACAAGTGTGGCCGCTGCTCGAGGCGCTGGGCGTGAGCGAAGACGATGTCGAAATTCACCAGCATGCGTTTTATCGCCACCATACCCGGATGGCGGACAAGTGGCGTGTCGGACGCGTATTCCTGGCCGGTGACGCCGCGCATCTGATGCCGCCGTGGGCCGGCGCCGGCATGCAGACCGGCATGCGGGACGCGTTCGATCTGGGCTGGAAGCTCGCGGGCGTAATCAACGGAACCTTGCCCGAATCTTTCCTCGATACCTACGAAACGGAACGCCGGCCCAACGCTGTGTTTTACACGCAGCTCGCCGTCGAGCTTGGCCGGATCATCAAGCAGGAGCTTTCGGAAGAAGAACAGGCCGCGCTCAATGCGCCGCCTCCGGCGGACGCACCGGAGCCGCCGCTGATCGCACCGCCGGTGCTTGCGACCGGATGGCTGCGCGGCCCCGTCGCCGAAGGCAGCATCGTCGGTCGTATGGTGCCGCAGCCCGTTGTCGGCGACACGCGCGGGGTGATGGCACGCCTCGACGATCTCCTTGGCAATCGCTTCGTACTGCTTGGAGATGACGTCGATCCTGCTACGCTGCTCACAACCGCGGATAAGGAAGCGTGGGACAAGCTAGGGGCCCGGTACATCGCCGTGCGTCAGCAGGACCAGCATACCCAGGGTTCCGACGAATTGATCGACCTCGATGGCGTATTGCTCCCCTGGTTGCGCAAGTATGGTGCGCGCGCGGTGGCACTGCGTCCCGACCGCTTCGTTGCGGCGGCCGATGTAAGCGGCCTTTCGGTGCCGGCTTGAGGAATTCGCCCATGCCCGATATCACCGTAGTGAATGCGCTTGCCACCCGCCTGCGCGAAGCCGAAGCCACGCACACGACGATCGCCCCCGTACGCGGCGAAATCGCAACGGACGACCTCGCCACGGCCTACGCCGTGCAGCAGGCCAACGTGAATTGGCGCGTGGCGAACGGCGAGCGCGTCGTGGGCCGCAAGATCGGCCTCACCTCGCTCGCCGTGCAAGCGCAGCTTGGTGTCGATCAACCCGATTTCGGTGCGCTGTTCGCCTCGATGGCCTGCGGCGACGGCGAGCCGATCCCGCTCTCGCAACTGATCCAGCCCAAGGTGGAGGCCGAAATCGCACTGGTGCTGGAGCACGACCTCACGCTCGGGAAGCACACCTTCGTCGATATCCTGCGCGCCAGCGCCTACGCCCTTGCCGCGATCGAAGTGGTGGACAGCCGCGTCCAGAACTGGGATATCCGCTTCGTCGACACGGTCGCCGACAACGCTTCCAGCGCACGCTTCGTGGTGGGCAGCCGCCCCGTGCCGCTGGCGCAGCTCGATCTGGCCGGGTGTGCGATGGCGCTCTCGCGCGACGGTGAAATTCTCTCGCGCGGCAATGGCGCCGCCTGCCTCGGCAATCCGCTGAACGCCGCCGTGTGGCTTGCCGATCGCATGGCGCAGCTCGGCACGCCGCTGCGCGCGGGCGACGTGGTGCTCACAGGCGCGCTCGGGCCGATGGTGGCCGTGAAGGAACCCGGCACTTATACCGCGCAGATCGAGGGCCTGGGCAGCGTTCGCGCCACTTTCTCCGCCTGAACAAGGAATAGCTATGACTTCGGAAGCTTCGGAAAAACTCAAGGCCGCCATCATCGGCTCGGGCAACATCGGCACGGACCTGATGATCAAGATCCTGCGCAACAGCCGGCATCTGGAAATGGCGGCGATGGTGGGCATCGATCCGAACTCGGACGGCCTCGCGCGCGCCGCGCGCCTGGGCGTGGCGACCACGCACGAAGGCGTGGAGGGTCTCACGCGCCTGCCCGTGTTCGAGGACATCGATTTCGTGTTCGATGCGACCTCGGCTGGCGCGCACGTGAAGAACGATGCGCTGCTGCGCAGCCTCAAGCCGTCGATCCGCGTGATCGACCTCACGCCCGCCGCCATCGGCCCGTACTGCGTGCCGGTGGCGAACCTCGACGCGCATATCGACGCGCCCAACGTGAACATGGTCACCTGCGGCGGTCAGGCGACGATCCCCATCGTCGCGGCCGTTTCGCGCGTGGCAAGGGTGCATTACGCGGAAATCGTCGCGTCGATCAGCAGCCAATCGGCGGGGCCCGGCACGCGCGCGAACATCGACGAGTTCACCGAAACGACCTCGAAGGCGATCGAAGCGGTGGGCGGTGCGGCCAGGGGTAAGGCGATCATCGTGCTGAACCCGGCCAAACCGCCCGTCATGATGCGCGACACCGTCTACACGCTCTCGGACCTCGCGGATCGCGAGCAGGTCGAGGCGTCGATCGAGGAAACGGTCGCGAAGGTGAATGCCTACGTGCCGGGCTATCGCCTCAAGCAGAAGGTCCAGTTCGACGAGATTCCGGTCAGCGCGCCCCTGAATATCCCGGGCCTCGGAAAGTTCGGCGGCCTGAAGACCTCGGTGTTCCTCGAAGTGGAAGGCGCCGCACACTATCTGCCCGCCTATGCCGGCAATCTCGACATCATGACGTCCGCCGCGCTCGCCACCGCCGAGCGTATGGCGCAGACGCTGCTGGACACGCAAGGAGCCTGAAGCCATGAGCCGCAAACTCTACATCTCCGACGTGACGCTGCGCGACGGCAGCCACGCCATCCGCCACCAGTATTCCATCCAGAACGTGCAGGACATTGCCCGCGCGCTGGACCGCGCGAAAGTGGACAGCATCGAGGTCGCGCACGGAGACGGCCTGCAGGGCTCGAGCTTCAACTACGGGTTCGGTGCGCACAGCGACCTCGAATGGATCGAGGCGGTGGCGGACGTGGTGCGGCACGCGAAGATCGCCACGCTGCTGTTGCCGGGCATCGGCACGATCCACGACCTGAAGGCGGCCTATGACGCGGGCGCACGCATCGTACGTGTGGCCACGCACTGCACGGAAGCCGACATCTCGAAGCAGCACATCGGCTACGCGCGCGAGCTGGGCATGGATACGGTGGGCTTCTTGATGATGAGCCACATGACCACGCCAGAGAACCTCGCCGTCGAGGCGAAGAAGATGGAGAGCTACGGCGCGACCTGCATCTACGTGGTGGACTCGGGCGGCGCGCTGACGATGAATGACGTGCGCGAGCGCTTTCGCGCCGTAAAGGCCCTGCTGAAGCCCGAAACGCAGACGGGCATGCACGCGCACCACAACCTCTCGCTGGGCGTGGCGAACTCGATCGTGGCGGTGGAGGAAGGTTGCGACCGCATCGATGCGTCGCTGGCGGGCATGGGAGCCGGCGCGGGCAATGCGCCGCTGGAGGTGTTCATTGCGGCGGCCGAGCGCATGGGCTGGAACCACGGCACCGATCTGTACACGCTGATGGACGCGGCCGACGACATCGTGCGCCCGCTGCAGGACCGCCCGGTGCGCGTGGACCGCGAGACGCTGGCGCTGGGCTATGCGGGGGTGTATTCGAGCTTCCTGCGCCACTCGGAAGTGGCTGCGAAGAAGTACGGACTGAAGACGGTGGATATCCTCGTCGAACTGGGCCGGCGCCGCATGGTGGGCGGCCAGGAGGACATGATCGTGGACGTGGCGCTGGACATCCGGAAAGAGCACGACATCCGGGGAGCGGGTTCGTCAGGCGCGGACAATTTCCGCACCGCGTCGCTTGCGAAAACCGGCGCCCCCCTGTCTACCACCTAGTGTGAAGCGATGACGCTGGCGATTACCCCGGTCGCCACCGCGGCCAGCACATAGTCGCCGTTCACACCGACCCAATGGTAGCCGCGCGGCGGCGCCGAGAGGCCATGCTCGTGCCAATCGTCCACCTCGTAGTTGCGATCGCGGTATTCAGCCGGGACACGCTCGCCCTTGTGCCAGTCCTGATGCGGAATCGGACCACCCGGGCGGTCCACCGACGCATCGTGTACCGGCTGACGCGGCCCATGCGCGGCGCCATGGTGCTGCGGCTCGGCCAACACTGCGCCGGACGCAACCAGCATGGAAACCATCAGAAGCGAGGCGACGATTTTTGAACGCATTGCTTTCCCCTTGAGAACCATGAATTGCGGCGCGGAGCACCACGAGCCTGCCATATTGACTGACGACGATAACAAGTATGCGACAGATTCCGGCTAACGGGCCGGGCGGATTGGCAATCACGCAACAAATTGCCTTATTTGACCTTTACAAACTACCTGCACGAACCGCCGCATCGGTGCCCGCCTCTTGTGCCCCGCGAGCATTGGGCCGCATGGCGCAAATCAGCACCGCCGCGGCGAGTCCGCTTGCCGCGATCGCATACAACCCCGCAGCCGGCGAGTGAAATGAGGCCTCCACGGCATTTTTCACGTTGGGCGCGAAGAATCCGCCCAGATTGCCGATGGCATTGATCACCGCGAATCCGCCGGCCGCCGCGGCGCCGCCCAGGTAGGCCGCGGGGAACGTCCAGAAAATGGGCTGCACCGTCATGATGCCCATCGTCACGAAGCAAAGCGCCGCGATCGCGGTAACAGGCGCCGTATGCGCGGAAACGACGAGCCCGGCCGTGATGGAGAGCGCCGAAAGCGTCGCGAAGAACTTCCGGTGACCGCTACGCACCGCGAAACCCGGATAGCATGCACCGGCCCCGATCGCGCATGCCCAGGGAATCGCCGCCACGAGACCGACATGCAGGCCGATCTTGACGTGCAGCAGTGCGCTCACCTGCGTCGGCAGATAGAACGCCACGCCGTAGCCGGCAATCTGGATGCAGAAGTAAAGCACTGCGAAATGCAGTAGACGCGGGTCGGCAAGCGCCGCCCGAAAGCTCGTCTTGCCGTGCACGATTTTTTGTTGCTCCTCGGCGGCTAGCACCCGGCCCAATGCCTGCGCCTCGTCGCGCGGCAGCCAGCGTGCCTCGGCCGGCCGGTCGCACAGATAGAAGAAGGCTCCGATACCGACGATGGCCGCGAGCCCCCTTCCACGAGAAACATCAGTTGCCAGCCCTGCAGGCCGAACAGTCCGTCCTGTTCCAGCAGATAACCCGACAAAGGCCCGCCCAGCATTAGCGCGAGCGGCGAACCGAAGTAGAAGATACCCATGATCTGGCCGCGCGAGCGGGCCGGAAACCAGTAGGTCAGATACAGCACGGCGCCCGGAAACAGCCCGGCTTCGGCGGCGCCGAGAAAAAGCATGGTGTCTCCTTGTCGGTTCCCTGCGATGGATCGCGGGACCGGTCTGGCGCCGGCCTCCTTGATCGGGCATATAACTGCGCAGGCGTCGAACTTGCGGGTGCTACACGACCTTTCCCGGGTTGAGCAGGTGTTGCGGATCCAGGGCGCTCTTGAGCCGGCGCATCAGGGCAAGCTCGGCTTCGCTGCGCGTGCTGGGCAACCAGGCCTTCTTCGTGATGCCGATGCCGTGCTCCGCCGAAATCGTGCCGCCGAAGCGCTGGACGAGCGTATACACCGTCTCGGCGATCGCCTCCTTCGGCTGAGGGGAGATGCCCGGCATGCAGGCAACGATATGCAGGTTGCCGTCGCCGATATGGCCGTAAAAGAGCGCGACGATGCCGGGCAGGCGCGTCTGCAACGCGTCGCGGCAAGCGCTCACGTATTCGTCCATGGAGGCCACCGGCAGGCCGATGTCGAACGACTCGTGCGGCCCCAGCACCTGGGGGAATTCCGCACAGGCGTCGCGCAGTCCCCAGAATGCGTGCACGTCGGCAAGCGACTGCGCCAGCGCGGCATCGGCAATCACGCCCTGCTCCATCTGCATGCCGAGCCAATGTTCGAAGCGCGGTGCATCGAGCGCCTCGTCCATGCCCTGCGCCTCGATCAGCGCGTAGCAAGCGTGCTCGCCGCCCAGCGGATCGCGCACGCCGGGCACCTGTTGCGTCACCGTTCGCCAATAGTCCGGCCACATCACTTCGAACGCGGACAACAGCGGCCCGAGGCCTCGTCTCGCCGCGCCGAGCAACGCGACGAGTTGCGCATAGCTATCGAGCGCGCACAGCGCCGCCATCGTGCAGCCGGGCTTGGGCGAGAGCCGCAGCACGGCACGCGTGATGATGCCGAGCGTGCCCTCGCTGCCGATGAACAGGTGCTTCAGATCGTAGCCCGCGTTGTTCTTCAACATCTTGTTCAGGTTGGTCACGACCGTGCCATCGGCCAGCACGACCTCGATCCCCAGCACCATTTCGCGCGCCATGCCGTAGCGGATCACGCGATTGCCGCCGGCATTGGTCGACAGGTTGCCGCCAATCGCACACGAGCCGCGCGAGCCGAGATCGAGGGGAATGAAAAATCCGGCTTCGTCGGCGGCCTGCTGCACGACTTGCAGCGGTGTGCCCGCTTTCACGGTGAGCGTGGCAGACGCCGCGTCGATCTCTTCGATGCCGACCAGCCGTTCCAGCGACAAGGCCACCGCTCCCTCCACAGGACGCGCACCGCCGCAAAGACCGGTCAGGCCGCCTTGCGGCACGACGGGCACATGATGTTGCGCGCACAAGCGCATCGCCGTCGCGACGCCTTCCGTATCCGCCGGCCGCACGACCGCCACCGGCCGCAACGGTCCGAGCGTGCTCCAGTCGTGCTCGTTGCGCGCCGGGATGTCGGCGCCGCTCAGCACTGCAGCAAGGCCTAACGCATCGCACAACGTCCTGAGCAGTCCTTGGTGTTGCGCAGCGGCAAGATCCTCTGCGTCCGGTTCGTGGTCCATGTCGTCCTCCCTCCGTATCCGTGGCGTTTTCCTTCAGTTCGCGGCAAGATCGGGGCAAGCGTCGCGCAATGCCGGGGGCAGAGCCTTCAGCGCGTCAGGCCCCGCCTCGACGAGCGGCCGGCGCACGCGGCGCCAACTGTCGTCGCACTGGCGAACCGCGAGCAGCGCCTTCAACCATGGCGTGAACGGCTGACTGCCCACGCTCGCCAGCAAGGTATCGACGATTTCGCGGCTCTCGCCGCTTTTCCCACTCTCGCCGGCGAAGCTCGCGAGGATCGTGTTCGGCACCACGTTTGCCAGGCCGCAGATCGTGCCCGCCCCACCCGCGGCACGCGTTCTTGCAATCGTGTTCTCGGCGCCCACGTACACCTTCAGGCCGCGATGCCGCTCGATCAATCCCAGGGAGTGCTCAAGATTTCCACTGCTGTCCTTGATCCCCTCGACGACGGCGCCATAGCGCTCACGCAATGTTGCGATGGCCCCATGATCGATGGCGATGCCCGAAACCTGGGGGATGTGATAGAGAATGATGCGCAAGCGCGGATCGTCCTGCGCCTCGACCACGGCACCCACCGCATCGGCCACGCCGGCGCTGCTCACGTCCTTGAAGAAAAACGGCGGCAACAGCAGCACGCGATTGCAGCCTCGCGCGAGCGCATGCCGCGTGAGCTCGATCGCGTCGCCCAGCGCCGCCGCGCCGGTTGCAACGATCACCTGGTGATTCGCCACGCCCGCTTCGAGCAGCGCGTCGAGCGCCGCACGCCGTTCGTCCACCGTGAACGAAGGGCCCTCGCCCGTCGTGCCGAACAGCGTGATGCCATGCAGTCCGCGCCGGATCAGGTCGAGCGAGTGACGCGCCAGCAACGGCACGTTGACACGGCCGGCCGCATCGAGCGGCGTCGCGACCGCTGCGAACACCCCTTCCCCACTACTGCCTTGCAAAGCCATGATTGACGTTCTCCTCTCGGGTATCGCCGCGCCGGCTTGATTACCAGCCAAACACCGACCAAACTGTGACTGACATGTTAGTGCGTTGGCAATGACGCGTCAAAACGAATCGATGCGAACCGGCACCAGGGTTTATCAGGACCGTGCCGTCACGGTCCTGAATTGCGGCCCTGAATCACGAGCCGGATAGCAGTTTACAGACCGAAATCTCCCAACGAACGCTTTCGCGCATTCTCGATATGGGTTTCGAGCAGCGCGACCGCCGTATCGGTGTCGCGAGCCTTCAGCGCAGCGATCAGTTCGAGGTGTTCCCGCATCGTCGGCAGCACGACCTCCGGGGTCAGCACGACGTGTTCGAGGCGAATCAGGCGGATCCGCAGGCTGTTGACGCGGTAAATGTTCGAAATGATCTCGTTGCCCATCGCATCGATCATCCTGTCGTGAAGGCCCCAATCGATGGTCTGCGCATCGGCGACAACACGCTCGTCGATCTTCTTCGACGACGCGCGCTTGACGATGTCTTTATGGGCGCGTTCGAGGCGATCCAGTTCCGCGTCGGTCGCGTTCTGCACGAAATTGACGATCGCTTCCCGCTCAAGTACGAGGCGTAGCTGGAAAGCGTTGCGGATCAGCCGCAGGTCGACATGACACACCTGCAGGCCGCGGTTCGGCACGGTGCGCAACAGACCTTCCGCCTCGAGACGCGGGACCATCTCGCGAATCGCACCGAGCGGCATGCCGGTCAGCGACATCAATTGGCGCTGCGAAACGAACTGCCCCGGGCGGATGTTGGCGTCGAGGATCTGCTGCGTGAAATTTTCGTAGGCGACGAGCCGGAGCGACTTGCCCTCCTGCTCGTCCTTGACGGTGGGAATAGAGTTCATTGCCGGTTCTGCATGCGGGTTGACTGCCAACTGACATGTTAGCACGCACACGGGAGCGCTTCGGCCTGCTCCCCCGGCACCGCACGACGAAACTCAGGCCCCGGTCTCGGTGATCGCGCTATAGACCATCGTGCGCAATTGACGGCGCACCGGGTGAGCGCTCGACGGCAGCAACTGCGTGAGAAACAGCACGATCAGGTCCTCGCGCGGATCGACCCAGAAGAAGGTGCTGGCCGCGCCGCCCCAGAAGAAGTCGCCCGCGCTGCCAGGAATCAGCGTGGCCGCAGGCGTCATGGTCGTCGCGAAGCCCAGGCCGAAGCCCACCCCTTCGTAGGCGGCCTCGCTGAACATCGAGCGCGAGAGACGTGGCAGGTCGAGGCCGCCCGGCAGATGATTGGCGGTCATCAGCGCCAGGGTCTTCGGTCCCAGCAAGCGCACGCCGTCCAGTTCGCCGCCTTGCAGCAGCATGCGGGCGAACCGCATGTAGTCGGCGGCCGTCGATACGAGGCCGCCACCGCCGGAGATGAAGCCGGGCGGCTTGAGATACGGGCTGCTCCGGGGATCGTCCTGCAGCGTCGGCCCTCTCTCCGAGACGACCTTCGAGCCGAGCGAACCAATGGCGTAGCAGGCGCAGAAACGCGACACCTTCTCCTCCGGCACGTAAAAGGCCGTGTCGACCATGCCCAGGGGGTCGAAGATCCGTTCCTTGAGAAACGTCTCGAACGGCATTCCGCTGACCTTGCCGACGATATAGCCCAGCACGTCCGTGGAAACGGAGTAATTCCACGCTTCGCCCGGGGAGAATTCGAGCGGCAGCGTAGCCAGCTTCTCGATCATCTCATCGAGCGTGCCCTCCAGCCCGATGTCGCCCACCTTCAGCTTGCGATAGGCAGCGTCGACATTGGTGTTCTGCTGAAAACCGTAAGTCAGGCCCGAGGTGTGGCGCAGCAGATCGACCACGAGCATCGGGCGCGCGGGCGGACGCGTCTGGAAGCTGTCCATGAAGCCGCCGACGTGAACGCCAAGCTTTTCCCAGGCCGGAATGTACTTGCTGACGGGATCGTCCAGCGCGATCTTGCACTCCTCCAGCAGCATCATGACCGCCACCGACGTGATGGGCTTGGTCATCGAATAGATACGGAAGATCGAATCCTCGGCCAGCGGCACCTGCCGTTCGCGGTCGGCGAGGCCCTGCACCGAGTTCAGGGCGAGTGCACCGCGCCGCCACACCTGGGTCACGGCGCCTGCCAGCTTGCCCGTAGCAATGTAGTTGTCGTTCATGAAGCGCTCTATCCGCGCGAGGCGTTCGCACGACATCCCCTGCTTTTCCTTGCTTCCCATCCCCATGTTCTCTCCTTTGCTGAGCATTGCGGCTAGCCGGATCGCATCTGGCCGAGTTCCGCCACAGTATCGGCGATTCGGGAACTTTCGGCAAAGGAGCCCGCATGGGATTTTCGCGGGCCTTGGCGCGGCGAACGTGGATCCTCCCGCAGGAAGTCCTCGACCAGCGCGTTGAACGCCGCGCCATGCTCGATCTGTGTCCAGTGCCCGCACTGGCCGAAAACATGGAATTGTGCGGGGCCGATCAGTTCGAGCAGCTTCAACGAGTTCGCCAGCGGAATTACCTGGTGATGAAAAGACCTTGCCGAGGCCACGCGGCTTTCACGTCACCACTGCGTCGTGCCGGTTGCCTCGCGAGGCGCGGTCTGCTCGCCTGGCGCGTGCGGCAGGCAGTCTCGCCGATACAGCACGCGCAGGCGCTGCTCGGCTGTTTGAATGTCGTCCGGATAGTTGTAGTCGTCGCCAATGGCCGGGACATAGCCCACGGACTCCAGTTCGCCCAGTTCATTCTGGAGTTCGCGATGCGTGACTGGATGATCGGTCTTCACGAAGGGGTAATCGTTGCACTGCTCAGGCGTGAGTCTCGCTCCGGCCAACGAAGGAAGCGAGAAAATGCTCAGCAAAACTAACAAGGCACTACGGGATAGCGTGTTCATGACGAATGCCTCCGTCCAGGGCGTCGAACACTGCCAGCGTACTTCGCCGCGCCCGGTAAAGCATGTGCATCGAGGTTAAACCTTCTTCATCATGAAACGCGGCAGCCCCGATCGCACGGACTGGCGCCGGCGCCTACCCGTGCGGTATCGCAGCAAACTAAACTTCTCTTCATTTTCGTGTAATGGACCGGAAGGTTTTTGTCAGCTATCGTGACCGACATGAGCACACGGTTCACGCGAAGGAACATCATGAAGACCCTCATCCGATTCTGTCTCGCCGCGAGTGTGGCATGCGCCGCCTCGGCACACGCCCAGACCGCGACGCAAAGCGCGCAGCCCGCGAACGCTGCTACGGCAGCGGCAACCGCAAATAGCGCCGTGATGCCCGCCTACGGCCAGCCGGTACATGAAAAAACACGCGCCGAGGTCTATCAGGAGTTGGTTCGGGCCGAGCAGGACGGGCAGCTCAAGTACCTGAATTCGACGCTCTATGCCCATCACTAACGGCTTTCACGCAACGATGCCAGTCTGACACCCTGAAGAGCCGCTGCCTGTCCGCCTCGCAATCGCCATGTTGTAAACCGGTGCGCGCGCAACTTTTCACGCGCCCCCGGGAATCGCCACCAGGCGTCCCTGGCAGCCCGCGTCAAGCCGGGCTGAATCATAAAAAGCTGTAAGCATCCCGCCTTTCGGCTGCAACACGCCGGCCTCACCATCTCGCCTTCCGCCTCGAATTTCATCGACGTGGGGGCAATCGTCCGCCGGCTCCTCGGCTTCGGCTCCCGCCACGCTTCTTAACTTCGTAAGACAGGCATCACGGCCGATTAATTCCTTGTCTCTACGATTGCCGCGTCTCTCAACCAGATCGTCAATCGAAAACAAGGACACCTACGGATGACACAGCATCAGACGCGGTTCCGCAGAAAGCCGCTGGCACAACTTCTTCTGGCCTCGCTCTGCACTACGGGCGCTCCGCTTGCCTTCGCGCAGTCGAGCGGCGATCTCGGCGCCGTGCAAAGCACCGCTTCGTCGGGCTCGGCGACGAGCGACACGGGCAACCCGAACAATCCGCAGTCGGCCCCGGCACAGGCGCCGACCCAAGGCTCGCTCACGGCTTCCGAGCCGAAGTCGATCATCAACAAGAACTACATCCAGAACAGCACGCCGCCCACGGCCAACTACAGCGACATCATCCAGATCGCGCCGAGCGTGTCGGGCATTACCCCGAACGGTCCCGGCCTCATGGAAACGCAAAGCCTGACGATCCGCGGCTTTCAGGACGGCCAGTACAACGTGACGTTCGACGGCATTCCGTTCGGCGACACCAACGACTTCACGCACCATTCGACGTCGTTCTTCAACTCGCAGAACATCGGTAGCATCGCCGTGGATCGCGGTCCGGGCGACGCTTCGCAGATCGGCTTCGCGACCTTCGGGGGCACGGTGTCCATCGCCTCGATCGAGCCCTCGCTAACGCCGGCGTTCACCGTGCTCGGCTCCTACGGTAGCTGGAACACGTGGCTCGCGGGCGGCCAGTTCAACACGGGCGACCTGCAGCAGTGGGGCGACGCGCGCGCGGTAGTGGGCTACGACCACTCGGACAGCGACGGCTATCTGAACGACGTCGGGCAGCGGCGCGACAACTTCTACTTCAAGCTCGACAAGCCGATCGGCAACGACACGCTGCTGACGTTCTACGCCGACTACAACCGCATCTACCAGAACACCTCGCTCGGCGCGACGGCCGCACAGATCGCCCAGTACGGCCCGAACTTCGGCCTGAACGGCAATCCGGCTAGCCAGGCGTTCTACGGCTACAACTTCGACCGCATCAACACCGACTTCGAATATATCGGCCTGCAAACGGTGCTGGGAAGCTGGAAGCTCGACAACAAGGTCTACACCTACGGCTATTACCACGACGGCTTCAACGGCCTCGACCCCAACGGCGAGACGCCGAACGGCACCACGTTCGGCGCGGACAACGTGCCGGGCACGCAGATGGCCAACAACTATCGCGCATGGGGCGACGTCCTGGACGCGCAGCGGGATCTGGGTCCGGGCAAGCTGACGCTGGGCGGGTGGCTCGCGTACCAGACGAACTACCGCGACAACATGAACGTGGACGACACGCTGAACTTTGCGCTGGAGCAACTGAACTTCACGATGCACGACACGATGCTCACGTTCCAGCCGTACATCCAGTACGCGTGGAAGCTGCCGTACGGGCTCACGCTCACGCCGGGCGTCAAGTACGTGTCGTTCGAGCGCAGTATCGATTCGCCGCAAAACCAGAGCACGGGCGCCCCCGTCGACTTCAGCCACACGTGGACCAAGGTCCTGCCCTCGGTCACGCTGCATGAGGACTTCAACAAGAACTGGAGCGCGTACGTGCAGTACGCCCAGGGTTTCCTCGCGCCGAACCTGAACGTCTTCTACGTGCCGAATCCCTCGCTGTCCGGCCAACCGGCTCCCGAGCAGACCGACAACTACCAGATCGGCACCACGTACAAGTCAAACCGCCTGACGGTCGCGGCCGACGTCTACTACATCAACTTCCGCAATGCCGTGACGAGCACCACGGTCGGCGGCGAAACGTACTTCTCGAACGCGGGCGGCGCCGTCTACAAGGGCGTCGAAACCGAGGCAACGTATTACGTCGGCTACGGCGTGAGTCTCTACGGCAACCTCACGTTCAACTCGGCCAAGCAGAAGAGCACCGGCGCGTGGATGCAGAATGCGCCGCAGCAGACCGCCGCGTTCGGCGCGATCTACGACCGCGGTCCGCTGCACGCCTCGTTGATCTCGAAGTTCATCGGCCACCAGTACGGCGATACGGGCGACACGCAGCCGATCGGCGGCTTCCTCGTCACGAACCTGGCCGGCGCTTACACGATCAAGTCGCCGACCACGTGGATGCGCAACACGCGCATCGGCCTCGAGATCGACAACCTCTTCAACCGGACGAGCATAGACGGCCTCGCCGGCTACACCGCCGCGGACAACACGCCGCTCTACTGGACGATCCCCGGCCGCTCGGTCATCGCGACCGTCTCGACCGACTTTTAACCTCTGACTGGAGTTCCATGCCATGACTGCCGACACCCTGATGCATCTCGCGAGCGATTCGGGCGGCGTACTGTACGTCATCGCGGCCATGCTGTTCGTCGCGCTGACCGTCATCGTCGAGCGTACCTGGTTCCTGCAGCGCGTCGCCGCGAGCGGCCGTGCGGCGCTGGACCAGCTCGACCGCCTCGACCGCGTCGATGCCGCGGCGCTCTCGACGCTCGCGGCCCGCTATCGCGATCTGCCGGTCGGCCGGGTCATATCGCTCGCCGCGCGCATGGCGGGCGAGCGCAGCCGCGAGAAACTCACGGCGTCGCTCGACGAAACCATCATGCGCGAGGCGCCGCGCATCGACCGCTTCCTCTGGGTGCTCGACACGGCCGTGACGCTCGCCCCGCTGCTCGGCCTCTTCGGCACGATCGTCGGCATGTTCCACGCGTTCCAGGTGCTCTCGAACCCCGGCAATGCGCCGACCCAGGTGACGGGCGGCGTGGCCGAGGCACTCGTTGCGACCGCATCGGGTCTGTTCGTCGCGATGATCGGCCTGCTGTTCTTCAACGGGCTGCACAACCGCGTGCGGATCGTCGTGCATCAGCTCGAAACGGTGAAGATGTCGCTCGTCAACCGCATGTCGGGCATCGCGTACGAGCCGCTGACCGAGGTGCAGGAAAGCCGGCGCGACGTGGCGGCAAGACTGGCCTCGCAGGGAGCGTGACGATGAAGTACTTCGAAGCACGCAAGGCCCGCATCGAGATCATCCCGATGATCGACATCATGTTCTTCCTGCTGGTGTTCTTCATCATGATCACGCTGCACATGATCCCGAACGCGGGCCTCGCCACGCGGCTGCCGTCGAGCTCCACCGCGCAGCCGCTGCCGCCGCCGAAGATCACGGTCACGCTCACCGACGACGGCACGCTCTCGGTCGACTCGCGCACGCTCACGCCCGCCCAGCTCACGGCGCTGCTTGGCCGCGAAGCCGATCCGGCGCATACGGTCGTGACGATCGCCGGCGCAAGCGGCGCGCGCCTGCAGTACCTCGTGGCCGCGATGGATGCGTGCCGCGCGGCCGGCGTGACCCAGGTCGCCCTCGCGGCCCAGCCGGCGGCGAAGTGACATGGCCACCCTCTCCACCGCATCCGTCGTGTCCGAAGAGCGGCGCCTGTATACGGCGGCGGGCGTCGCGCTCGTCGTGGAGCTGGTGTTGCTGGGGCTCGGCTGGGCGATGCTCGCGCACAAGAGCGCCGCGCCGCCGCCCGAGCGGCCGCCCACCCTGCTTTCGTTGACGAGCGCGCCGGCACCGCACCCTGCGGCGCCGACGCCAGCACCGCCGACGCCCAAGCCGCCTCCGCCGGTGCCGCAACCGCACCGGACCGAGCCGGTTCATCGCGCCGCGCAT
Source organism: Paraburkholderia sp. AV2 (assembly GCF_054968425.1). Classification (NCBI taxonomy): domain Bacteria; kingdom Pseudomonadati; phylum Pseudomonadota; class Betaproteobacteria; order Burkholderiales; family Burkholderiaceae; genus Paraburkholderia; species Paraburkholderia sp. AV2. The sequence continues at coordinate 33,868 of NZ_JBANLK010000005.1, forward strand.
GCGGCGCCGCCCCGGCCCGTCACCGAACCGCCGCGGCCCACGCCGGCGCCGTCCGCGGCTCCGCTGCCCGCGCCCTCCCCGGCAACGGCACCGACCGACGCGGCGCCGCCGCCCGCGCCCGCCCCGGCGCCTGCACCCACACCCGCGCCGGCCGGTCCGAGCCCGGACTTCGCCAGCAAGGTGCGCGCGGCGATCCAGGCTGCGCTGCACTACCCGGAATCGGCGCGCATGGCCGGCATTTCGGGGCGCACGCGCGTCGCGTTCCAGTACCGCGACGGGGCCGTGTCGGGCGAAACCGTGGTCGTGTCCAGCGGCGTTGCGCTGCTCGACCGCGCGGCGCTCGCCGCCGTGCGCGACGCGGACTATCCCAGGCCGGAACCCGCCTTTGCGGGCAAAACCCTTACCGAACAACTATGGGTCAACTTCAATCTAGACGATCACGAATGAAACTGATTCTGCCCGTACTCTCCGCTTGCTTCGCTTTCCTTATTAATGACGCGGCGACTGCCGCCACGCTGCCCGCCAACGCGCCTGTGCACCACGTGCTGCTGGTGAGCGTGGACGGGCTCCACGCGAGCGACCTCGCCCGCTACGTTTCGGCTCATCCCGATAGCACGCTCGCGCAGCTCGCAGCCCAAGGCATCGACTACACGAACGCCCAGGCGGTCGTGCCGGCCGACTCGTTTCCCGGCCTGCTCGCGCTTGTGACGGGCGGCACGCCCGCGGCGACCGGCGTGTATTACGACGACTCGTACGACCGCGCCCTCGCGCCCCCCGGCAGCGACTGCAGCCGCACGGGCACGCGCGTGCGCTACGACGAATCGCTCGACAAGGACGACGGCCACGGCCACGACGAAATCGACGCCGCCAAGCTGCCGCTCGATCCGCGGCATGGCTGCGCACCGGTCTACCCGCATGCCTACCTGCGCGTAAACACCATTTTCGAAGCCGTGCGCGACGCGGGCGGCTACACGGCGTGGATCGACAAGCACCCGACCTACGAACTCGTCGAGGGGCCTTCGGGCCATGGCGTCGACGATCTGTTCCTGCCGGAGATCGGCGCCAACTACGAGGGGCTCACCGACGCGAAGGCGCGCGAAATCACCGGCTCGCTCGCGAAAACCGAGGCCTACGACGACATGAAGGCCCGCGCGCTCGTCAACGAGATCGACGGCCTGACCCACGACGGGCGCGCCTCGGCAACCGTGCCGAACGTGTTCGGCCTGAACCTGCAGGCCGTCAACGTGGCGCAGAAGATCTACGGCTACCGCGACGCGGACGGCGATCCCACGCCGGGCCTGGAAAGCGCGATCGCGCATGTCGACACCCTGCTGCATGCGTTCGTGACCGAACTCGACCGCCACCACCTGCGCGAGGACACGCTCGTGATCGTGACGGCCAAGCACGGCAACGGCCCGATCGACCGCACGCGGCTCGACAAGATCGACGAGGCCCAGCTCGCGAAGGTGATCGATGCGGCCGCGCCGGGCGCCCTCGCGCAACTGACGACCGACCACGGCGCGCTCGTGTGGCTGCGCAACCCCGCCGCGGCCCCGGCCATCACGGCGGCGCTGCGCGCGCATGCAGAGGCGCTCGGCATCGCGGACGTGATCAGCGGCGAGCGTCTCGCGCTGCGCTTCCCGGCCCCAGCCGCCGACAGCCGCACGCCCGACATCGTGGTCGTGTCGCGCAACGGTGTCATATTCACGCCACCGCACGATGGTAAGCTCGCCGAGCACGGCGGGTTTCACGGCGACGACACGCGCGTCGCGCTGCTCGTGTCGAGCCCGCGGCTCGCCGCGACGGGCGCGAGCGTCACGTGGCCCGTCTCGACGACCCAGGTCGCGCCGACGATACTTGCGGCGCTCGGCCTGCCGCCGAAAGCACTGCAAGCCGTCGCGCTGGAAGGCACACCGGTCTTGCCGGGCACGGCCTGGGCCACGACGGATCCGCTCGCGCATGACGAAACGCTAACGCCGGCCTCCGGCCATTAAGTTGCCACCAGGTTGCCACTGAACTGCCGATGAACAGCCCGCTCGCAAGCCGCCCCACCGTGCTGGTCGTCGAAGACGACGCCGGCGCGGGGCTGGAAGTCACCGCCGCTCTCGAAGACTACGGGTTCGAGGTGGAGTGCGTGCCGACCGGCTTTCAGGGGCTGCTGCGGGCGACCAACGGCAAATTCGACGCCATCGTGCTCGATCGCATGCTGCCCGACCTGGACGGCCTCTCGATCCTCACCACGCTGCGCAACATCGGCAAAGAGACGCCCGTGCTGATCCTGAGCGCGCTCGACGCGGTGGACGAGCGCGTGCGCGGATTGCGGGCCGGCGGTGACGACTACGTCGTCAAGCCCTTCGATGGGCTGGAGCTGACGGCGCGCCTGAACGCGCTGCTGCGCCGCCGCCATGCCACGCTGGCCGGCTCGGCCGACGCATCGGTACTGCAGATCGACGATCTCACGCTCGACACCGAAACGCACGTCGTCCAGCGTTCGGGAGAACTGATCGATCTGAAGCCGCGCGAATACAACCTGCTCGAATTCCTGATGCGCCACGCGGGCGAAGTGGTGACGCGCGCGATGCTGCTCGAGTCGGTATGGAATTATCACTTCGGCACGCAGACCAACGTGATCGACATGCATATCAGCAACCTGCGCCGCAAGCTCAGTTGCAACGGGCGGCTTTCGGCCATGATCGTGACGGTGCGCAATGCCGGCTATATCATCCATGCCGCGGGCTGACGCCCGCCGCCGCGCGCGCCTCTCCGGCGGCGTCGGCTGGCTGCTGGCCGTGTTCGTCGGCTCGGCCATCGCCCTCTTCGCGCTGCTTTACTGGCTCACGGCCAGCTATCTGCTGCACGAGGTCGACGAGCGGCTGCGCGGCGAGTTCGCCGAGTTTCATGCGATCGACCGCACTCAGGCGATCGCGACGATCGCGGCGCTGAGCCGCCGCGACATCGCGACTTCGCGGCCCTATGGCCTGTTCGACGCCGCGGGCGTACGCCTTGCGGGCAATATCTCGGCCCTGCCGCCCGAAAAGGACCGCAAGCCGTTCAATTACACGGAAACGATCCGCGACGGCGACCGCACGAAGACCGCGCACTATCGCGGCGTCATCATTCCGACCACGAGCGGCCTGCGCATCGTCGTGGGCCATTCGATCGACGAAGTCCGCCGTTTCGACCGCACCCTGCTGAAAACGCTGTGCGCCGGCGTCGCGCTGACGAGTCTGCTGGCGCTCGCCTGCGGCGCGGCGCTCAACCATATTTCGAACCGCAGGATCGCGGCGATCAGCGAGACCGCCGGCGAGATCATGGCCGGCAAGCTCAACCGGCGCCTGCCGCTGCGCGGCACGACCGACGACCTCGACCGCCTCGCCGCCATCGTCAACACGATGCTCGACGAAATCGAGCGCCTCGTCGGTGAGGTTCGCGGCGTGTGCGCGGGCATCGCCCACGACCTGCGCACGCCGATGACCTCGCTGCGCGCGGGGCTGGAACGCACCCGGCGGCGCACCGGGTCCCCCGAGGCGCTCGGCCACGCCATCGACGTCGCCATCGGCCAGTCGGACGTGGTGCTCAATCGCTTCACCGCCCTGCTGCGGATCGCGGAAGTCGAGTCGGGCAGCCGCCGCGCGAGCTTCCGCACGGTCGCGCTCGACACCGTGCTGCGCGACGTCGCCGAACTCTACGAGCCGCTGGCGGAGAATCGCCGGCTCTCGCTGACGCTCGATACCGGCGTGCCCGTGGAAGTCAACGGCGACTTCGATCTGCTGTTCGGCGCGATCGAGAACCTCGTCGACAACGCGCTCAAGTTCACCCCGGAGGGCGGCGCGGTCGAACTGGGCGTGCGGTTCGACGGCGGACAACCGCTGCTCGTGGTGGCCGACACCGGCCCCGGCATCGCGCCGGCCGAGCGCGGCGCCGTGCTGCACACCTTTTATCGGGCTCACAGGTTCGAGCATTCGACACCCGGCCACGGTCTCGGTCTCAGTCTGGTCGCGGCGATTGCGCGCGTGCACGACGCCGCCATCGAAATCCTCGACAACGAGCCAGGCTGCCGGATGCAACTGAGATTCCCCAAACCCGCGACCGCCTGACCGGACCGCGCGCCCGACCGACGGCACGCTGATCGCGATGGCCAAGTCCGGTTTCGTGTTCTTCGACTACGAAGCCAGGAAAGTCGTGCCGATGCCGGAGGCATTCCGCGCCCAATTTCAGAACGTCAACACGGTCGGCTGATACGCTCTCTCTTGTGGCTGGCGGCTAGCGCGGCTGGAATGCGATCAGCGCCATGCCGATCAGCGTGAATGCCATGCCGGCCCAGTCCCACGCGCTGGGCCGGATCGCCTCGACGGCCCAAAGCCAAACCATCGCCACACAAACGTAGACGCCGCCATAGGCCGCATACGTGCGGCCGGCCGCGCTCGGGTGCAGCGTGAGCAACCCTGCGAACAGCGCGAGCGAGGCGGCGGCGGGCACGAGCCACCACGCGCTCGCGCCTTCGCGCAGCCATCGGTACGGCAGGTAGCAGCCAACGATTTCGGCCAGCGCGGTCAGCACGAATAGCAGGAATGTCGTCATCGTAAAGCGGTGTCGCAATTTGGGGCGCTCATGGTACCGCGGCAAGCCCCTGCCGGCACAGCGCCGCGAGCGACGAGAAACCGCAGGTATTTCCCGAAAACATAAATTCCTCGCGTTTCAGGTCTTCGAACGAATATTCCGATAATTTCAATTCTCGTCAAAGAATGCTTGAATAAATCGACCTACCGCTTCTCTTTTCGAAATAATCTCACCTGAATGGCGTCGTCGAATTCCCAATACGCATCCTCAACGCTTTCTCGCTCGCAAAAAAACGCTCGACGCCTTATAAATTGCGCACACTCAATTAAACTTTCCGAAAATTCGCCAATAATGATTTCTCGCATCGGCAGTTTCCAATAAACCGATTTTCCAAAGCCGGAGGAAATCAAACATGCAGAACGCCATTCGACAAAAATCGCCGGCCAGCCGGCGCGCCTGGAACGGCTTTGTCGCCGCCGCGCTGATCATTGCCGCCGCGGCTTTCCAGGCGCCATCCGCGCACGCGCAGGACAGCGGCCAGGGCAACCTGCCGCGCGTCGCCGTGCTCGCCACGGGCGGCACCATCGCCGGCCAGGCCGATACACGTGCCGCGAATGCGTATAACGCCGGTGCCGTCGGCGCGCAGCAGCTCGTGCAGGCCGTGCCCGGCATCGAGAAGCTGGCCCACCTTTCCACCGAACAGGTCGCCTCGATCGGTTCGCAGGACATGAACGACAAGGTCTGGTTTACGCTCGCGCGCCGCATCCAGGAGATCTTCGACAAAAACGAGGCCGACGCCGTCGTGATCACGCACGGCACCGACACCCTCGAAGAAACCGCGTTCTTCCTCGACAACGTGCTGCATACCGACAAGCCCGTCGTGCTGGTCGGCTCGATGCGTCCGTCCACGGCAACGAGCGCGGACGGCCCGAGCAATCTGTACGAAGCCGTCGAGGTCGCGGCCAGTCCGTCCGCGCGCGGGCGCGGCGTCCTCGTGGTGCTGAACGACCAGATCCAGTCGGCGCGCTGGACCACGAAGACCAACACGACGAGCGTGCAGACCTTCGTGTCGCCCGACACCGGCCCGATCGGTTATGTCGATCCGGCGAGCGTGCGCTTCGTCGCGCCTGCCTACCAGCCCGACAGCCACAAGTACGCGCTGCCCTCGGGCGACGCGCTGCCGCGCGTCGAGATCGTGTACTCGCACGCGAACATGGACGCAATGGAGATCGACAGTGCGATCGCGGACAAGGCGAAGGGCATCGTGCTCGCCGGCGTCGGCGACGGCAACACCTCGAAAACGGCCCTCGATGCGTTGCAGCGCGCCGCGAAGCAAGGAATCGTGGTGGTGCGCGCGTCGCGTGTGGGCTCGGGCTTCGTGAACCGCAACGTCGAGGTCAACGACGACACCAGCGGCTTTGCCGTCTCGCTCGACCTCAATCCTCAGAAGGCGCGCATTCTCACGCAGATCCTGATCGCGAACGGCATCACGCAGACGGCGCAGGTGCAGAAGGCATTCGCGGCTACCTGGTAAGCCGCGGGCCTGGTATCGCTAGCGCCGGAAGACAGGCAAAAAGAGGCGCGCCTCGCGATCAACGCGAAGGCGCGCCCGAGGAGCTCCGCTGAACTGCTCCACCGCTCAGGGATTTTTACTACACTCAGGGACGCTCGCCGCGTGCCAGCCGGTTTTCGATCTCGCTCACCACGGGCAGCAGGTCGGCCACGCTGTCGATCACATAGTGGGCGCCCGCGGCGCGCAGGCGCTCCACGGCTGCCTCGCGGCGACGCGCGAATTCGTCGAGCGGGAGCGCGCGCACCTCTTCCTCGGTCATGCCGAACGCGTTGCCGCTTACGGCCACGCCCACGGCCCACGTGCCGCCGTTGATACCCTCCTCGATGCCGACCTCGGTGTCGTCCACCTTGATCGCATCGCGCGCGAGCCACACGCCGAGCTGCGGCAGCGTGCGATAGATCATGTACGGCGACGGACGGCCTTCGGGCGTATCGCCGGTGCAGACGATGCTGTCGGGCTGAAAGCCCTGCGCGGCCGCACCCGGCACGATCTGGTCGATGATCTCGCGCGTGTAGCCCGTGGTCGAGCCGATGCGCACGCCTTCGGCGCGCAGCGCGGCGGTCACGGCGGGCACGCCCGGGATCACGTCGCTGTATTGCGCGGCAACCGCGACGTTCTTCGGCACGAACACGTCGTACACGACGTCGATGTCCGCGTCGCCCGGCGCATGGCCGTGGCGCGCCTCCCAGGCTTGCGCGACGCGCGGCAGCGCCATCAGCGCCGCGATGTGCGGACGTTTGGCCATGCCCATCGGGCCGCGCGCCTCGTCGATCGTGATCGGCACGCCGAACGCCTCGAAGGTTTCGACGAATGCCCCCATCGGCGCGCGCGAACCATAGTCCACCACCGTGCCGGCCCAGTCGAAGATCACTGCCTTAACGTGTTTCATTGCCTTAAGTCCTGCGAAATGCCTGCGTAGAGAGTTCTTGCGTGATATGGCGGCCGCAGCGGCCGTTCATGCCGCGAGCGCCTCGCGCGCGCCGAGCGCGGCGAGATCCGGTGCGCCGCTCGTCACGCCGAGCGTGCGCAGCGCCGAACCGCATGCGGTCACGACGCGCCGCATCACCGTGTCGTCCAGCGCGCCGATGCAGCCGATGCGGAAGCTCTCGACGGCGGTCAGTTTGCCCGGATAGATGATGAAACCCCGCGCCTTCATCAGCTCGTAGAAACGCTCGAAATGGAACGCCGGATCGGCGGGCGAAAAAAACGTCACGATGATGGGCGAACGCCACGCCTCGGTCAGGAGCGGCTCGAAGCCGAGCGAGCACATACCCGCGACCAGCACGTCGCGGTTGCGCGCATAGCGCTCGAGACGCCCGGGCTGGCCGCCTTCGAGGGCATGGAGGCGCAGCGCCTCGACGAACGCGGCGACGGTATGCGTGGGCGGCGTGAAGCGCCACTGGCCCGTGCGGTTCATCACATCCCATTGATCGTGGATGTCGAGCGAGAGCGAATGGCTGTTGCCCTTTGCCTCGCGCAGCACGTCCTGCTTCGCGATCACGAAGCCGAAGCCCGGCACGCCTTCAATGCACTTGTTTGCGGAAGAAACGAACGCGTCGCACGGCAGCTTGCACACGTCGAGCGGCACCGCGCCGAACGCGCTCATCGAGTCGATCAAAAGACGGCGGCCCTGGCGCGCCGTCACGGCGGCGATCTCCTCGATCGGGTTCAGGATGCCGGAGCTGGTCTCGCAGTGGACCACCACGACATGCGTGATGTCGGTGTTGGCGACGAGAAGGCGTTCGACGTCGGCCGCGCGCGGCGGCAGATAGTCGCCGGTATCGTGCAGGGTGTGGCGGCGGCCCAGATAGCGCAGCGTCGTCGCAATGCGCTTGCCGTAGGCGCCATTTGCGAGCACGAGCGCGTGGCCGTCGCGCGGCACGAAGCTGCCGAGCATCGCCTCCACGCAATAGCTGCCGCTGCCCTGCAGCGGCACGCAGTCCCAGGCGCCCTCGGGGCCGCCGGCGATCGCCAGCAGGCTGCTGCGCAACCGGGCCGTCATGGCCCGGAACTCGCCGTCCCACGAGCCCCAGTCGCGCAGCATGGCTTCCTTCGTGGAAGCAGCCGTGGTGAGCGGCCCGGGGGTCAGCAGGTAAGGTTCGGCGGGGGTGGTCATGCGGCGACTCCGGTCGGGGTTCAGCATCGAATGCCGACACAGTACCGGAACGTCATACATCGGTAAAATCGATATAATCGATGCTTACATAAGCTAAACTTATCGGAACCGGATCGCCATGCAGTACGCCCAGTTACGCGCTTTTCACGCCGTCGCCGAACATGGCGGCTTCTCGCGCGCCGCGCAGGCGCTCTCGCTCACGCAGCCGGCCATCTCGGACCACGTGAGGAGGCTGGAGCAGGATTTCGGAGTCAAGCTTTTCGAGCGCGCGCCGCGCGGCGTCGAGCTGACCGACCTCGGGCGGCGCCTTTTCGCAGTGACGCGGCAGATGGTGGGCTGCGAGCGCGACGCCCGCCGGCTGCTGGAGGCCGCGGGCGCGCTGGAGTCGGGCGAGCTTTCGCTGATCGCCGATGCCCCCGACCTCGCGATCAAGCTCATCGGCGTATTCCGGCGCCGTTATCCCGGCGTGGTGGTGAAGCTGTCGATCGCGAACGCGACCGAATGCCTGCGCCGCGTGCTCGCCAGCGAGGTGGACGCGGCGATCACGGCGGCGCGTCAGGTGCATAGCCGCCTGCAAACGCGCGTGCTGCGCGAAGAACCGCTCGTCGCGGTCGTCCCCGCCGACAGCCCCGCCGCGAAGAAACGGCGCATGAGCTACGAGGAGCTCGTGCGCGAGCCGATGGTCTTTCGCGAGGCGCAGTCGGTGACGCAGCAACTGCTCGAAGCCGAACTCGTGCGCAAAGGCCTGCAGGTGCAGCCCGTGCTCTACGTGGACGGCCGCGAGGCCTTGCAGACGGCCATCGCGCAGGGCGTGGGCGTGGGGGTGATCGCGCATGCGGAGTTCGGCGAGTCGCGCCGCATCCGCATGGTGCCGCTCGTGGATTGCCAGGTGCGCATGGTCGAATCGCTCACGAGGCTCGCCGATCAGCCGTCTTCGAACCTGCTCGACGCCCTCTTCGCAATCGATCCAGACTGAGCGCGGCCGGCTCGGGTGCGCCGGTTCGGGTAACGACTCAGCTCACGATGATATTCGTGCCGATGGCGTTGAGCAGGTCGCGCAGCGTCTCCGCCTGCTCCATGCGCGCGCCGCTGCGCAAATGAATGCGCACGGCACGGCCGGCAATGCCGTCCACGGGCCGCGACAGCCATAACTCCACCGCCAGACCCAAACCCTCGGGGCAATCCGCGGCGGCCGACTCGATGACGCGCGGCTTGAAACAAGCGGATTCGGACATGGTCGGGACCTCGTCGTGGGTGGGCGGTCCTTCCATCGTAACGACGGGGAGGCACGCGACCAAACGACGAATACGCGTTAGCAAATGACAATCGTGCGGCGAAGGCGGCAATGTTCTGCATCCCTCTTCATTTCCCTTACGAGACCGGGCACAGCGTGGCAAACTGGTCGGGTTGTTTCGCCCCGGAGCCCGTCATGGAGCGTCCGTTCACCGATCGCCACGAAGCGGGCCGCCTGCTCGCTCAGCAACTTTCCCCGTACGCTTCACGACGCGACGTCGTTGTGCTCGCGCTGCCGCGCGGCGGCGTGCCGGTTGCCTTCGAGGTCGCGGCCGCGCTGGGCGCGCCGCTCGATGTCCTGCCCGTCTGCAAGCTCGGTACGCCGTGGCATGCGGAGCTCGCCATGGGTGCGCTCTCGTCGAACGGCGCGCAGTTCGTGGACGAAGCGCTCGTGCGCGAAGCCGGCGTGAGCGCGGCACAACTGCAAAGCGCGCTGGCCACGGCGCGCATCGAACTGGGGCGCCGCGAAGCGCGCTATCGCGGCGAGCGGCCGCCGGTGGCCGTAGCCGGACGCGTGGCGCTCGTCATCGACGACGGGATGGCGACGGGCGCGTCGCTTCAGGCTGCCGCGCGGGCCCTCGCGACACTCGGTCCGGCCCGTATCGTCGCCGCGGTCCCCGTTGCGCCCGCACTGGCGCGCAACCGTCTGGGCAACGCTGTGGACGAACTCGTCAGCGTGCTCGCGCCCCAGCACTTCTACAGCGTCGGGCAGTTCTACCTCGACTTCGATCAGGTTGGCGACGATACCGTGCGCGAGCTGCTCGACGAAGCGGCCCGCGGCCCGGATCTGTCCTGAGGGCCCACTGGTGCTCGCCGGTGCCCCTCGGCTCAGCGCACAGGATTGGCCGCGCGCTCTCCCACCACGGTCTGCCAGGGCCGCACGCGCCAGCTTCGGACCAGTTCCGCCGTGACATAGGGATCGGCGCGCGCGAAAGCTTCGGCCGCGGCGGATGTCTCGCCCTCGAATAGCAGGAGCGCGCTGTCTACCGGATCGGCCACCGCGCCTGCGAGCAGCAGTGCGCCCCGTTGCGCTGCCGCCCAGGCAAGCGCGAGATGGGCGTTGCGGTGCTCGGCGCGGCGTTCGAGATAGTCTTCGGCGAGTTCGTACATCAAGAGCCAATGCATCGTGCCCTCCTTAAGGCGTTCACGTAACTACGGGGTGTAAATCGCATTGTGCGGTATGCCGTCAACCGCGGACATTGCTGCCCCGTTTTTAAGAAGGCTTTGCCATAATGGTCGCCGCGAAAATGGACCGCCAAGGCCCGCTCGCACGACTACCGACAACGTCGAAATCCCAAGGGAGTGACCCATGAAAATGCAATCCGTTATTGCTGCAATCGTGCTGGGCGGCGTGCTGGCCGCACCGGCGTTCGCCCAGACCCCCGCTTCTGCAGCCGCGCCGAACAGCCAGCAACAGAAGATGAAGGCATGTAATACGCAGGCCGGCGACAAGAAGGGTGACGACCGCAAGGCCTTCATGAAGCAATGTCTTTCGGCCAGCGGCGCACCGGCGCCGACAATGTCGCAGCAGGAACGGATGAAGGCGTGCAACACGCAGGCCGGCGACAAGAAAGGCGACGACCGCAAGGCCTTCATGAAGCAGTGCCTCTCGACGAAGAGCTGACCGCCACACCGGTTGCGGGCGCGCGGCGGTTACGACAGCCGCGCGTTTTTTTCGCGCGCCTGCGCCTCAACCGGCTCAACCCGCTCCGCCCACCCGACTCCTCGCACTTTCCCCTCCGCCCAGGCGCCGCCTTCGTACACGCCGTTTTTCTCCTATGATGGCTCCAACGGCGGTCCCATCCCGAACGACATAACGCCTACGCCATCGGGCCGCCGGTTGACGTTGATGCCAATGGCATCGAACGGAGGCACGGATGGCATGGAGACACAAGAACCGCTGGTTTCGCCGCTGGCTGCTGGTGATCGTATTCTGGCTGGTGCCGGTGATGATCGTCGCCGTGCGCGAGGTTCAGGAAGAGATGGCCTACAACCGCGAGGATCTCCAGCGAGCGCTGGCCACGTGGACGTTCACCGACGCCGAACGCAGCGCCGGCCTGCCGCAGCGCTGCCAGGGCAGCGCCGACACGGCCCGCGCCGCCGGCTGCCCGGCCGAAGTCCTGGCGCGGAACGCCGCGCGCTGGCAGGAAGCGCAAGACGAATACGCACTGCGCCGCAGCACGCTCTTCGGCTATCTCTGGCATGCGTTCGTCGGCTACTGGATCGTGCCGGCGGCCACGCTGCTCGCCCTCGGCGTGCTGATCGGCGGCGTTCGCCGCGCGCTTCGGCGCCCGCCTGCGAAGCCGCCCGCGAAAGCCGTACCGGAGCAATGACGCCACTGCGGCAAATAGTTGCGGTGTCCGCTGTCGTTATCACCCATCGCGCATGGCAGCCCTTTGCCGTGCGCCGCTTCGACGCCGCACCGCGGCCCATTCCGGATGCTTGCGGGATGGGCTCGCTCAAACAGCCCCCAGAAATATCTGTGCTATAACCGCTTCAGCCCGCATAGTCGGCCTTCCTGGCCATTAGCGGTGCGGTATCCGGCCACCAAAACGGAGAAGAAAATGCAAAAGTACGGCTTCCTTCTGAAGGCTTCGATCGCCATTGCGCTCGCCAGCGTCACGCTCGCAGGCTGCAGCACCACCGGCGATCAACCTCCCACCGCCGCCTCGAACGATGCACGCAAACAGGCGATCGATGCGAGCGTGGACGGTACGCTCTCGCGCCTGTTCCAGACCGTGCCGGGCTCACGTGAACTGGTCAGCAAGGCACGCGGCATCCTGGTGTTCCCGAAGGTCACTCAGGCAGGTATCGGCATCGGCGGCGAGCACGGCGACGGCGCGCTGCGCATAGGCGGCAGCACGGCCGGTTACTACAGCACGACGTCGGTGTCGGTGGGCGCCACGCTCGGCATGCAGACGAAGTCGGTCGTCTATCTCTTCATGACGCAGGATGCGCTGGAGCGGCTGCACACCTCGGAAGGCTGGTCGGTGGGCGGCGACGCTTCGGTCGCGCTCGTGAAGGTCGGCGCGAACGGCAGCATCGACACGACCACCGCCGTGAAACCGGTCGAAGTGTTCGTGATGACCGACAGCGGCCTGATCGGCGACCTGTCGCTCAACAGCACGAAGATCTCGCGTCTCGACCTCTAAGGAAGAAACGTGCGCTGCATTCCGCGAGCCGTTCAGCTCGCGGACGTATCGATCACCTTGAAGCGCGAGCGCCGGCTCGCGCGGATCACCGCCTGATACGCCTCCACGTACTGCTGCGCCATGCGGCGCGACGTGAAGCGCTCCTCGAAGCGGCGCCGCACGCCGGCGCGCGGCACGCGCGCGAGGCGGTTCACGGCGGCCACCGCGCCGATTTCGTCTTCCACGATATAGCCCGTCACCCCCTCGTCCACGACTTCCGGCACCGCGCCGCGGTTGAACGCGATCACGGGCGTGCCGCAAGCCATTGCCTCGATCATCACGAGGCCGAACGGCTCCGGCCAGTCGATCGGAAACAGCAGCGCGTGGGCACCCGAAAGGAATTCGGCCTTTTGCGAGTCGGAAATTTCGCCGATGAACTCGACGCCTGGCAGTGCCAACAGTGGTTTGATCGTGCGCTCGAAGTATTCGCGGTCGGCCTCGTCCACCTTCGCCGCGATGCGAATGGGCAGCCCGCAGCGGCGCGCGATGCCGATCGCCGTGTCCACGCGCTTTTCCGGCGAGATGCGGCCGAGGAAGGCCAGATAGCGCTGCTCGACCGGCTGCGGCACATAGAGGTGCTCGGGCAGCCCGTGATAGACCGTGCTGAGCCACTTGGCCTGAGGCAAAGGCTGGCGTTGCGCGTTCGAGATCGAAATGACCGGCGCCGTGTTGAAGGTATCGAATACGGGCTGCTGCTCGGGCAGATCGAGGCGGCCGTGCAAGGTCGTCACGAACGGCGTGTCCTGGCGCTTGAACACCGAGAACGAGTAGTAGTCCATATGGAAGTGCAGCACGTCGAATTGATCGGCCTGGCGGCGCACCATTTCCATGAGCAGCATGTGCGGCGCGATGCGGTCGCGGATGGAGGGATCGAGGCGCAGCGCGCGCGGCCAGACTGGCTCGAGCCTGGCACGCGTGACCGAGTCGCCGCTCGCGAACAGCGTGACTTCATGGCCAAGGTCCACGAGCGCTTCGGTGATGTACGACACGGCGCGTTCCGTGCCGCCGTAGAGCTTGGGCGGAACCGATTCGGTGAGCGGGGCGATCTGGGCGATTCTCATCGGGAGTCTCCGTCAATCCGGTGCGCGGGCGCGATCGGGCAGCGCCGCGGCTTCTGATCTCATGACGCATTGTAAGGCAAGGCGAACGCGAACCGGCACGGCAGCGGGCGACAGGCCGGCCGCCGCCCCGGGGACGCCTTCCGCATAAAGCCCCGTTGCCGTGCAAGCCGCGTACCCGCGCCCGAATTCTTTCCCGTGCGCCCGCCTTCAGCGCGACGGCCATTTCCAGGGCGGCAGGTCGAGCGCCTCGGCGTCGGCCAGCGCGGTCGCACCGAGCTTGCGTTCCAGCACGATCGACCGGCTGCCCTCCTCGCGCTCCAGCGCCGCGACGAGGCGCGCCGCATGCGACACCACAAGCACCTGCGAATGCCGTGACGCCCGCGCGATGAGGCGCGCCAGCGAAGCCAGCAGGTCGGGATGGAGGCTCGTTTCCGGTTCGTCGAGCACGAGGAGTGCCGGCGGCCTGGGACTCAGCAAGGCCGCCGCGAGCAGCAGGTAGCGCAAGGTGCCGTCCGAAAGCTCGGCCGCGCGCAACGGCCGCAGCAGCCCTTGCTGGCGCAGCGCCAGTTCGAAGCGGCCTTCGTGGTTGACGATCTCGACCCGCGCACCGGGAAAGGCGTCAGCGACGGCCGTGTCGAGCGCTTCGCTGTCGCCGATCTCGCGTATCGTCTGCAACGCCGCGGCGAGATTCGCGCCGTCGTCGGAAAGCACCGGCGAATGCGTGCCGATCTGTACCTGTCGCGCGGGGGCCAGCTCATCGGTACGGAAGTGATCGTAAAAGCGCCACGAGCGAATCTGCTCGCGCACCGCGATCATCTCCGGCGCGCTGCGCGGGTCTGCAAACTCCGACATCATGCTGTCGAAGCTCGCGACGGGCTGCGCCAGCGTGGTCCAGTCCCCCGCTTCGTCGCGGATGCGGATCGCCGGACCCTGGCGGTCGACCAGCAACGCCGAAGGGCGCAGCAGCGGCCCGCTCCAGATGCATTCGCGCTTGATGACCGGGTCGAGCGCGAACTGCGACGTCGACGCCGTCGGCAACCCGAGATCGATCACATAGCCGAACGCGTCGCCCGCGAAGCCGAGACGCAAACTCACGACGTCCTTGCGCACGGTGCCCTGAACCGGGACGGCGCCCTCAAGCACTGCGCGGGAGAAGCGCTCGGGGCCGGCCCAGAGCGTCGATTGCAGTCCGCCCTCGCGCGCGAGCGAGGGAATCACGCCGCCTCGCGCAGTGAGCGCGAGCAGACGCAATGCACGGTAGAGATTCGACTTGCCGCTGCCGTTCGGTCCGGTAACGACGTTGAGCGGCCCGAGCGGCACGATCAGTTCGCGCAGCGAGCGGTAGTTGGCAATGGCGAGCGTGGTCAGCATGAGACAGTGTGGCGGAAGCGATCGCGGGATCATACGCAATCGCGCGCGACGCCGGCCCGAGGCTGCGCCTCGCGCAACGTCCAGCCAAGCCTCGTGCGCGGTCGAGACCGGACGTCACCGGGACGATCAGCGCAGCCGGGGCACGTTGGCCAGATCGCTCAGGAAGGTGTCGCGCCAGACGCCGAGATCGTTGCGCCGCAGCGCCGCCATGTTGGTCTCGTAGCGCGACTGGCGCTCCGCAAGCGGCATCGACAACGCCCGCTGCAGCGCCTCCGCCATGCCGGTCGCATCGTGCGGATTGACGAGCAGCGCGCCCGAGAGTTCGGCGGCGGCGCCCGCGAAGACCGAAAGCACGAGCACGCCGGGGTCGGCGGGGTTCTGCGCCGCGACATACTCCTTCGCCACGAGATTCATGCCGTCGTGCAGCGGCGTGACATAGCCCACCTGCGACTCGCGAAACAGCGACATCAGCTTCCAGCGGTCGTACTGCTGGCTCAGATAGCGGATCGGCGTGTAGTCGAGCCCCGAGTAGCGGCCGTTGATGCGCCCGGCCTCGCGTTCGAGTTCCTCGCGGATCAGCCGGTAGCTGGCGACGTCCGAGCGCGTGGGCGGCGCGATCTGCACGAGCGTGACCTTGCCGCGCCACTCCGGGGCGTCTTCCAGCAGTTGCTCGAACGCGTGGAAACGCTCGACGAGCCCTTTCGAATAATCGAGCCGGTCCACGCTCATGATGAGCTTGCGCCCTTCCAGGCTCTGCTTGAGGTCGAGCACATGCTGGCGGCTCTCGTAGCGGGCCGCCTGTTCGGCGATCTCGTCCGGGAACACGCCGATGCGATAGACGCCCGTGCGCAACCTGCGGCCGTACGCTTCCACCTGGGCCTTGTCGCCCTGCTCGCTCACCTTGCCGCGCGCCTCGCGCACGATGTAGTCGTGAAACGCCTGCTGGTCATTGCGCGTCTGAAAGCCCAGCAGGTCGTAGCAGCACAGCGATCTCACGAGTTCATCGTGCGGCGGAATCGTCTGCAGCACCTGCGGCGAGGGAAACGGAATATGCAGAAAAAAACCGGTCCGGTTCGTGACGCCCTCGGAACGCAGGGCTTCGGCAAACGGAATCAGATGGTAGTCGTGCACCCAGATGTTGTCGTCGGGGTCGACCAGTTTGATGAGCTTGTGGGCAAGCCACGCGTTCACGCGGCGATATCCCGCGTACTCGTCGCGCTCGTAGCGCGCGAGGTCGTTGCGGTAGTGAAAGACGGGCCAGAGCGTGGCGTTCGAAAAGCCGCGGTAGTACTGATCGTAGTCCTTGCGCGTGAGACCGACGGTCGCGAACGTGACGGGCTCTTCGTCGACAAGGACCGGCCCCGCGTTCGCCACGCTTTCGCTGACGACGTCGCCGCTCCAGCCGAACCAGACGCCGCCCGCGTCCTTGAGCGCGCCGAACACGCCCACGGCCAGCCCGCCTGCGGAGCCCTTGGTCTCCGTTGGCGTTGCCACGCGATTCGACACGACGATCAATCTACCCATTCCGGCTTCCTCCGCACGTCTTGCCTCGACTCCGGGCGCCGGGTGGGTGCTCCTGGAGCCACAGGCCGCCGAGGCCGGCCCGGCTATCGTGCTCACCGGCCAGCACGAAGCGTGCCGCGTGCGGATCGGCCTGACCCGCGCCGCCCCGCCGACGTGGAAAACCGGCCCGGCGGCCGGCGGATCAGCCTGCGCTCAACCTCCGCTGCCCGGCGCGCAAGGGAATGCCTTGCCAAGGCCGAGCGAAATGGCCGTGCTGGCGTTGTAGCCCGCCACGTTCGGGTTGTCGGCGATGTACTTGCGCACCGCGTCGGTCAGTTGCGCCGAGCGTGCGTCCGGCGGCAGGCAGAAGTACTGGCCCACGCGCGGCCCGGTCGTGCCGCCGATCGCATCGATCGTGTTGAAGATCCCGTCGGCGGCGCCTTCGATATAGGCCGCGCACGCGCTACGCGAGGCTACATCGGTCTTGGTGCAGAGCCGGTTCAGATCGCTGGCCGTGAAGGCGAATGCCGACACCGGCAGAGCGAGCGCACCGGCGCAAATCAGAGCCCGCAGCATGGTTCTCCTTGATTCGTAACTGTGGGGTGCGGCGCCCGCCTGGGAGCGCCGCCTGGCCGCCGGTCGGTCCGGTCCTGCGGCAATCCCGTTATTTTGCACCGTTTTGCGGCGCCGCCGTGTCAGTGGGCTGAGCGCCTTGCTGCGCCATGCGGGCGGAGAGGCCCTTGATCGCGTCCGGCGACTTGTACTGCTTGGCGAAGTCGAGCGCATTCATGCCGATCTGGTTCTTCGCGTTGAGGTCCGCGCCGTTGTCGAGCAGCAGCTTGAGCGTCGAGATATGGTCGCCGCGCGCGGCCATCATGAGGGGCGTGGTGCCATTGGGCGACGGCGCGTCCACATAGGCCGAATAGCCGAGCAGCAGCTTCGCGATGTCGTCGTGGCCATTGGCCGCCGCGTAATGCAGCGCGGTCCAGCCCTTCTTGTTGACTTCCGCGCCCTTCGTGATGAGGAGCTTCACGAGGTCGGTGTCGCCGTTGAGCGAGGCCATCATCAGCGCGTTCTCGCCGGCGCCGTCTTCGATCTCGATCTTCGTTTGCGGATTGTCGAGCAGCACGGCCACCACCTTGTCGGACTTCTCGCGCGCGGCCAGCACCAGGAGCGGCATGCCGTGGTCGTCCGTTGCGTTCGGGTCCATGCCCTTGGCGAGATCCTCCGAAACGGCCTTGTCGTCGTCGAACTTGACGGCCTTCACGAGCGAGTCGATCGGCGCGGCGTGCGCGGGCGCGGCGGCCAGCAGCGCGGCACTCATACCGAAGGCGAGCGCGGCGGCCACGCGGCGCACGGACGCGGCACGGACGGGAAAGACGGCGGGCGAAAGCGGATTAAAGTTCATGTGAGACCTTAATATTTTTCGATATCTTGTTGATAATAAACGGCATTGACAGCTCACGGTCACGCACTCAAACCGCTGCCGGGATCTTGAAGAGCCGGAAGAAGTTCTGCGTGGTGGCCGCGCCCAGTTCGGCATCGGAGATCCCCCGCTGCTGCGCAATGAATCTTCCGACATGGCTCACGTACGCAGGTTCATTGGGCTTGCCGCGAAAAGGCACCGGCGCGAGGTACGGCGAGTCCGTTTCGATCAGCAACCGGTCGATCGGCACGCGCCGCGCCACGTCCTGCACGTCGGTGGCGCTCTTGAACGTGACGATGCCCGAGAGCGAGATATGGAAGTTCTGCGCGAGCGCCGGCTCGGCGACGGACCACGGCTCCGTGAAGCAGTGCATGACGCCGCCCGGCACGCCCGCGCGCTCCTCTTCCATCAGGCGCAGCGTGTCCTCGGAAGCGGCGCGCGTATGGATAATCAAGGGCTTGTTCGTCGCGTGCGCCGCGCGGATATGGGTGCGGAAGCGCTCGCGCTGCCACTCCATGTCGGCGATCGTGCGCTCGCCGAGGCGGTAGTAATCGAGCCCCGTTTCGCCGATCGCGACCACCTTCGGATGCGCGGCCAGTTCCACGAGTTCGGCGACGGTCGGCTCCCGCACATCCTCGTGATCTGGATGCACCCCCACCGAGGCGTAGACGTTCTCGAAGCGGCTGGCGATGTCGAGCACCGAGGGCAGCGTCTCCAGATCGACCGAAACGCACAACGCGTGCGTCACGGCGTTCGAGCGCATGTTCTCCAGAACCTGCGGCAGACGGTCGGCCAGACCCTCGAAATTGATGTGGCAATGCGAATCGACGAACATGGGCGGTCCTGCGCGGGTTCAGGCGGCGGGCGCGGTGTCGAGCCGCTTGCCGAGGATGATCAGATCGCGCTCGATGCCGTCGAGCACGGCGACACGCGGGAGCGTGCCCCACGCCCCGAAACCGAAGCCCTGGAAGAGCCGCATGCTCGGCTCGTTGTGGCCGAACACGAAGCCCAGCACCGTGTGGATATCGAGACCCGGCGCAGCTTCGAGGGCGGCGGTCAGGAGCTTGCGCCCGAGGCCCTTGCCGCGCGCGGCTTCGTCGAGATAGATGCTGACCTCGGACGTGTGGCGGTAGGCCGGGCGTCCGTAGAAGTCGGAGAAGCTGAGCCACGCGATCACGCGGCCACCCTCTTCGACCACCCACAATGGCCGCGTGGTGGGCCCGTGCGCGTGGAACCACGGCAGGCGGCTTTCCACGTTGACCGGCTCCAGATCGGCCGTGACCTGCCGCGAGGGCACGGTCGAGTTGTAGATGGCGACGATGGCGGGCAGATCGTCGAGGGTGGCATCCCGGTAGACAAGACTCATGGTGCTTTATTTCGGCTGGGGCTCGCGTTGCCTGGCGTTCGGCGCGGCGGGCCGGGTCGGTGGATCAGTCAGATTGGCGCTTTGCGCGAATGATCGGTCGAGCATCAGTCGAACAATTCACGATAGCCGAGAAACAGTTCTTCGAATACGAGACGCGCGTTCAGCGGATGGTTCTCGACCGCGCGCTGACGCGTGACGGTTTTCAGGTAGTGTGCGAGCGCCGGTGCGTCGAGCTTCGCGGCACAGCGCGCGAGCGCCGCGGCGGCCTGCGGGAAATAGCGCGGCCGGCCGGCGGTGCGCTCGGCGAGCAGGTCGTACGCCCAGCGCTGGAGCCAGCCCAGCACGAGCGGCACGGGCAGCTTTTGCAGCGTCTCGCCGCAGGCGAAGGCGTCGCAGGCCGGCCCCGCCGAGAGTTGCGCGAGGGTCCAGTCGCGCAGCGTGCGGTTCTCGTCGCGGGTGAGCGCGAGCGCCGCGAGCGGCGCGCCGCCCGCCTCGGCCAGCAGGGCCTTTGCGTCGGCCACGCCCTGCGCCGCGAGCCACGCTTCGGCGGTCTCGGGTGCAGGCGTGGAGAGCGGCCACTGACGGCAGCGGCTGATGATGGTGGGCAGCAGGCGATCGACTCGCGCCGAAACGAGCAGAAACACGACGCCCGAGGGCGGTTCCTCCAGCGTCTTCAGGAGAGCATTGGCGGCGGCCACGTTCAGCGCCTCGGCCGGGTACAGCACGACGACGCGCAAGCCGCCGCGATGCGACCCCACTGCCGTGAAGTCCAGCAGCGCGCGCACCTGCTCGATGCGGATTTCCTTGCTGGGCGTGCGGGTCTTCTTGCTCTCTTCCCCTTCGCCCTTCTCACTCTTGTCGGCCGCTTTGTCGCCGTCGTCCGCGCCCACCGGGCCTACCTCGGCTGCCAGCGCTTCGGGCACGATGACGCGGTAGTCCGGGTGATTGCCCTGGACGAACCAGTTGCAGGCCGGGCACGAACCGCAGGGCTCGCCATTGGGCTGCGGCGACTCGCACAGGAGCCCTTTGGCCAGATGCTGGGCGAAGTGCAGCTTGCCGATCCCGGCCTGGCCGTGCAGCAGCAGTGCGTGCGGCCAGTGGCTGCGCAGTTGCTGGAGGCGCTCCCAGTCGCCGGTCTGCCACGGATAGATCATTTTGGAATCAACCAGTTAGCCGAGAATATCAAAGCGCCGCGATCACATGCCCGAGCTGGGCGCGGATCGTTTCGATACTCTGCGTCGAATCGACGATCACGAAGCGGTACGGCGCTTCCTCCGCCCGGCGCAGGTATTCGGCGCGCGTGCGCACGAAAAACGTGTCGGTCTCGCTCTCGAAGCGATCCGGCTCGCGCGCCGCGCCGCGGCGTTCGCTCGCCGTGGCCGGCAGAACATCGAACAGCACCGTCAGGTCGGGCTGGAAACCGCCCTGCACCCAGCGCTCCAGCGTCTCCAGCTTGTCGCGCGGCAACCCGCGTCCGCCGCCCTGGTAGGCGAAGGTCGCGTCGGTAAAACGGTCGGAGAGCACCCAATCGCCGCGCGCGAGCGCCGGCTCGATCACCTGGGCCAGATGCTCGCGGCGCGCCCCAAACATCAGCAGCGCCTCGGTTTCGAGGTCCATCGGCTGGTGCAGCAGGATTTCGCGCAGCGTTTCGCCAAGCGGCGTGCCGCCCGGCTCGCGCGTCATCACGACCTGGCGCCCGGCGCCGGCCAGCTTGTCCGCAAGCCGGTCGCGAAACCAGGCGAGATGCGTGGTCTTGCCCGCACCGTCGATGCCCTCGAACGTGATGAATCGGCCCCGCGCCATTTACTGCCCCCGAATGTATTTGTCGACAGCCTTGTTATGGTCGACCAGATTGTCCGAAAAAACGCTGCTGCCATCGCCCCGCGCCACGAAATACAGCGCGGCCGTCGATGCCGGATTCAGCGCCGCCTGCAGCGACGCCGCACCCGGCAGCGCAATGGGTGTCGGCGGCAAACCAAGGTGCAGATACGTATTGTAAAGAGTGTCGGTCTGCAGATCCTGCCTGTGCAGGCGGCCCTGGTAACTTTCGCCGAGCCCGTAGATCACGGCGGGGTCGGTCTGCAGCGGCATGCCCGAGCGCAGCCGGTTGGCGAACACCGCGGCCACGAGCGCCCGGTCGCCGGCCTTGCCCGTTTCCTTCTCGATCAGCGAGGCGAGCGTGAGCGCCTCGTAGGGCGACGTGAGCGGCAGCCCCGGCGAGCGCGCGGACCAGGCCTCGGCAAGCCGCGTCTGCATCAGCCGGTAGGCGCGGCGATAGACGTCGAGGTCGCTCGTGTCCTTGTCGAACAAATAGGTGTCGGGGAAGAACAGGCCTTCGGCATTGCCCATAGGCGCAGCCGGCGCGCCGATCGCGGCGAGCAGTTGCGCGTCGCTCATGCCGGCGCTGTCGTGGTGCAGCGCCGGGTTGGCGTCGAGCTCCGCGCGCATGCGCTTGAAAGTCCAGCCTTCGATGATCGTCGCGACGTACTCGTTAACGTCGCCGAGCGCCATCTTTTGCAGCACCTCGTAGGGCGTAATGCCGAGCTTGAATTCGTAGTTGCCGGACTTGAGCGTGCTTTGCAGACCGAGCACGCGTGTCATCAGCACGAACAGGTCGGTCTGGACCGGCACGCCGCCGCGGCGCAGTTGCGCGGTGACGCTGCGTACCGAGCTGTGCGGCTTGATGGTCACATCGAGCTGAGGGGTGGCAAGCTGGACAGGGGAATTGGCCCAGTGCCAGATGCCGCCCGCGGCGGCCGCGCCAAGCACGGCGAGCGTGGCGCCGGCAACAAGGCATTTCTTGAAGAGGGACATGAAAACACGGCTCGGAACGAGCCTCCTATAATAACCGCTTGCCCTCGCTAAAGTCAGGATTGACTGTTCCCCGAATCCATGAATTCCCCGCACGATTCCGCCGCCACGCTTCCCGTCACCGCCGCCGAGCCGCCCGCCGCGCATGATTTCGAGGCCGTCCTCGAAGGCGGCGCATACGCGATCCTGCCGCAGTTCGGCGTGATCGACGCCAGCGGCGACGACGCCGCAAGCTTCCTGCACAGCCAGCTCACGAACGACATCCAGCATCTGGACGTCGCCGGTGCGCGCCTCGCGGGCTACTGTTCGCCTAAGGGGCGCCTTCTCGCCTCATTTCTCGTCTGGAAGAGCGGCGAGGCAATCCGTCTCCTGATCGCGAAGGACGTGCAGGCGAGCGTGCAGAAGCGGCTCTCGATGTTCGTGCTGCGCGCGAAGGCGAAGCTCGTGGACGACAGCGAGAAGCTGCTCGTGGTGGGGCTCGCCGGCGACGTGCGCGGCGCGCTCGCGGCGGAGTTCGACGCCCTGCCCGACGGTGTGCACGTGAAAGTGGACGATCCGGCCGGCACGTTGATCCGTCTGCCCGATGCGGCCGGCCGCCTGCGCTATCTGTGGGTCGGCCCGAAGGAAGCCGTCGAGGCGCGCCTCGCGGCGCTCGCGGGCAAGCTCACGCGCGTGCCGCCCGCCGTCTGGGACTGGCTCGACATCCGCGCGGGCGAGCCGCGCATCACCCACGCGGTTTCGGAGCAGTTCGTGCCGCAGATGGTGAACTACGACGTGCTCGGCGGCGTGAATTTCAAGAAAGGCTGCTATCCGGGCCAGGAGATCGTGGCGCGCAGCCAGTATCGCGGCACGATCAAGCGCCGCACCGCGCTAGCGAGCGTCGCTGCGGGGCTCGATGCCGCGCGCGCGGGTGTCGAACTCTTTCACGCCGACGACCCCGGCCAGCCGTGCGGCATGATCGTCAACGCGGCCAGCGCGCCCGGGGGCGGTGTCGATCTGCTCGCAGAGATCAAGCTTGCCGCGCTCGAATCGGGCACCGTGCATCTGGGCGCCGCCGACGGCCCCGCCCTGCGCTTCCTGCCGCTGCCGTACGCACTGCCCGCCGAGGTCTGACGCGTTGGCCCCGCACCCGCGCGTCGCACGCCGCGCCCCGAACGCATTCGTCGCACCTGGCGCGGCGGCCCATGCCGGGGAGCCTGCGCCATGTGTCTGATCGTCTTCGACTGGCGCCCCGAGGCCACGGCAGGCGCGATTTTCACGCTCGCCGCGAACCGCGACGAGTTCCTGCGCCGCACGGCCGATCCGCTCCACTGGTGGGACGATGCACCCCGCACACCCCACGTGCTCGCGGGCCGCGACCTCGTGGGAGGCGGAACATGGCTTGGCATGACGCGCGGCGGCCGCTTCGCCGCGCTCACGAACTACCGCGCGCCGCATGAAATGCGGCCCGACGCGCCCACGCGCGGCACGCTCGTTTCGGCCTGGCTCACCGGCGGCGACGGCTTGCCCGATACACCGCTCGGCTATCTGGCCGAGGTGGCGCACAACGGCCGCCTCTATAACGGCTTCAATCTGGTGGTGGGCGACTGGACGCGGCGCGAGCTGGCCTGGTACTGCAATCGCGGCGATCTTGCTCCCGCGCTCCTGCCGTCGGGCACGCACGGCATTTCGAATGCCGTGCTCGATACGCCCTGGCCGAAGCTCGTGCATAAGCGCGCGGAGCTCGCCGAGCTGGCCGGCAATGGAGCGCCTGCCCCGCTCGACCGGCTCGTGGCGATGATGCGCGACCCGCGGATCGCCCGCGACGACGAATTGCCGGCCACCGGCATCCCGCTCGAACGCGAGCGCGCGCTTTCGGCGGCCTTCATCGAAACGCCCGATTACGGCACGCGGGGCACCACGGCGCTGCGCGTCGACGCAGACGGCGCGCGGATCGAGGTCGAGGTCGTCGAGCGCAGCGACGACAACGGCTCGCATCGCATCGTGCGGCCCGGCAATTTCGAGCGCCGCGAGCGGTTCGCCGTCGAGACGCGCTGAGCGGACGCGGCGGCCCTGGCCGCCGCACGCGCGCGGCGCGAAACGCCAGTCGCCATGGTTGGCGGCAACATCGTGCCGTTCAGTCCGCCCGCTTCACTTCCGGCTTCAACGAAAGCGGATCGATGGGGTTGCGCAATGTTTCGATATCCTCATGACGCAGTTTCACCGAAGGGAGAATCTGCGGATGCGTGAGGATGTAGAAGCGGTTTTCGCGGACCGCGTCGAAGGTTTGCGTGGCGACGTCTTCCGGCGTGAGGCGGCCCGAGCGCACCGCGCGCTGCAGTTGCAGGTCGGCGGCTTGCTGCGAACGCGTGGGCGGCGCATCGTTGCGCAGGTCATCGGGCCGGCTACGCTCCGCGTTGGCGATGCCGGTGGACACGAACGCCGGGCACAGCACCGAGCAGCCGACCGTTGCGCCGACGCTCTTGAGGTCGTGATAAAGCGTTTCGGTGAGCGACACGACCGCGTGCTTCGACGCGTTATAGACGCCCATCGCCGAAGGCGACAGCAAACCTGCCACGGAAGCCGTGTTGACGATATGCGCGGGCTCGCCCTGGGCCAGCATGATGGGCGTGAAGGCGCGCACGCCGTTCGCGACCCCCATCACGTTCACGCTGAACACCCACTCCCAGTCCTTCGCGCTGCTTTCCCACACGAAGCCGCCGGTGCCCACGCCCGCGTTGTTGAAGAGCAGATGCACTTTGCCATACGTGTCGACGGCGGCCTTCGCGAGCGCGTCGACCGCGGCCGGGTCGCGTACGTCGGTCCGCACGCCAGTCGCTTCGGCGCCGGCGGCACGCAACGCCGCCACCGTCTCGTCGAGCAGCTTTTGATCGACGTCGGCGAGCACGAGCTTCATGCCGAGCGCGGCAGCCTTGTGGGCGAACGCGCGGCCAAAGCCGCTCGCCGCGCCCGTGATGACGGCCACACGGCCGTCGAACTGGAACGGATCAGCCATTGCTATCCCTGGTTGGATTCGCTGCGGTGAAATCGCTGCGTTGGAATCAATGAGAAAGCCGGCGCTCCCGCGCCGGCCCGGCGCGAGGCATCAGACCAGCTTGACGAGCTGCTTGCCGAAGTTCTGCCCCTTGAGCATGCCAAGGAACGCGGACGGCGCGTTCCCGAGACCCTCGGCCACGGTTTCGCGGTACGCCAGTTGCTTCTGCGCGACGAGCGTGCCGAGCTCCTTCAGCGCCTGCGGCCACACGTCCATGTGCTCGCTCACGATGAAGCCCTGCACGAGCAGCCGTTGCGTGAGCAGGAGGCCCGGATACCGGAGCGGCTGCGGATTGCCGTCGTAGCCCGCGATCATGCCGCACAGCGCGATGCGCCCGAACGCGTTCATGCGCGCGAGCGTGGCGTCGAGCACCTCGCCGCCGACGTTCTCGAAGTAGCCGTCCACGCCATCGGGCGTCGCGGCCTTGAGGTCCTGGTACAAGTTGCCGGCCTTGTAGTCGACGCAGGCGTCGAAGCCTAGCGTCTCCACGACGTAGCGGCACTTGTCCGCGCCACCGGCGATGCCGACCGACCGGCAGCCCGCGCGCTTCGCGAGCTGGCCCACCACGCTGCCCACCGCGCCGCTCGCGGCGCTCACGACGACGGTCTCGCCCGCCTTCGGCGCAATGATGCGGTTCAGGCCGTACCAGGCGGTAACGCCCGGCATGCCTACCGGTCCGAGGTAAGCGGAAAGCGGCACGTGGGTCGTATCGACGGGTTGCATGCCCGTGCCGTCCGAGGTGCCGAACTCCTGCCAGCCGAACATCGCCACCACTTTGTCGCCGGCCTTGTACTTCGGATTGCGCGATTCGACCACCTCGCCCACCGTCCCCCCGATCATCACCTCATCGAGCGGCTGCGGCGCCGCATAGGACTTGCTCTCGTTCATGCGGCCGCGCATGTACGGATCGAGCGAAAGGTAGTGATTGCGCACGCGCACCTGCCCCTCCTGCAGCGGCACAAGCGGCGTCTCGACGAGGCGGAAATTGTCGACGCTCGCGGCACCTTCCGGGCGTGACGCGAGCAGGATCTGGCGATTCGTTTGGGTCATGGCGTTCGCTCTGCGGCGCGTGGCCGCGTGGGTAAATGACGATGCAAGGAGGGCGCGCGGAAATGCTCAGCCGTCGCTCGGTCCCGGCTTCGCCGTTGGATCGCTGCGCAGCCGCTGGCGCGCGACGTCGCGCCCCACGGCAAGCCTGCGCATGTATTTGAAGGTGCCGAGCGCTTTCGCGACGAAATGGCCTTCGCTATCGCGCACTTCGCCTTCGCAATAGGCCATCGTGGTCGTGCGCGTGAGCACGCGCCCATAGGCGCGCAACTCGCCGCGGCCCGGCTGCATGAAGTTGACTTTCATTTCGACGGTGACGACGCCCACGCCGTCGCCGGCCACGCTGCGCGCAGCCATGGCGAGCGCGATGTCGGCCAGCGTCATCGTCACGCCGCCGTGCGCGATGTCCCACGTGTTCAGATGCCGTTCGGCGAGCAACAGCGCGACTTCGCTCGCGCCGTCGCGCGCGCTCACGAGCTGCGCGCCGAGATGGTCGACGAACGGGCTTTCGATGTTCATCTGCGAAGTCTGTGCAGCGCTGCCGCCTGCCCTGTCCTGGTCACTCATGGTGCTCAACCGGCGCTCAATCAGATCACGTAATCGACGCACTGGCGGCCTTCCGTCACGGCCTTCGCGAACTGCTTCACGACGACGTGATCGGGGTGGTCCTGATAGGCGTCGAGGGCGGCCTTGTCGGCGAAGTCGGAGACGAGCGCGATGTCGAACGTCGACGCGAGGCCCGGTTCCGCCAGGCCGACTTCCAGATGCAGCGTACCGGGCACGAGATTGCGACAGCCTTCCAGAAGAGCCTTGAACTTCACGAGGTTTTCCTCGCGCGTTGCACCTTCCGCCGACGCCTTGAGCTGCCACATGACGATATGACGAATCAACGTATTCACCTTTTCAGTCTGCGTTGAAGAGGCGCGGCACGAGGCACGCGCCAGAAGACGTCATGATACCCGCGCGACCTGCCGCGCGAGGGAAGCCCCTGCAAGCCCATGCCTGCCGCAAAGCCGCCTTCGGCCCTCGGGCGCCGGCGTCAGACGACTTCGAACAGACCCGCTGCGCCCTGCCCGCCGCCGATGCACATCGTCACCACGACGAGCTTCGCGCCGCGCCGCTTGCCTTCGATGAGCGCATGGCCCGTGAGGCGTGCGCCCGAAACGCCGTAGGGATGGCCAACCGCAATCGCGCCGCCGTTCACGTTCAGTCGATCGGCCGGAATGCCGAGCTTGTCGCGGCAATAGAGCACCTGCACGGCGAACGCCTCGTTCAGCTCCCACAGATCGATGTCCTCGACCTTGAGACCCGCCTGCTTGAGGAGTTTGGGCACCGCGAACACCGGGCCGATACCCATTTCGTCGGGCTCGCAGCCTGCCACGGCGAAGCCGCGGAAGATGCCGAGCGGCGCGAGGCCTTCGCGCTCCGCGACCTTCGCGTTCATCACCACGCACGCGCTCGCGCCGTCCGAGAACTGGCTCGCGTTGCCCGCGGTGATGACGCCGCCCGGCAGCGCCGTGCGGATCTTCGCAACGCCTTCGAGCGTCGTATCACCACGAATGCCTTCGTCGGCGGCGACCGTCACTTCCTTCGTCACCAGTTGGCCGGTCGCCTTGTCGGCGACGCCCGCGAGCACCGTCATCGGCACGATTTCCGCGTTGAACAGGCCCGCGGCCTGCGCGGCGGCGGCGCGCTGCTGCGATTGCACGCCGTATTCGTCCTGGCGCTCCTTCGAGATTTCATAGCGCTTCGCGACGTTTTCCGCCGTCTGCAGCATGCTCCAGTAAATCTCGGGCTTGTTCTGCTTGAGCCAGCCCTCGTACGCCAGATGGCGGTTCATCTCGTTCTGCACGCACGAGATCGACTCCACGCCGCCCGCGACGAACACCTCGCCCTCGCCCGCGATCACGCGTTGCGCGGCGAGCGCAATGGTTTGCAGTCCGGATGAACAGAAGCGGTTGACCGTCATGCCCGGCACGGAAACCGGCAGGCCCGCGCGCAACGCGATCTGGCGCGCGATGTTGCCGCCCGTCGCGCCTTCGGGATTGGCGCAGCCCATGATCACGTCCTCGACGCGCGAGGGGTCGATGTTGGCGCGCTCGACGGCGGCCTTCGTCACGTGTCCGCCCAGGGTCGCGCCGTGGGTCATGTTGAACGAGCCCTTCCAGGATTTGGCGAGGCCCGTACGTGCGGTCGATACGATTACGGCGTCAGTCATGTGTGTCTCCTGCTACAAATAAGTTGATCCTGCGACGGGATGTTCGGGATGGGACGGACCGTTCATTCATGAAAGACGCTCAGGCGGCGCGACTCAGCACCTCTGCCGATTGCACGCGCGCCACGCCTGCGGCGAGCAGTTGTTCCCAGGCGGCGGCGAGCGAACCGTTCAGATCGATGGCACGCGAGGCGTCCTCGATCAGCACCGCCTCGAACCCGGCGGCACGCGCATCGAGCGCGGACCACGCAACGCAGTAGTCAGTCGCGAGGCCGCAGCAGTACACGCGCTTCGCACCCGCTTCGCGCAGATAGCCCGCGAGGCCTGTGGGCGTCTTGCGGTCGGCTTCGAGAAAGGCCGAGTAACTGTCGACGTCCGCGTGATGACCTTTGCGGATGATCGCGCGAGCGTGCGGCACCTCGAGCCCGCGGTGCAGCGCGGCGCCTTCGCTGTCCTGCACGCAATGCGTGGGCCACAGCACCTGCTCGCCATACGGCAATGCCATCGTCTCGAACGGTTGACAGCCTGCGTGGTTCGCGGCGAACGAAACGTGCTGCGCCGGGTGCCAGTCCTGCGTGAGCACGACGTGGGCAAAACCCTGCGCCAGCCGGTTCACGACCGGCACGACTTCGTCGCCGTGCGCGACGGCAAGCGCCCCGCCCGGCATGAAGTCGTATTGCAGGTCGATCAGCAACAGCACGTCGTCCGCGCTTCTCATGATGTCCGTCCGGTGAACGACTCAGTTGAAGGTGCCGCCTTTCTCGGCGAGGTCGGCCAGCGACGGCGCGATCTGCCATGCGTCGCCGTTGGGCTGCCCGGCGTAGCGGCGAATCGCGCGCGCCACGTTGTACAGACCCGCGGTATCGGCATAGAGCATCGGGCCGCCGCGCCACAGCGGGAAACCGTAGCCGGTCAGATAGACCATGTCGATGTCCGACGCCTTCGAGGCGATGCCCTCTTCGAGGATCTTCGCGCCTTCGTTCGCGAGCGCGTACACGAGACGCTCGA
Source organism: Paraburkholderia sp. AV2 (assembly GCF_054968425.1). Classification (NCBI taxonomy): domain Bacteria; kingdom Pseudomonadati; phylum Pseudomonadota; class Betaproteobacteria; order Burkholderiales; family Burkholderiaceae; genus Paraburkholderia; species Paraburkholderia sp. AV2. Next base: position 63,443 of record NZ_JBANLK010000005.1, read on the forward strand.
CGATTTCCTGGTCGCCGATCTTGCGGCGCGCGATGCCTGCTTCCTTCGAGTACGCGACGATCATGTCGTCCACGAGAGCCGAAGGCAACGCGTTGCGCTCGCCCGCCTTGTAGTCGTACCAGCCGGCGCCGGTCTTCTGGCCGAAACGCCCGCCTTCGCAAAGGCGATCAGCGATCTTCGAGTACTTGAGGTCCGGCTTCTCCTGATAGCGGCGCTTGCGGATCGCCCAGCCGATATCGTTGCCGGCGAGGTCGCTCATGCGGAACGGACCCATCGCGAAGCCGAACTTCTCGATTGCGCGGTCCACTTGCGCAGGCAGCGCGCCTTCTTCGAGCAGGTAGAGCGCCTGGCGCACATACTGCTCGATCATGCGGTTGCCGATGAAGCCGTCGCACACGCCCGACACCACGGCTGTCTTGCGGATCTTCTTCGCGAGCTGCATGACCGTTGCGAGCACATCCTTCGCCGTCTCCTTGCCGCGCACGACTTCGAGCAACTTCATGACGTTGGCCGGGCTGAAGAAGTGCATGCCCACCACGTCCTGCGGACGCTTCGTGAAGGCGGCGATCTTGTCGACGTCGAGCGTCGAGGTGTTCGAGGCGAGGATTGCGCCGGGCTTCGCGACTTCGTCGAGGCGCTTGAACACCGTTTCCTTCACGCCCAATTCTTCGAACACGGCTTCGATGATGAGGTCGGCCTGCTTGAGGTCGTCGTAGGTGAGCGTCGGGCGGATCAGCGCCATGCGCGCTTCGAGCTTTTCGGCCGAGAGCTTGCCCTTCTTGACCTGCGCCTCGTAGTTCTTGCGGATCGTCGCGATGCCGCGGTCGAGCGCCTCCTGCTTCATTTCGAGCAGCGTGACGGGCACGCCCGCATTGAGGAAGTTCATGGTGATGCCGCCGCCCATCGTGCCCGCGCCGATCACCGCGACCTGCTGGATGTCGCGCGTGGGCGTGTTCGAGGGCACGTCGGGGATCTTGCTCGCGGCGCGCTCGCCGAAGAACGCGTGGCGCAGCGCGCGGCTTTCCGGCGTCTGCACGAGTTCGACAAAGCATTCGCGTTCGAACGCGAGGCCCTTCACGAAACCGTCCTTCGCCCCCGCGGCAATGGCGTCGACGCACTTCACGGGCGCCGGATAGTTCTTCGCCATCGCGGCCACCGTATTGCGCGCGAACTGCAGGAAGCCCTCGGCATTCGGATGCTCGATCTTGCGGTTGCGCACGAGCGGATGCGGGCCGGCCTGGTCGGCGGCCTTGCGTGCGAACGCGACGGCCTCGTCGAGCAGATCGCCTTGCGCGACGGCGTCGAAGAGGCCCGTGCCGGCGAGCTTTTCGGACAGCACCGGCGTGCCGGTCACGATCATGTTGAGCGCGGGTTCAAGGCCGAGCGCGCGCGGCAGGCGCTGCGTGCCGCCGGCGCCAGGCAGAATGCCGAGCTTTACTTCGGGCAGCGCGATCTGCGCGCCGGGCGCGGCGATGCGATAGTGCGCGCCGAGCGCGAGTTCGAGGCCGCCGCCCATCGCGACGCTGTGAATCGCCGCGACGACGGGCTTGGCGCTCTTTTCGACTTCGTCGATGACGGTGTGGAGCGTGGGCTCCTGGGTCGCCTTCGGCGTGTTGAATTCGGTGATGTCCGCGCCACCCGAGAACGCCTTGCCGGCGCCGGTGATCACGATGGCGGCGACGGCCGGATCGCCGTTGGCGCGCGCGATGCCCTCGACGATGCCGGCCCGGGTGGAATGCCCGAGGCCGTTGACGGGCGGGTTGTTGAGCGTGATGACGGCGACGCCGTCGCGAGTCGTATAGTCCACTGCCATTTGCCTGCCTCCATGCTTGCGGGCCGCGTTGTGCGTCGCCGGCTTCATTGTCCGACATTCCCGGTCAGCAAGCAGGATACACAAAAAAGAACGTTCGTTCAATTTTTGTCGAAAAACCGCAGCCGGCGTGTTCGTGGAAGGCTGCGGTTTTCTTGCGGCAGACGGCGCAAACGGGCCCAATCAGGCCGGATCGTGGCCCGCTGGCGCGTTCATGGGACAGGACGCCTCGGCGGCGAGCGCCGTTGGCAGGACGTAATCGTGGAACTGCTCGCGCAGCTTGAGCTTTTGCAGCTTGCCGGTGGCCGTATGCGGCAACGACTCGACGAACGCGACGTCGTCGGGCTGCCACCATTTCGCGACCTTGCCGACGTAAAAGGCCAGCAGTTCCTCGCGCGTGACCTCGGCGCCGGGCTTCTTCACGGCGACGATCAAGGGACGTTCGGTCCAGCGAGGATGCGCGCAGGCAATGCAGGCGGCCTCGGCGATAGCCGGGTGGGCGACCGCGATGTTCTCCAGATCGATCGAGCTGATCCACTCCCCGCCCGACTTGATCACGTCCTTGCTGCGGTCGGTGATATGGAGGAAGCCGTCGGGATCGATGGTCGCCACGTCGCCGGTCGGAAACCAGCCGTCGACAGTCGGCGTGCCCTCCTGGCGGAAATAGCGGTCGATGACCCACGGTCCGCGCACGTGCAGATCGCCGAAGGCCACGCCGTCCCAGGGCAGTTCGCGCCCGTCCTCGCCGACGATCTTCATGTCGACGCCGAAAATCACGCGCCCCTGCTTCTCCAGCAGTGCGCGCTGTGCATCCAGCGGCCGCTGCGACTGCTCCCAGTTCAGCTTCGCGAGCGTGCCGAGCGGCGACATCTCGGTCATGCCCCAGGCGTGGATCACCTGCACGCCGTAGACGTCCTCGTAGGTACGCAGCATGGCCGGCGGACACGCCGAACCGCCGATCACCGTGCGCTGGAGCGTGGAAAACTTCACGCCCGCCTCGCGCATATAGGTGAGCAGCCCGAGCCAGACGGTCGGCACGCCGGCCGAGCAGGTCACGCCCTCCGCTTCCATCAGTTCGTAGAGCGACTTGCCGTCCAGATCCTTGCCCGGCAGCACGAGCTTCGCACCGTTCAGCGGCGCCGCGTGCGGAATGCCCCACGCGTTCACATGGAACATCGGCACCACGGGCAGGATCGCGTCGCGCGAGGAAAGCGCCATCGCGTCGGGCAGCGAAGCGCCATAGGCATGCAGCACCTGCGAGCGGTGCGTGTAGAGCGCCCCCTTCGGATTGCCGGTCGTGCCGGACGTGTAGCAGAGGTTCGACGCGCAGCGCTCGTCGAGCGCCGGCCAGTCATAGCGACCGTCCTGTTCGTCGAGCAGCGTCTCGTAGCAGAGCACCGGGGTCCGCATGTCCGGCCGGTGCGATTGCGCGGCCAGCGCAATCCAGCCGCGCACGTTCGGGCATTGCGGCGCGAGCGTGTCCACGAGCGGCGCGAACGTGGTGTCGAAGAGGATGTAGCGGTCGTCCGCGTGGTTGATGATCCAGGCGATCTGCTCGGGAAAGAGCCGCGGATTGATCGTATGGCAAACGGCGCCGAAACCCGTCACGCCGAAGTACGCCTCCAGATGCCGATAACCGTTCCAGGCGAGCGTGCCAACGCGCTCTCCAGGCGCCACGCCGAGCGCGACGAGCGCCTGCGCGAGCCGCTTCGAGCGCGTCTCGCACTCGCGGTACGTGTAGCGATGCACGTCGCCTTCGATACGGCGCGACACGATCTGCGTGTCGCCGTGATGCCGTGCCGCGTGCACGAGCAGCGACGACAGGTTGAGCGGCACGTCCATCATCTGTCCCAGCAGCGGCGCAGTCGTCGCAGTCATCGTTGTTGGTCTCCTCGCCCTCTTTGTCTGTTGTCGATCGTTCTCACGGCCGCCGCAGCCCGCCCCGGGGGGCTCCGAGCGGCCGGCCAGCACGCCGGCTGGCGCGGATTTACAATATCGGCTATTCAACAGGCGCTCAACATGTCGTTTTCACCAGGCCTTTCCCATTCAGAGGCAGGCCCCGCCGCCTCGCCCGAAGCCCAGTCCGACGTCCAGCCGGGCCCGCTCGCGGCGCTCGAACGCGAGCTCGCCACGCCGCGTGCCGACGCGTTTTCCTCACTGGGTCCGGCATTCCTCACACGGCTGCCGGCCGCACCGCTGCCCGAGCCCTACCTCGTCGGCTTTTCGGCCGGCACGGCCGCGTTGCTCGGGCTCGATCCCGCGCTCGCCGCCGATCCCGCACGTCCTGCGTTCGCCGCGCTCTTTGCGGGCAACACCACGCGCGAACGCGCGGGCGAGGCGATGTCGTATGCCTCGGTCTATTCCGGGCACCAGTTCGGTGTGTGGGCCGGCCAGCTCGGCGACGGCCGCGCGCTCGGCATCGGCGAACTCGAACATGCCGGGCGGCGCTTCGAGCTCCAGCTCAAGGGCGGGGGGCGCACGCCCTACTCGCGCATGGGCGACGGCCGCGCGGTGCTGCGCTCGTCGATCCGCGAATTCCTGTGCTCGGAGGCCATGCATCATCTGGGCATTCCCACGACGCGCGCGCTCACGGTGATCGGCTCCGACCTGCCGGTGCGGCGCGAGGAACGCGAAACGGCTGCCGTCGTCACGCGCGTCTCGCCGAGCTTCGTGCGCTTCGGCCACTTCGAGCACTTCTACTCGAACGACAACGTCGTCGCGCTACAGGCGCTCGCCGATCACGTGATCGCGCGCTTCTACCCGCAGTTGCGCGAAGCCGACGATCCCTATCTCGCGCTGCTCGACGAGGCCGTGCGCAGCACGGCGGCCCTCATGGTCGAATGGCAGGCCGTGGGCTTCTGCCACGGCGTGATGAATACCGACAACATGTCGATCCTCGGCCTCACGATCGACTACGGTCCGTTCGGCTTCATCGACGGCTTCGACGCGAACCACATCTGCAATCATTCGGATTCGCAGGGGCGCTACGCCTACCGTATGCAGCCGCAGATCGCGTACTGGAATCTCTTCTGCCTCGCTCAGGCGCTGCTGCCGCTCTTCGGGCTGCAACGCGACGCCGCGGACGAAAGCGCCGACGAAAAAACGCGCGGCGAACGCGCGGTGGCCGACGCCCAGGCCGTGCTCGAACGCTTCAAGACCTATTTCTCGCCGGCGCTGGAAGCGCGCATGCGCGCCAAGCTCGGCCTCGAAACCGCACGCGAGGGCGACGACGCGCTCTCGAACCGGCTCTTCGAGATCATGCACGCGAACCGTGCCGACTTCACGCTGACCTTCCGCCATCTTGCCGGTGTCTCGAAGCACGGCGCGAAGGAGGGGGAACGCCGCGACGCCCCCGTGCGCGACCTGTTCCTCGATCGCCCGGCCTTCGACGCCTGGGCAAACGATTACCGCGCCCGGCTTCAGGAGGAACCACGCGGCGACGAAGCGCGCGCCGAGGCGATGAACCGTGTGAATCCGAAGTTCGTGCTGCGCAACCATCTCGCGCAAACGGCGATCGAGCGCGCGCAACAAAAGGATTTCAGCGAAGTGGAACGGCTCGCGCGGGTGCTCTCGCGCCCATTCGACGAACAGCCCGAACACGAGGCTTACGCGGCGCTGCCGCCCGATTGGGCCGGCACGCTTTCGGTGAGCTGCTCTTCGTGAGCCGCCGCGCCCGCCCCACGTTTTCAGCGTTGTCTTTCACCAGACAGGACCCCCGACATGAGCCATGACGATCACAATTCCCCCGCCTATCCCGGCCACAAGGACGACGAAGCGTGGCGCAAACAGCTCTCGGGCACGGACTACCAGGTGACGCGCCATGCGGCCACCGAGCGCCCGTTCACGGGCCGCTACTGGGATCACTGGGACCGCGGCGTCTACGATTGCGTGTGCTGCGGTACGCCGCTCTTCGAATCGGATACGAAGTTCGACGCCGGCTGCGGCTGGCCGAGCTACTTCCGCCCGATCAACGGCGAGGTGATCGAGGAGCGCACGGACCGTTCGCACGGCATGCTGCGCATCGAGGTGCGCTGCAAGCACTGCGGCGCGCATCTGGGCCACGTGTTCGAGGACGGTCCCGCCCCGACCGGCCTCCGGTATTGCATCAATTCGGCTGCGCTACAATTCGAGCCCAAGTGACCGCGGCGCCCTGGGCGTCCCGCCCTCTTTTTACGGCGCATTTCGCCAACCTCCGGGCCGATAATGAAATTTCTGTTTGATCTGTTTCCGATCATCCTCTTCTTCGTTGCCTTCAAGCTGTGGGGCATCTTCACGGCAACGGCCGTGGCCATCGTCGCCACGCTCGTGCAGATCGCCTGGGTAGCCTTCCGCCACCGCAAGGTCGATCCCATGCTGTGGGTGTCGCTCGCCATCGTCGTGGTGTTCGGCGGCGCGACGCTCGTGCTGCACGACGAAACCTTCATCAAGTGGAAGCCCACCGTGCTTTACTGGGCCTTCTCGGTCGCGTTGCTGGGCGCGCAACTGGGCTTCGGCAAGAACATCATCGAGGCGATGATGGGCAAGCAGATCACCCTGCCGCATCGCGTCTGGACGCAGCTCAATCTGATCTGGGCGGTCTTCTTCGTGCTGCTCGGCCTCGTGAACCTCTTCGTCGCGTTCCACTTCTCCACCGACGCGTGGGTCGACTTCAAGCTCTTCGGCGCGACCGGCATCCTCGTGGTGTTCATCGTCGGACAGAGTCTGTGGCTTTCGCGTTACATCAAGGAAGAGGAATGAGCGACGTCTTCCTGAACGCAAGCCCGGCCGAACGCATGGCGCTGATCGAGTCGCGCCTCGCGACGGCGCTTGCGCCCATCGCCTCGATCTCGGTGCGCGACGACAGCGCACAGCACGCGGGCCATGCCGGCGCCGCGGCCGGCGGCCATTACAGCGTAACGATCGTGGCCGCCGCATTCGCGGGGAAAGCCCGCGTGGCAAGGCATCGCATGGTGTATGATGCGCTGGCCGAGGCGATGCAGCGCGGCATTCACGCCCTCGCGATCACGGCGCTCACGCCCGAAGAAGCTGCAGCGCTGCCACGGTAGCCCTGCTTTCCCGTTAGCCTTTTGGTTTCCCTTTGGTTGCCCATTCGTTCCCGTTTAGTTGCCCTTTGGGTTCGCCCTGTTAGGACTTTCCGATGACCTTGAAGAAAACCCGTCTCTGGGTGTTGCTGGCTGCTTGCGCGGCGGCTCCCGCTTTCGCGCAGAACATCGCCGTCGTGAACGGCACGCCGATTCCCAAAGCACGCGCCGATGCGCTCGTCGAACAGCTCGTCCACCAAGGCCAGCAGGACTCCCCGCAGTTGCAGGCGGCCGTGCGTGAAGAACTCGTGAACCGCGAGATCCTGATGCAGGAAGCGATTCGCGAAGGCATTCCGAACCAGCCGGACGTGAAGGCGCAGATCGCCGTGGCCCAGCAGACGGTCGTGCTGCGCGCGCTGATCGAAAACTTCGTGAAGAACAACCCGCCGACCGACGCCGAAGTCAAGGCGCGCTATGACCAACTGGTCAAGGACGCGGGCGGCAGCGAGTATCACCTGCACCACATTCTCGTGGACAACGAGCAGGAAGCGAAGGACCTGATCGCGAAGATCAAGGCCGGCGCGAGCTTCGAAGACCTCGCGAAGCAGTATTCGAAGGATCCGGGCTCGGCGAAGAATGGCGGCGACCTCGACTGGTCGGATCCGAAGGCCTACGTGCCCGAATTCGCCGCAGCGGCAACGCATCTGCAGAAAGGTCAGATGACCGATACGCCGGTGCACACGCAGTTCGGCTGGCACATCATCCGCGTGGACGACATCCGCGCGATCACGCCGCCCCCGCTCGACCAGGTGCGCCCGCAGATCGTGCAGCAACTGCAGCAGGAGAAGCTGCAGGCGTTCGAAGAGAATCTGCGCAAGCAGGCGAAGATCCAGTAACGCACACGGTGCGTCGCTGCGACGAAAAACCCGCGACCTTGATGGCGCGGGTTTTTTGTTGGCCCTCCCTTTTGCCTGTTGCTGCACGCGCTGGCCGCGATCACGCAGCTATCCGGGAAGCTCGCTCAGCTCGTAGCTCGTGCTCCGGCCACCGCCCTCCGTCTTCCGCAACACCCCACGCGTCAGCAAATCGTTGATGTCGCGCAAGGCCGTATCGGAAGAACATTTGGCAATGGCCGCCCATTTGCCGCTCGTGAGCTTGCCGTCGAAACCATCGAGCAGTTTGTTGAGCAGCTTCACCTGGCGTTCGTTGAATGGCGACGTTGCCCACTCGCGCCAGAAGCGCGCTTTGGTCAGCACCGCGTCGAGCGTGAACTGCGCCTGGTCGACCGCACGATGTAGCGCGTCGAAGAACCAGAGCAGCCACTCCGTCACGTCCAGGCCCCGCTTCTGCGTGCGCTCCAGAATGTCGTAGTATCCCGCTCGCTCTCGCTGAATCTGCGCCGACAGACTGTAGAACCGTTGCAGGCTGCCGTCGGCACGGGCGAGCAGCAAATCGCCGATCGCTCTTGCGATCCGGCCGTTGCCGTCGTCGAACGGGTGCAGTGTCACGAACCACAAATGACCGAGGGCGGCCCTGATCAGCGGCGGCTCTTTGGCGGGACCATTGATCCAGTCGAGGAAGCGGCCGGTTTCGGCCTCCAGCCGGTTTGCGGGCGGTGCTTCGAAATGCACGCGCTGGCGGCCGATCGGACCCGACACCACCTGCATAGGGCCGCTGGCGTCGTCGCGCCAGACGCCAACGTTGATCCGGGAAAGGCCTGCATAGCCCGTGGGGAACAACGCGGCGTGCCAGCCAAACAGGCGTTCCCTTGTGACCGGAGACTGGCTGTGGGTCGTGGCGTCGAGCACCATCTCGATCACGCCTTCCACATGACGGTCCACCGGCGCGAGCGCACCGACGTCCACACCCAGACGGCGGGCAATGGACGAGCGCACCGATTGAACGTCGAGCCGTTCGCCCTCGATCTCGCTGGTCTTGACCACGTCCTCGGTGAGCGCGGCAAGGCTGGCCTGGTCGCGCAACGCCAGGCCGACATCGGCCAGCCGCCCCGTCAACACGCCTTGGGCGCGACTGACCTCGGCCATGGGCGCTGCCAGTTTCGCCAGGTCGAAACGCCAGTTCGGCCAGTCGCCGGCTTGCCAGATGTAGGTGTAATCGCCGCTATTCATGCGGTGATTATGGCCGCTATTCGCCGCAAGGGCAAGTTAATCGCCGCATTTTATGCGGTGATTAAAGGCCCTATTCGCCGCAATCTGGCTCAGTCCGTATCGATCAGACCAGGATAATGGTGTCGCTATATCGCGCAATTTGCCGGTCATGCGTGATCAGGCGCAGCGGTTCGGTCAGCGCCTGGGCCACGAGGAGCCGGTCGAACGGGTCCTGATGGTGCGACGGCAGTGTTTCGACGGCCGCTGCATGTTCGGCTTCGATTGGCAGGATGCGATACCCCGCTTCCCGGAAGTAATCCAATGCGGCTTTTCCGGAGACCGGCATATCGCCGCGTTGCAAAGAATGCTTGATGCCGATTTCCCAGAGGCTCGCAACACTCACGAAGACAGTACTGGTTTGCGCCAGAATCAGATCCCGCGCTGTCGAGGACAATTTCGGGCTATCCGTGATGGCCCAAAGCGCGATATGCGTGTCGAGCAGAAGATTCACGCGCCGCTTCCATGGAAGAGATTCGCCACCTCTTCATTATGAGCGTCGATGTCGTCGGGAACCTCGAAGCGCCCTTTGGCCACGCCAATACGCCGTTCTACGGGCGCGACCGGAGCCAGCGGCACGAGTCGCGCGACCGGCCGGCCGCCACGGGCAATGATGATTTCCGCTTCGCGCCCCAATTCGACATCCTCCACCAGGCGCGACAGGGACGACTTGGCTTCGAGCATATTGACGTAGTTCATGGGCGCTCCCGTTTAATATGCTTAGTCTAGTCTGGCTAATCTCGCGAATCAAGCCGACACCGAATCGATACTGAATGCCACGCAACAAAAAGCCGACCTCGCGGGTCGGCTTTTCGTCGTCAAGGCAAGGCCAACGCTGTCTTAGCCCACCCACTTGCGCGCATTGCGGAACGCGCGCATCCACGGGCTCGCCTCGCCCCACGCTTGCGGATGCCAGCTCATCGTCACCGTGCGCTGCACGCGCTCCGTGTGCGGCATCAGCACCGTGAAGCGGCCGTCGGGCGTCGTCACCGAGGTGATGCCCTGCGGCGAGCCGTTCGGGTTGAACGGATAACCCTCGGTAGCCTGTCCGCGGTGATCGACGTAGCGCATCGCCACCGCCACCTTCGCAAGGTCGCCCTGCTGCGAAAAGTCCGCGTAGCCTTCGCCGTGCGCCACCGCCACCGGAATGCGCGAACCTTCCATGCCTGCGAAGAAGATCGACGGCGAACTCTGCACTTCCACGAGCGAGAAGCGCGCTTCGAACTGCTCCGACTTGTTGCGCGTGAACTTCGGCCACGCATCCGCGCCGGGGATCATCGAGGCGAGACTCGACAACATCTGGCAGCCGTTGCAGATACCGAGCGCGAACGTGTCCGGACGCGCGAAGAAGGCGGCGAACATGTCCGCGAGCCTGGCGTTGAAGCGGATCGTCTTCGCCCAGCCCTCGCCCGCGCCCAGCACGTCGCCATACGAGAAGCCACCGCACGCCACGGCGCCCGCGAAATCGGCGAGCGTCGCGCGGCCTTCCAGCAGGTCGCTCATATGGACGTCGTGCGCGTCGAAGCCCGCGCGGTCGAACGCATAGGCGGTCTCGAGATGCGAGTTCACACCCTGCTCGCGCAGGATCGCGACACGCGGGCGCGCCCCGGTCGCGACGAACGGAGCGGCGATATCGTCGGCCGCATCGAACGTAAGATGCGGCTGCATGCCCGGATCGGCCGCGTCGAGCAACGCGTCGTATTCGGCATCGGCGCAGGCCGGATTGTCGCGCAGGCGCGCGATGCGCCAGCTCACTTCGCTCCATGCGCGCTGCAGTTCGGCGCGCGGTGCTTCGTAAATACGCTTCGCGTCGCGATAGATCTCGATCGCGTCACGGTCGTTCAACTGGCCGACCACGTGCGAGCAAGCCGAAAGACCATGCTGACGCAGCACGGCGAACACGGCGTCGCGCTGTTGTACCGGCACCTGAATCACGGCGCCGAGCTCCTCGGAGAAGAGCGCGCGCAGCGTGCGGTCCTCGCGGCGGCCGCTCGTCTGCTTCGCCCAGTCCTTTGCGTCGCCGTAGTCGGATTCGTGGTCGGAGTCGAGCGCCAGCATGTCCACGTTCAGCGACACACCGGTGTGGCCCGCGAACGCCATTTCGCAGACGGTGGCCCAGAGGCCGCCGTCCGAGCGGTCGTGGTACGCGAGCAGTTGCTCGTTCGCGTTCAGTTGCTGGATGGCCGTGAAGAACTGCTTGAGGTCTTCCGCACTGTCCACGTCGGGCACCGCGTCCCCCACCTGCTGCGTGACCTGCGCGAAGATGCTGCCGCCGAGGCGGTTCTTGCCGCGGCCCAGATCGATCGCGATCAGCACGGAATCGACGCTGCGGCCCGCTTCGTCGGTACGGCGCAGTTGCGGCGTGAGATGGCGGCGCACGTCCTCGACCGGCGCGAACGCCGAGATGATGAGCGACACCGGTGCGACCACTTCCTTCGCGACACCCTCGTCGTTCCACTTCGTACGCATCGAGAGCGAATCCTTGCCCACCGGAATGCCGATGCCGAGCGCCGGGCACAGTTCCATGCCGATCGCCTTCACGGTGTCGTAGAGCGCGGCGTCCTCGCCCGGCGCGCCGCATGCGGCCATCCAGTTCGCCGAGAGCTTGAGCTTGTCGAGCGAGGCGATGGGCGCGGACGCGATGTTCGTGATCGCCTCGCCCACGGCCATGCGGCCCGATGCGGGCGCATCGATCACGGCGAGCGGCGTGCGCTCGGCCATCGTCATCGCCTCGCCCTTGTAGCCGGCGTAGTCGAGCGCGGTGATCGCGCAGTCGGCCACCGGCACCTGCCACGGGCCGACCATCTGGTCGCGCACGCTCGTGCCGCCCACCGAGCGGTCGCCGATGGTGATGAGGAAGGACTTGCTGCCGACGGTCGGATGGCGCAGCACGCTTTTCGCGACTTCGTCGAAGGCGATGCCGGTCACGTCCACGGGCACGAGCGGCGTGCTCGCGTGCGCGACGTCGCGATGCATGCGCGGCGGCTTGCCGAGCAGGATGTCCATCGGCATGTCGACGGGCTGGTGGCCGCCGTTCGCGGCAAGCGCCGCTTCGTCGGTGTCGATCAGCTTGAGTTCGCGCGCTTCGGTCGCGACGCCCACGACCGCGAAAGGGCAGCGCTCGCGCACGCAGATCGCTTCGAAGGCCGGCAGGTCGGCGGGCGAAATCGCGAGGACATAGCGCTCCTGCGATTCGTTCGACCAGATTTCGCGCGGCGAGAGGCCGGATTCTTCCAGTTGCACCTTGCGCAGTTCGAAGCGCGCACCCTTGTCGGCGCCGTCCACGAGCTCGGGGAACGCGTTCGAGAGACCGCCCGCGCCCACGTCGTGGATCGAGAGAATCGGGTTGCCTTCGCCCAGTTGCCAGCACGAGTTGATGACTTCCTGCGCGCGGCGCTCGATTTCCGGATTGCCGCGCTGCACGGAGTCGAAGTCGAGTTCGGCCGTGTTGGTGCCGGTCGCCATCGAACTGGCCGCGCCGCCGCCCATGCCGATGCGCATGCCGGGGCCGCCGATCTGGATCAGCAGCGTGCCCGCCGGCAGGTCATGCTTGTGCGTGTGCTGCGCGCTGATATTGCCGATGCCGCCCGCGATCATGATCGGCTTGTGGTAGCCGCGCACGGTGCCCGCAACATTCTGCTCGTAGACGCGGAAATAGCCGCCCAGGTTCGGGCGGCCGAATTCGTTGTTGAAGGCGGCACCGCCGAGCGGCCCGTCGATCATGATCTGCAGCGGCGAGGCAATGCGGTCCGGACGGCCATAGGCCTGCGCCTCATCGGCCGGATTGCGGTGCGCGGGCGGCGTGGCCGCGTCGCGCGCGTTTTCCCACGTTTCGCGTGCTTCGGGCAAATCAAGGTTCGAGACCGTGAAGCCCGTGAGACCGGCCTTCGGACGGGCGCCGCGGCCCGTCGCGCCTTCGTCGCGGATTTCGCCGCCCGAGCCCGTTGCCGCGCCCGCGAACGGCGAGATCGCCGTGGGGTGGTTGTGCGTCTCCACCTTCATCAGCGTGTGCGTGAGTTCGGTGTGGCGGCCGTACTGCTCGCCCGGTGTGCCGTCCGCTCCGTTCTTGCGCGGGAACCAGCGCTCGGCCACGGCGCCTTCCATGATCGACGAGTTGTCCGAGTACGCGACGATCGTGCCTTGCGGGCTCATCTTCTCGGTGTTGCGGATCATCGCGAAGAGCGAGAGCTCCTGCTCCTGGCCGTCGATCGTCCAGGTCGCGTTGAAGATCTTGTGGCGGCAGTGTTCGCTGTTGGCCTGCGCGAACATCATCAGCTCGACGTCGGTGGGATTGCGCTCGAGCTTCGTGAACGCGTTGACGAGATAGTCGATTTCGTCGTCGGCGAGCGCGAGGCCCAGTTCGCCGTTCGCCGTCTCCAGCGCCTTGCGGCCGTGGCCCAGCACGTCAACGGTCTGCATCGGCTTCGCGGGCAGTTCGTCGAAGAGTTGCTGCGCCGTGTCGCGCGAGGCCGCCACGCTTTCGGTCATGCGGTCGTGCAGCGCCGCCGCGACCGCTTCGCGCGCTTCGTCGGAAAGCGTCTTCTTGCCGCCGAGGAGCCCCGACTTCAGCACGACCGTATATTCGACGCCGCGCTCGATGCGGCGTACCTGTTCGAGACCGCAGTGATGCGCGATGTCCGTGGCCTTGCTCGCCCACGGCGACACCGTGCCGAAGCGGGGCACGACGAGGAACGTCACGGCGCCGCCGCGCTCCTGCGGTGCCGCGAACGGCGCGCCGTAGTGCATGAGCGCGTCGATCTTCGCGCTGTCCTCGGCGCTGAGCGGCGCAGCCGCATTGACGAAGTGCAGATACTGACCGTGCACGCCGACGATGTTGGCGTCGATACGCTGGAGCGTTTCGAGAAGGCGGGTTTGACGGAAGTCGGAGAGGGCCGAAGCGCCGGGGAAACACGAGAAGTGGGCCATGGACTGGGGCGTTGCGTCGAAGTTACGTCGCGGGTTGGTGTCGCGAATCTGCGTCACGAATTTGCGTCATGAAGCCGGGGCGCAAATTTCGCCTCGCGCGGCGGCCATCGCAAAAATGGCGATGCGTCGCGCGCGAGGGGCGACATCAGGCAAAAGGGAGATCGCGATTATAACCCGGAAGGCCCGCTCCAGCCGACCCGCCGGGAAGCTTTCCAGCACGCCGCACATGGCGAGCCGCCCCGTTTGGCTGCTATCATTGCGCGTTTCACCCGATCGGCGCGCGAACCCGTCAATCTGCGGAAGCTCGCGCCGCACGCCCTACCCCGGCACGGCACGACCTGACCGTCATCACAGCGGTCATCGGCGCGCCATCTGCCTGCAGATCGTATCGTCATGGATGTCATCGTCATTGGCGGCGGAATCGCCGGCGTCGCTACCGCCTACCAACTGCGCGCGGCGGGCCATCGCGTCTGCGTGGTCGAACGCCACGCCACGGTCGCGCAAGGCGCCACCTACGGCCACAGCGGCATCGCGTTGCCCACGCCGATCGACGTGTGGTTCGGTCCCACGTTCCTGCGCGACGGCCGGCAGTCCACGGGCGGCGTGATCTGCAAGACGGGCTTTACCGGCCAGGCGCGCGCGTTCGTCAAGCGACTGGGCGCCCTCCACGGCTCCGAGCCCTTCGAGGCGCGCTACGCGCTGCTGCGTCCGCTGATCGACGCGGCGGAAGCCGTCCTGGCCGACGCCGAAGGCCGCTTCCAGCTCGAGTACGAACAGCGCGAGGGCCTCGTCTACCTCGTGCGCGGCAGCGACGAATGGGCGCTGACGCAGCCCGCGCTGGAACTGCTGCGCCGCTTCGAGGTGCCGCACCATGCGCTCAGCGCCGCCGAATGCCTTGCGTTCGAACCCAATCTCCCCGCCGACCCGCCGTTCGCGGGCGGCGTGCACTTCGAGAACGGCCGGGTGGCGAACTGTCCGCTCTTCGTGAAGCAGCTCAAGCAGGTGCTCGATATGCAGGGCGGCGTGCAGTTCCAGACGGGCCGCGCGGTCAGCGCGATCCGGCTGGAAAGCGGCCGCGCGGCCGTGGAGCTCGCGCCGCGCCAGCCCGACGAGGCTCGCTCGCGCGACGTCGAAGTGATTTCCGCCGACGCCGTGGTGGTTGCCGCGGGCGCGCAGACGCCCCGCCTGCTCGCGCCGCTCGGGATCAAGCTGCCGCTCTATCCGTTGCGCGTGCACACGCTGAACGCCCCGGTGGCGCACGAGGAGTGCGTGCCGCACCACACGATCGTCGACGCGGCGCGGCGTATCGCGATCACACGCGTGAACCACCGCCTGCGCATCTCGGGCGGCGCGGTGCTGCTGCACGCCCGCCAGATCGACGAGCCGCTGCCCGAGGCGCTGACCGAAGACGCGCTCGCCCTGCTCGGCGAGGCTTCGCGCGACTGGGCACCCGGCGCGGCGCGCATTTCCGCAGCCCTCGCGTGGGAAGGCATGAAGCTGCTTTCGGCCGACGGCCTGCCCGCGGTCGGCAACGCGGGGCATCCGCGACTCTTCGTGAACGCCGGTCACGGGCCCGCGGGCTGGGCGCTCGCGCTGGGCTCGGCGCAGCTTGTCGCGCAACAGGTGTCGGGCATCGCGCCCGGGTTGCCGGCAGAAACCGTCGCCGCGCTGCGGCCCGAGCGCGGCTAAAACCCGTTCGCGCCGACGGCTGCCGCCCGACCTGCGCGGCAGCCCGGCCGGCGGCGGAGCGTGACCGCCCTCGCCCGGCCGGGGTCGCTCAGGTATCGTTGCATTGTCGATACCCTCCGCTTCGCCGACGCCATGCCCGATTCGCCGCTTTCCCATCGCTCCGGCTCTGCCGTCCCCACCCTGGTTACGCCACACGACGAGGCCGTGCCGCTCCTTACCGTCGCGGAACTGCGCGTCGCCGAGACCGCGGCACAGGCCGAACTGCCCGCGCATGCGCTGATGGCGCGCGCCGGGGCCGCCGCCGCCCGCTTCCTGCGCGAGCACATCGCCCATGCGCCCTCGCCGGCCGCAGGACGGCCCGTCTGGCTCGTTGCCGGGCCAGGCAACAACGGCGGCGACGCCCTGGTCGTCGCAACTGAACTGCACCGCGCGGGCGTGCCCGTGGAGGTCTGCATGCCCGTCGAGGTCAAGCCGGACGACGCCTGCTGGGCGTTGGCCGAAGCCCGCGCGGCTGGCGTGCCCATCGGCGCCGTGCCGCCCGATGCGTTCGACGCCTACGGCTGGCTCGTCGACGGCATGTTCGGCATCGGGCTCGCGCGCGGCCTCGAAGGCGTCTTCGCCGGTCTCGCCGCGCGCCTCTCGGCCAGGGCGCGCAGTGACGGCCACGTGCTCGCGCTGGATGTGCCGAGCGGCCTCGACAGTGACACCGGCAACGTGGTCGGCACCGGCCCCGCCGTGCGCGCAACGCACACGGTCACCTTCATCGCGGCCAAGCCCGGCCTCTACACCGGCGAGGGCCGCGATTACGCGGGTGCCGTGACTGTCGCGCCGATCGGTGTCACAGCGGGCATTGATGCACCGAATGCCCCAGGCCCGGCACGCCTGAACGCCCCGTCGCTCTTCGCCCCCTCGCTGCCCGCCCGGGACTACTCGACGCACAAAGGCACGTACGGCACGCTCGCCGTGATCGGCGGCGACACCGGCATGTGCGGCGCGCCCATCCTCGCCGCGCGCGCCGCGCTGCTGACGGGTGCGGGCAAGGTGCACGTGGGCTTCATCGGCAGCGACGCGCCACCCTACGATCCGCCGCATCCCGAACTGATGCTGCATGCCGCAGGCAAGCTCGCGCTCGGCACGCTCGACGCCGTCGCCGCGGGCTGCGGCATGGGCGGCAGCGCCTCGGCCCGCAGTCTCGTCGACCAGATCCTGCAGCTCGACGCCCCCGTTCTGCTCGATGCCGACGCACTCAACCTCGTGGCCCGCGACGAAGCCCTCGCGGCGCGCGCCGCCGCCCGCACCCTACCGTGCGTGATCACGCCGCATCCGCTTGAGGCAGCGCGCCTGCTGGCCACCGAAACGGCCTCGGTCCAGCGCGACCGCCTCGCCGCCGCACGCGCGCTGGCGGCCCGCCTCGCCGCCGTGGCCGTGCTCAAGGGCAGCGGCACGGTCATTGCGGCGCCGGACGGCCGCGTTGCCGTCAACCCCACCGGCAATGCGGGGCTTGCGACAGGCGGCACGGGCGACGTGCTCGGCGGCCTGATCGGCGCCCTGCTCGCGCAGCGCCTGCCACCGTTCGAAGCGGCGCTCGCGGGCGTCTGGCTGCACGGGCTCGCCGCCGACACGCTCAGCGCCGAAGGCACCGGCCCCGCGGGTCTCACGGCAGGCGAACTGGCGCCGGCGGTGCGGCGGCTGATGAACCGGCTGTTCTACTCGTCGCGTGGCTGACGTTCGCGGCTGTTGCCTGCAAAACGCACGACCGTGCGCGGGACACGCTTCGCGCAGGCACGCGCGGGACCGCTATACTGATTCACCGCGTAGCCCAAAATCCATTGGACGCGGGCTCGCATCCCTGCGGCGCGTACAGCCTTCGCCTGCCTCACCGGCGACCTCGCGCCCGCGCGTTCTCCATTCGTTCTTCCCCGCCAGACGAACATGACGAATCCCCTCCCTGCATGGTCCGCGCTTCAGGCGCACTACGAACAGATCCGCAACGAACGCCTGCGTGACTGGTTCGCGCCCGCCAACGACCCCGCGCCCACCCGCGCCGAACGCTACACGTACGCGGGCGGCGGCCTCGCGGCCGACTTCTCGAAAAACCGCATCACCGACGCCACGCTGAAGCTGCTGGTGCAGCTCGCCCGCGAGGCCGGCGTCGAGGCGCGCCGCGACGCCATGTTCGCGGGTGAGATCGTCAACCCGACGGAAGGCCGCGCGGCACTGCACACGGCCTTGCGCGCGACCGAGCCCGACGCGCCCTTCCATACGCAGATCCTCGCCGAGCGCGCAAAAATGGCGAAATTCGCCGACGCCGTGCGCAGCGGCGCCTGGACCGGCTATACGGGCAAGCGCATCCGTCACGTCGTGAACATCGGCATCGGCGGGTCGGACCTCGGGCCGAAGATGGTCGTGCACGCGCTCCAGCACCTCGAATTGCCCGAGATCACGTCGCACTTCGTCTCCAACGTCGACGGCGCGGACCTGTGGCGCGTCATCGAAAACATCGATCCGGAAGAGACGCTGGCCATCATCGTCTCGAAGACCTTCACGACGCTCGAAACCATGACGAACGCGCGTTCGATGCGCGACTGGTTCGTCAAGCACGGCTGCCCCGAAAGCGCGCTCGCGAAGCACTTCGTCGGCGTCTCGGCCAATCCGGCCGAGGTCGTGAAGTTCGGCATCGCAAAGGACAACGTGTTCGAGATGTGGGACTGGGTGGGCGGCCGCTACTCGCTGTGGTCGGCCGTGGGCCTCTCGATCATGATCGCGATCGGGCCGCAGCAGTTCGACGAGCTGCTCGCGGGCGCGCACGACATGGACAAGCACTTCCGCGAGACCCCGCTCGAAAAGAACCTGCCGGTGCTGCTCGGCATGATCGGCATCTGGTATCGCAACTTCTTCGGTTCGCAGAGTTATCTCGTCGCGCCGTACTCCGAGGCGCTGCACTATCTGCCTTCGTACCTGCAGCAGCTCGAAATGGAGAGCAACGGCAAGCAGGCGCGCCTCGACGGCAAGTTCGTCGATTACGCGACCTCGGCGATTACGTGGGGGGAGCCTGGCACGAACGGCCAGCACGCGTTCTTCCAGATGCTTCACCAGGGCACGACGATCGTGCCGATCGACTTCATTGCCGTGCTCACGCCCGAGCATCCGCTTGCCGATCATCACCCGAAGCTGCTCGCGAACTGCTTCGCGCAAAGCGAGGCGATGATGCTCGGCCGCACCGAGGAAGAAGCCAGGAAGATCGCCGGCCCGGACAAGCCCGAACTCGTGCCGCACATCATGTTCCCCGGCAACCGCCCGACCACGACGCTGCTCGTGGACGCGCTCACGGCCCGCTCGCTCGGCGCGCTGATCGCGCTCTACGAGCACAAGGTGCTCGTGCAGGCGACGGTGTGGGATATCAACCCGTTCGACCAGTGGGGCGTCGAGCTCGGCAAGATTCTGGGCAAGGTGGTGGAGGCCGACCTCACGGCCGCGCCGGGCGACGTGAAGGCGCACGATTCGTCGACGGCCGCGCTGATCGCACGGGCACGCGCCGCGCTCAAGCGCTGAGAACGGAACTGAGGCACAAGGGCGCGCCCTGTGCCTCGTTTCCTAGCGGCCCGCCTCGACCTGGCCGGACGTGCGCGCACCGGCATCCAGCGCCCCAGGCATCACGCGCCGGCCTGCCTCGATCGTCACCGTGCTATCGCAGCGGCGCGCAAGATCGATGTCATGCGTGACCAGAACGAGCGTCGCACCGTTCGCGCGATTCATCTCGAACATCAGGTCGATGACGGCATGGCCCGTGGCGGCGTCGAGACTGCCCGTCGGTTCGTCGGCAAAGAGCACGGACGGGTGGGTGACGAACGCGCGAGCGAGCGCCACGCGCTGCTGCTCGCCGCCGGAAAGCAGCTTTGGATAGTGCGCGGTGCGCTGGCCGAGGCCGACACGTTCGAGCAGCGCGCGGGCGCGCAGATAGGCCTCGCGCGAGGCCATGCCGCCCTGCAGTTCCAGCGGCAGCGCAACGTTCTCGAGTGCCGTGAGATGCGGCATCAACTGGAACGACTGGAACACGAAACCCACCGAGCCGTTGCGCAGCGCCGCACGCTGATCCTCGGCCATCCCGGTCAGCTCCTGGCCCAGCAGCCGAACGGAGCCCGCGCTCGCACTGTCCAACCCCGCTAGCAGGCCGAGCAGCGTAGACTTGCCCGAGCCCGACGCGCCGATGATCGCCACGCTGCTGCCGGCGGCAACGGTGAGGTCGATGCCCTCGAGGATCGTCAGCTCACCGGTGGCATCGGTGACCCGCTTGCACAACCCCCGCACTTCGATGACTGGATCGCTATTCATTCGCACATGATCAAGCACAGGTTAGCCGTCAAGGCGCTTCGCAGCGCATTTTCCTCCGCACGCACCCAACTCGCCGGATGCTTCGCCGCGCTTCTTTCCACATCGCTCTCCGCATTTCTCGCCGCCGGACTCGCCGCAAGCGGTCTTGCCCTCGCCGCCCAGGCGGCCTGCGCGGCTACGGCACCGACTGCGGCGCCAACCGCGGTCAACGCCGCGAAGCCCATGATCGTCGTGCTCGGCGATAGTCTCTCCGCCGAATACGGACTACCTCGCGACACCGGGTGGGTCGCGCTGATGCGCGAGCGGCTGGCCAGCGACCGAATCGATTATAGCGTCGCGAACGCGAGCATCAGCGGCGACACCACGAGCGGCGGCCTCGCGCGTCTGCCGCTCGTGATGCAACGCCTCAAGCCCGCCATCGTGATCGTCGAGCTGGGCGCCAACGACGCGCTGCGCGGCGTACCGCTCTCCACCACCGACAGCAACCTGCGCGCCATCATCGCCGAAGTCCGCAAGGGCAACGCGAAGCCGATGCTCGTGGGCATGTACGTGCCGCCCAATTACGGCCCCGACTACACTCAGAAATTCCATGGCCTGTATGGCCAGTTGTCGAAGGAACTGAACGTGCCGCTGGTCCCGTTCCTGCTTGCCGGGCTCGCCGACAAACCCGACCTCTTCCAGTCCGACCAGATCCACCCCACCCAGCAGGCACAGTCATTGCTTCTCGATAACGTGTGGCCGACGCTGAAGCCGCTGCTGGAGAGCGGTGCCCGGCGCTAGCCGGAGCAGGACGTCAAGCGGCGTCTTGCGGCTCCGGGCCCCGGCGAATCGGTCATGGAACCTTTGCCGGACGAGCGGCATGCGTCCGATTCCGATCGACCCTGACTGGAGGGAGTCAAGCGTGAAATATTTACCTCTTATTGTCATAACGGCAGCACTCGGTGCCTGCGCGAACCAGCCGATCCCAAGCGGCACGCAGTCCGTGGGCACGAGCCAGCAGCCGCCGGGGGCCGTGGCGCAATGCATCGCGCAGAAGTGGGCCGACCGCTCGCAGCAACAGGTCGTGACGCAAACGGTCGTCGCAAACGACCAGGCCGCCGACGTCTACATGCCGGGCCAGCAGCCGCCAAACGGCGGCGCCGCGATCGTTCGCCCCGCCTGGTCCTCGAGCGGCAAGACCTGGGTGGGCCTGCGCGCGGGCGCCGGCGCGGACAGCGGCGCCACGGGCGACATCAGCGCCTGCCTCTGACGACCGTTGCACCGCCTCTTTCACCTCTCGCAACGACCGCAAAAAACAAAGCCCCGCAGTTCGACTGCGGGGCTTTGTTCATGCATGCCAGCCCGGGACGGCTTAGAGGTTGCTTACTGCCCGTCGCCCGCCTGACCGGAGGCGCCGAGCGACCCGTAGTACTTGACCTTCGAGCGGTCGCGCACCGCGTCGAGATAAGCCTGGCCCTGCGACTGCCCGATCATCTGGGCGAGCTGCTGCTGCGCGGCGGCAAGGCGCGGACCTTCCACTGCGGGGCCCTGCGCGATCGAGTTCACGCGGTAGATCGCATAACCGTCGGCACCGAGATCCACGCCGACGTAGGCCGGCAATTTCTGCGAATCGGCCTTGAAGACGGCGGAGAGCGCGGCGGGGGGCAGCCCCTGCGCATCGTTGCGCGAGACCTTCACCGCCGACGAGAACCCGTCAGTCGCCTTCGACTTCTGCAGATCGGCGAGCTTCGCTTCGCCATCCTTGCGCGCAAGTTCGGCCGCCTGCTCCGCCACCACCTTCTGGCGCACGGCGTCCTTGACTGCGGCGAATGCGGGCGTGGCCGCAGGCTGGAAGCTCGTCACGTGCGCCGAGATCAGCGTGCTGTTGCCGACGTCGATTGCCTGCGTGTTGTTGTGCTGGTTCACCGAATCGTTCCCGAACACGGCGTCGAGGAATTTCTGGTTGTTCAGCGGGCTGTCCGGCGGCAGCGCGGGGTTCGGCTTCGGCGTAACCGTGGCCGTCTGGAGCGTCAGCTTGTACTTGTCGGCAGCCGGCTGCAAGCTCTTCGACTGTTCGTAGACCAGCGAGCTGAAGCCATCGGAGTCGTCGACGAGAAGCTTGCCGGCCTGCTGCGCCTTGACGTCGTTGACGATCGACGCCTTCACGTCGCCGAACGGCTTGGTCGTGGCGGGTTTGATATCCGTAACCTTGACGATGTGATAGCCGAAGTCCGACTGGATCACGTCGCTGATCTCGTCCTTCTTGAGCTTGAACACGGCATCGTCGAAAGCCTGTCCGCCCGCGATCATGCCGCGCCCGAAGTAGCCGAGGTCGCCGCCCTTCGCCGCCGAACCCGGGTCCTGCGATTCCTTCTGTGCGATCTGCGCGAACTGGTCGGGATGCGCCTTCACTTCAGCCAGGATCGACTCGGCCTTCTGTTTGGCCGCATTGCGGTCGGCCGCGCTGGCATCCTTCGGCACCGCGATCAGGATATGACTCGCGCGCACCTCTTCGTCCGTGCGGTAATGCGCGATGTTGTCGTTGTAGTACTGCTGAAGATCGGCATCGCTCGGTTGCACGTTCGCCGCCACCGTGGCCGCCGAAAGCACCAGGTACTGGATCTGCGCCGTGGCGGGCGTTGCGAAGTCGCTCTTGTGCGCGTCGTAGTAAGCCTGCAGTTGCGCGTCGGTGGGCTGAACCTTGGCAGCATAGTCGCTGGCGTGGAACGCGAGACCCTGCACTTCGCGCTGCTGCTCCGAGAGCGCCATCAGATGCTGGGCGAGCGACTTCGGCGTGAACGCACTGTCGATCACCGCACCGGGCAACTGCTGCATCGCGATGCCATAGCGTACGCGCTCGTCGTACTGCTCGGGCGTCATGCCCTGCATCGCGAGCAGTTGCTTGTAGCGGTCGAGGTCCATCGAACCGTCGGGCTTGCGCAGCGAAGCGATCACCGGATCGGCGAGCAGCGTGCGGCGCACGGCGTCGTCGGACGCCGTGAGATGCAGACGCTGCGTCTCATCCGCGAGTACGCGCTGCTGGATCAGGCCGTCCAGAATATCCTTGCGATGCTCCGGCGTATCGAAGAGGCTCGCGTCGAAGTTCGCGCCCATGACCTGGCGCGCCTGATCGAGCTGCTGGCGCGCCGCGCTGTCGTACTCGGCGCGGGTGATCTTGTGACCATTCACGCTGGCGACGTTCGCGCTTTCGTCGAAGAAGCCGCGGAAACCTTGAATGCCGACGAAGCCGAGCCCTGGCAGGACCACCAGGATCAGCATGAACATCATCAGCCGTTTGTGATTGCGGAAAAAGTCGAGCATGCGTGAAGGAGCAAAAAGAGCGC
Source organism: Paraburkholderia sp. AV2 (assembly GCF_054968425.1). Lineage (NCBI taxonomy): Bacteria > Pseudomonadati > Pseudomonadota > Betaproteobacteria > Burkholderiales > Burkholderiaceae > Paraburkholderia > Paraburkholderia sp. AV2. Next base: position 86,709 of record NZ_JBANLK010000005.1, read on the forward strand.
CAAAAACAGAACGCCCGATATTACCTCAGAGGACAATAAAAAAGGCGAACCGCAGTTTGCCTTCGGTTCGCCTTCTACTGATCTGGCGGAGCGGACGGGGCTCGAACCCGCGACCCCCGGCGTGACAGGCCGGTATTCTGACCAACTGAACTACCGCTCCGTGCGGTACTACCTGCACGCGCGGTTGACTTCACGTGCCTGACAGGAAAACCGTGGAAACTGGTGGTGCCGAGGGGTTCCAGGCCCCCCTTGCCTGCCTTGCTGGCCAAGGCTTTTCACTAGTTCGATTGCCCAGATACAACGACGCAAGATTTTGCCTCAAATGCCGCGACCTTGCAACGGGAATCTGACCGCGCCGGCTTACCGGGGAGCAACGTGCGCCTGGAGTCAGGACATCTTGAAAGCGGGGTCGCGCCGCAATGGATCGTCTTCGCAGTCTGCGTGTCTACCCAGAGCGGCCGCCGCTCGTCGAAGTTGACCGACGACGCCATATGGACAAGCTGACGGCAGAAATACCTCACGTCACGGCCTCCATCCGTGCCTTACGTGCAGTGATCCGTCAGCATGTTGGACACGCTCGACAAGACAAGGCAAACGCATTCCTCAAGGACGTAGAAAAAGCAGTCAATTACGGCAAAACCTGGTCTGCCCCCTCTTTCTGGGCAACGCGTTGACTGGCTAGCGTTCGGCATGAGCCGAGGTGGTACTGCGTGATATGATCCAGGAGTAAAAATTAGTGCCATGTCTTTTCATAGCGAACCAAGAACATCGATGGACCACTACCGGATCCGACGCATAAAAGGGGATATCGTAGAAGCTGTCTGTAAGAATCATTTTGCAGCGATGGGCTTCCAAATCGAGAACGCGGGCGTTGAACACTTCGCGACTCAATTCGCCAATCGGTCTTCACGCTTCCGAGGCCAGTCCGGCGGCAGCAACGTGAACAAGATCCAGAACTACATCGGGAGATTGCCCGACCTGCTGATCGGTCACGAGAAGCACGACCACCATTTTGTGGAAGCCAAATTCCGTGACGCCATTTCAATATATGACTTCGCCCAAGAGTTACTATGGGACTACCGAAAGCAGATTTTCGGCCGCGAATTCGATCACGACATCTTCAGTAACCTGACGAAGACCCAATGGACCGATGAGACTTCAGCTTACGACCTTTCCAGGGAAAATCGTGCTCATCTGGATGCGTTCATGAAGTCGGTCACGCAGGGAGGAATTGAGCCGGATCAGATTCAGGTTCCGATGATGTTTTACGTTCTCATCAAGAACGGAAAGATCTTTTCTCTGTTTCTGATCCGCTTCGACACTGAGAGTGGAAATTTTCAAATCCATCAGGCCGGAAAATCCAGAGAAATCGCCTCGACGGACATTGCGACCCGGGATTTTTTGAGCGACTTCGACAAGTATTACTCCGAGGTCGTAGCGCCTATTTTACGAGAAGTGTTTTCAGCCGATGTCGAGGTCGCCGAGCCACCGCCATCGGAAGCCCAAAGGACCATACTCCAAGGGTCCATTCTCGACGTCTGTATGGCTGCCGCACTGAAATTGAAGCGGCAGGGACGCAACGGGGTCTACTTCGGTGAATTACTCAAAGAAGACTCCGTGGTGTCTTGGCTAAAAAATGCTCAACTTTCCGCCAACAGAGAGAACCTGAAAATTGAACTCGAAAAATGCGGAGTTAGCGGCGCAGCAGCCACCACCTTTACCTTGGACGACGGCAGCGAAATCGACTTGCGCATCAAGATCTACACCGGGGATTTTGACTTCTACATGAAGTGACATCGATCTTCAAGATCCCAGCGGAAACTCGGCATCGTAAAGGGCGTACGTCCTTCCCGGCCGACGGACACATCCGTTCTCACCGCTCGCCGCTCTCTTAAGCTCACATTGTCGCCCCAGACGTAAGCCTTCAGAGTCGAATAGACAGCCGGAGCCCAGCCGCTGTGTCGCCCCGTGGCGGCATCCAGGCCATCCTCAGGAGAGGCTGCCGAAAGGGACAATTGCGCGTTGAAACGCCCGATCAGATGGTCGGCGTGACTTTCGAGGTTCGTCCGGGTCCTCGCTATCAGCGATATTGCACTGAGCGACAACGAAGGGTTGCCTGATACCAGCCATCGAGCGAGCACCGGTTCTGATTCGTCCGACTCGGCCCACACGCGCAGCGTGCTCGAATATTCAGTGCCGGCTTCTGCAAGGCTCTCGGCTTGCTTTAACCTGGCCTGCCATTCGGTTTCGCTGATCCTCGTCACCTGTATTCCCTCTATACGTTTTCCTGTGTCAACCAGCCTGCGTTTCGGCGTCGCCCATCAACGCACGCAAATCGCGCTCAAGCTCTGCCATGGTTGAGGCAACTTCCGTCGAGACGCGCAGCTCGATTTCTATCCACTTTTCGGTCCTATTTTGCTGTCGCGATATCACCAGGTTAAACAGGTTTGCGCTACTCGCTAGCGACTGCCGAATCTGGTCGATCCGTTCGGATGCGCTCTGCGTCAGGAAAATCCGCTGCGGGAGATACGCAGCATCGAACGCTTCAAAGGCGTCAGCGATGCACAGCCCGGCTTACTTCAGAAACTGGAAGTCGCAGCCTTCATCAGCCTGGAGAATCTCGCGCTCATACAGCTTCGCGTAGCCGCGCTTGACCGTCGACTCGGGACGCGGCGGCTGTTCGGCGCGCCGACGATCGAGTTCCCTGTCCGAAACGAGCAGTTCCAGCGAGCGATTTGCGACGCTCAGGCGAATCCGGTCGCCGTTGCGGACCAGTCCGAGCGGGCCGCCCGAAGCGGAGTCCGGCGTGATGTGCAGAACAATCGTTCCGTATGCGGTACCGCTCATGCGAGCATCCGACATGCGGACCATGTCCTTGACGCCGGCGCGCGCCAGCTTGCCAGGAATGGGGAGGTAACCTGCTTCCGGCATGGCGGCATCGCTCGTTGGGCCGGCGTTCTGCAGGATAAGGAAGTCGTCGGCCGTCACATCGAGTTCATCACTGTCTATGCGATCAGCGACATCCTGCAGCGATGTGAACACCACTGCACGCCCCTCCTTTTCAAACAGCTTCGGATCAGCAGCCGAGCGCTTGAGGATCGCACCGCGCGGTGCGAGGTTGCCAAACAGCGCAACGAGACCGCCGGTCTCGCGCACCGGCTCGGAGGAGGGTTTGACCACGGCATGATCGACCCAGCCGACGTCGTTCAATCGGTCACCCAGCGTCTCGCCCGTGATCGTGCGGCAGTCCAGATGCAACAGCGGCTTGATCTCGCGGAGGATGGCAGGCACGCCGCCCGCTGCGTACAGGTCCTCCATGTAGTACTGGCCGGTCGGCTTCAAGTCGACGAGCACGGGCGTCGTATCGCTCAACTGATTCAATCGATTCAGGTCTACCTTGATGCCGAGACGGCCAGCGATCGCCGTGAGGTGAATTACGGCATTGGTCGAGCCACCGATTGCGAGCAGCACGCGAAGCGCGTTCTCCACCGACTTCTCGGTGACGATCTCACTCGGGCGGATCGGGTTTGCGATGAGGTTGAAAGCCACACGCCCGGTTTCCTCTGCGATGCGCAGACGGTCGGCGTCTACCGCTGGGCATGCCGCGCTGTTCGCCGGCATCATCCCGAGCGTCTCGGCGATGATCGCCATCGTGCTGGCCGTGCCCATTACCGCGCAGGTGCCTGCCGTGGACGCGAGACGTCGCTCGACCGTGTTGATCTCATTCGCGTCAATTTCGGTGGCGCGGAACCTGGCCCAGAATCGACGACAGTCTGTGCAGGCGCCAAGACGTTCGCCACGGTGACGGCTGGTCGACATCGGACCCGCCACGAGCTGGATGGCCGGGATATTCGCCGATGCTGCTCCCATCAACTGCGCTGGAACAGTCTTGTCACATCCGCCAAGCAGGACCACAGAATCCATCGGCTGCGCCCGGGTCATTTCCTCAACGTCCATCGACATGAGATTGCGGAATTTCAGGCTCGTGGGCGTAAGGAACGTCTCACCGAGCGAGATCGTCGGAAACTCGATGGGCAGGCCGCCCGCTGCGAGGACGCCGCGCTTCACCGCCTCGATCATCTCGGGAAAGTGACGATGGCAGTTGTTGAAGCCGCTGGCCGAATGCGCGATGCCGACGATGGGACGGTCCAGCATCTCGCGGCTGTAGCCCATCGAACTTGCAAACGTGCGACGCAGATAGACGCTGAATTCGCGGTCACCGTAGTTAGTCAGGCCGCGGGCGAAACCCACCGGCTGGACAGAATCCTTCTTGCTGTTTTGCTCGCTCATCGCCAACTCACTGAATACGAAGCTTGATGTACTTGGGTTCCAGGTAGTCGCGCATGCCCAGTTGACCGCCTTCACGACCCATGCCACTTTCTTTCACACCGCCGAACGGAACCTCGGCCGACGCAAGCAGCATGTCATTCACACCGACCATGCCTGCCTCGAGCGCTTCGCTCGCTCGCGTTGCCGTGCCGAGCGAACTGGTGAACACATAGGCGGCGAGACCGAAGGGCACGTTGTTGGCGCGCTCGATCACTTCGTCGAACGTCTTGAAGCTCGCAACCGGTGCGACCGGCGCGAACGGCTCGGCCGTCATGATTTCCGCGTGTTCCGGCACATCGCCCAGAACCGTCGGTTCAAAGAAGAAGCCGCCGCTCGGGAAGCTCGTGGGGATCGAGCCGCCGGCCTGCAAGGTTGCGCCCCTGGACACCGCATCGCTGACCATGCTGACCGCGCGTTCGCGACCGCGCGCATTGGCCATCGGACCGAATTCCGTGGACGCGTCGAGACCATTGCCCAGACGCAGCGACTTCGCGACATCGGCCATTGCCTTTTCGAACGATGCCTTGATGCTCTCATGAACATAGAAGCGGCTAGGCGAAATGCAGACCTGACCCGCGTTGCGAAACTTCGTGCGCGCACAGAGCGTGCCAGTTTCAACGGGATCAACGTCATCAAATACCAGCACCGGGGCGTGACCGCCAAGCTCCATGCTCACGCGCTTCATGCCGTCCGCGCACAACTTCAAAAGAATCTTGCCGACAGGCACCGAGCCGGTGAGGCTGACCTTGCGGACGATTGGCGAAGCGATCAGGTGCGCCGAGATGTCGGTCGACTTGCCGGTAACCACATTGAGCACACCCTTTGGGAGACCGGCGGCACGCACTGCCTCGACCATGATGTACGTTGAAAACGGGGCCTCTTCCGACGGCTTGACGATAATCGAGCAGCCCGCTGCGAGTGCAGGTGCGATCTTGCGCGCGGGCAGCAATCCCGGAAAATTCCATGCCGTGAATGCTGCCACGGGGCCGACCGGATCGAAGCGCACGTGAAGACGCGTGTTCGCATCGCGCCCGTCAAGAGTATGACCGAAAACGCGGCATGCTTCGCCGGAATACCAGTCGAATTGCTCGGCCATGGCGTTGAACTCACCGCGGGCTTCCGCGAGCGGCTTGCCCGTTTCGAGCGTCATCATGCGAGCGCCTTCATCAGCGCGAGCACGGATTTCCGCTGCCACGCGGCTCAGCAACGCCGCACGCTCCCAGCCACTCACGGCCCGCCATGTGCGGAAGCCGCTCTGAGACGAATTCAACGCATCGTCGAGATCACGTGCGTCGGCGCAGGGAATCTCGCCGAGCGCACTTCCGTCGAACGGATTCAGCACCGGCTCCGTATTTCCAGACGAAGCCTGACGCCATTCACCGTCGATAAACAGTCCATATCGTTGATACACGGTTGCCTTCTCAATGTCTGATCTAGATTGTCTGCTGGGCGTAGAGCTTTTCGACATCGTCGACCCACGGCCCGACGTTCCAGCGACCGTATGCGCCCATGCCTCCTTCGTCCTGGTGGCCCCAGTACACCGGCACATGCACCACCGACAGGCCGTCGTGACGATAAGCCTCCTCCAGCGCCGCATCCAGCTCGCCGAGCGTGTAGCCGCCGAAGATACCCTTCACGCCTTTGACCGAGTTGGCCATCGCGACGAAGTCCACCTGCACCGGGTCATTCGTGCCGAAGTCCGGGCCGTACTGCGAAGCCTGCAGCGACGAGATCGCTCCCATGCGCCGGTTGTCGAAGATCACCAGCATCCCCTTCGTGCCGTGCACCACCGCGTCGATCAGGATCTGCGGATTCATCATGAATGAGCCGTCGCCCGTGAAGCCGACCATGTAGCGGGGCTGCTCCGCGAGCGCGCCGGCCAGCATGCCGCTCGACGCAAAGCCCATGTACGAGGCACCCGTTTCCGTGTACGTCTGGTCCGCGCGGTCGTCTTCCACCAACTGGAAGCCATTGGCCTGCACATCGCCCGCGTCGAACAGCTTGATCGCCCCCACGCGGTTCGCAAACGACGACACCGCGTGCACCGCGCTCGGCTGCGTGAGCACCTTGCGCCCCCACACCTCGTCCTGCAGCGTCACGCCCGCCACGCGCTCGCGCTTCAGTGCGTTCCACTCGGCCTTCTTCGCCTGGCATGCCTCGACCCAGGCGTTCGAGACAGGCTTCGATACGTTGCGGCGCCTGAGCGCTGCGACCAGTCCGTCGATGACCGCACCCACGTCCCCCGTCAGTCCGACCGTGTGGTTGTAGTGATTGGCGTCGTCGACGTCGCCATTGATGTTGATGACCGCCCCGACCTGCGGATAACCCGTGCCCGAGCAGTCGGCCTGGCACACCGCGCGCGAGCCCACCGCGATCAGCAGCGTGGCGCTCTCCATGGAGTGGTTGCCCGAGATCGAGCCCTTGCTGCCGCCCACGTGCATGTTGCGCGGATGCGCGTCGGGCAGCACGCCCACCGAGCCCGGCGAGAGCACCACCGCGCCGTTCACTGCGTCCGCGAGCCGTGCCATCTGCTCGCCATGGCGACGCGAGCCGCCGCCTGCCTTGATCACGATGCGCTCGTGCTGCGCGATCAGATCGCAGGCCGAATCGTAGGCAGCGTCTTCCGCAGGCGCGACCACCGGCATCTCGATACGCTCGGGCAGCGCATCGAGGCGCAACTGCATGCGTTTGGGCTGCACGTTGATCGGCAGCATCAGGAAGAACGGCCCCGCGAAGTACGGACGGTGTACCGTCTCCGTGCCGCGGCGCATTGCCTCGCGCAGCGCCTCGGGCGTGTGCAGCGTGTACGCGCCGCTCATCGTCTCGGCAATGCGCAGAAACTGGCTCTGGCGGCGCGTGGGGATCTGCTGCATGTTGTAGCCTTCGCCGTGCGTCGTCTCGTCGCCGTAGATGTGGTACACGCCGACCCCGTTGGAGGCGGCCGCGAGCGAGCCCGCGAACGCCTGCAGCGCGCCCGGGCCGATCGACGTGACCACCGCGGGCGTCTCACCGAATGCCCAGGCCAGCGCCGTGGCCGCGTGTGCCATCGCGACCTCGTTACGGCACTGGAAAAAGCGCGTGACGCCCTCTTCGGTGTACGCGCGCAGGATCTCGCCCAGGTCGGTCGTGCCGTGCCCCAGGATGCCCAGATACTTGGACACACCCTGGCGCAGCAGCGCGAGCACGAGTGCTTCCGACACGGTGACGTCGAGCGATCCCGCCAGGGCTCCTGACTCCAGTGCCTCCTTCAGCCCGCCCGCCCTGGCGATCGCGCGTGCACGCGCCCTCGCCTGCCGCGTTACGTCGTTGTCCAGCGCGTGCGGCTCCTGCTGCTGTGTCAGAGTCGAAGCTTCCGGAAACGTCATGATTGCTTCCCTCGCCCGGACATGATCATCTCGACGATCTCGGTCTGGTTTGTCTTCGAGGTCAGGAGTTCGCCTGCCTTCTGACCGCGGTACATCACTGCGATGCGATCCGTGACCTCGAGAACATCGAGCATATTGTGCGTGATGTACACAACGGCAACGCCTTCATCCGCGAGCTTGCGGGTCAGTTCAAGCACCTTGCGCTGCTCGGGCACCGCGAGCGCCGCTGTCGGCTCGTCGAGAATAACCAGATTCGCCTTCCATCGGATCGCTCTCGCGATTGCCACTGCCTGGCGCTGGCCGCCGGAGAGACTATCAACCGAGACCTTGAGCGACGGGATGTGGATATGAAGACGATCAAGCGTCGCGCGGGCATCGGCGTGCATTGCCTTATTGCGAAGCACCTTGATCAGTTTTGGAACGATGGTTGTCGTAATCTCGCGACCGATATAAAAATTGTCGGTCACGCCGAGATTCGGCACCATCGCGAGGTCCTGGAACACCGTCTCGATTCCGAGTGCGTGCGCTGCCTTCGGCCCTGAAATATTCACTTCCTCTCCCCGGCACAAGATCTGCCCGGAGGAAAGTTGATGCACGCCCGAAAGCACCTTGACGAGGGTCGTCTTTCCAGCCCCATTGTCACCAAGCAGGCCGAGCACTTCACCCGCGCGAATATCGAGGTCCACGTTACGCAGCGCTTCGACGCCCCCGAATCGCTTGCCCACGCCGCGCATCTGGAGGAAAGGCTGAACTTGAGCTGAACTCATTTTGATATCCGTCCTGTAGAGCGAATCAAACGCTCAGGTTGGAGAGGAATGCCCGGCTCTCGTCCAGGATTTGTTCGTCCGTGCGTGTAAAGCCGTAGACCTGCGCTTCGTATTCAATCGAGAGCGCGCCGTCGTAACCGGCATCGCGAAGCCGATCGACAAGCGCCTTGAAGTCGATCTCGCCTTCGCCGAGTGGAGGGAAGGCGAAATCGGGAAATCGACCGGATCCGTCTTTCATGTGAACGTGTGCGATCCTGTCGGCGAAGCGGTCGACAATTTCGAAAGGACTCGCGCCCTGAACGACGATCTGGCTCGGATCGAAGTTGATCTTGAACGGAACCCCGGGCAGGTCCGACGCCAGTCTTGCGTAGTCCTTAGCGCTGTGGAAAATGTGGCCGGCAATCGCTTCGATTCCCAGTTGCACGTCGCGCTCCGACGCATGCTCGACAAGTTCCCCAATCGCATCTGCGAACCATCCCCATGCGATCTCGCGGCTCGTGTTGGCGGCAAGCGGGCCAGAGAGAACATGGACGTAACTCGAACCCATTTCCACGGCGAGATCGTTGCAGCCTTTCATGAAGTCGATTGCCTGTCGGCGTAGAGCTTCTTCAGGATGCAACATCGGGATGTGCGCACCGATAGCCGGCACCTTGAGCTTTGCGGACGCGATGGCGCGACGGATGTCTTCGCGCTCCTCCTTCGGGGTAGCCGGCGTGATGTGCGCTTCTGCCCAGGGCAGCGTTTCCGCGTTCAGTTCAATGCCCGCATAGCCTGCGTCCTTCACTGCCTTGATCACGTCTTTCAACGACCGCCTGGGGAGACCGACCGTATGGAACGATGCGTACATATGGATTTCCTCAAGACGGCACACGCGTGCCGCCTCGTCATGGTGAAATTAGCTGTTAATCAGTAGCTGGGCAGCTTGAACGGCGCGTCGGCCGGCAGCGGAAGATCGACCCAGCGGCCCCCGTCATTTGCCGAGATGTAGGCGCCCTGAACCACTTCCTGCGCCCGCAAGCCGTCCATACCGGAAGCAATAACCGGCGCGCCTTCCGTAATGCTTTTGCAGAAAGCCGCGAACTGGCCTGCATAGGCACTTTTGCGCGGCGGAAAGATCTTGATCCAGCCGCCCTCAAAGGTGTTCCACCAGGCCTCGGGGTAGTGCGCCTCGCGCAATACGTCCGGCAGATCGTTCGCCTTGTTTTCGGTGTACACCGCGAGCGGCGCGGCGTGGAAGGGATTCAGCGTCTCGCTGGCGATGTGGATCGTGCCCTTCGTCCCGTAGATGTCGGTGCCGTCGCCAATTGCCGGGGAATAGCGATCGGAGGAGAGGCAGCCCCGCGCCCCGTTCTTGAAGCGCCCAAGCAACCACACGTTGTCATCCGCCTTCTCCGGCAGCACATGGTGCGACAGCTCGGCGAAAATCGCGGCGAAATCGCCCACGAGATACCGTGCGAGATCGATACGGTGAATCGTCAGGTCGATGATCGTGGCCCCACCGGACTGCGCCAGATCGTAACGATATCGGGACGCCGCCGGATACGCGGTGGACTTCTCCGAGTAGACGGACCGGAACGCATGAACGTCGCCGATGAATCCCGAATCAATGAGCGTCCTGGCGATCTGTACCTGGCTCCAGAATCGCTGGTTGAAGCCGACCTGCAGCACGACGCCAGCCTGCCGGGCGGCTTCTACCATGCGCGCACATTGCTGAACTTCGATGGCGAGAGGCTTCTCGCACAGAATGTGCTTCCCGGCCCTGGCCGCTGCGACGGCTGCCTCTTCGTGCCGGTTGTTCGGCGTCGCGATGATGACGGCGTCGATCTCGCTGCTGTCGAGCATGGCGTCCAGGGTGTCGAAGCGGCGTCCGGCGCCAAACTCGGCGATCAAGCCATCGACGCGGGTCGGGTCTGCGTCATAGATTCCGACCAGGCGCGCAAGGCCGGACTTGAGCACCGTCGGGATGTGACTCAACCGCATGATGGTACCGGCGCCAATCAGTCCGATTCCCAACTGCCTTTCATTGCTCATTTTGGATTCCTTTTAATCCGGATTGGAAATAGCTCGTATTGCCGATGGCCGAAGCCTTATTTGATTATGCGAATCTTTCCGCGGCGGATAGAGACAAGAACGGACGCCACCAGCACAGCTCCAGTCAGCACCGTTTGCACGTTTGTCGACACACCGACGATGACAAGGCCGTTGGCAAGCGTGGTCATGACGAGACTACCGACAACCGTCCCTACGATCGAACCCATGCCTCCGGTCAGTGGCGTGCCGCCAATCACCACAGCGGAAATAGCAAGCAGTTCGAAGCCAATCCCGGTTGTAGGACTTCCCGAGCCGATCTGGGCGGTGAGGATGCCGCCGCCCACACCCGCCATGACGCCGCATAGAACGAACATTGCGAACTTCACGCCCCTGTTCGGGACTCCAAGAATGCGGGTCTTTTCCTCGTCTCCCCCGATCGCGAACACGTAACGGCCGAACGTCGTGAACTTCAGCAACAGGCCGGTTACGACTGCCGCGATCGCCATGATGATCAGCGGTACCGGCGGATTGCCGAGATCGTTATACGGGCTCGCGAGATCGACAGAGACCGGTGTGCCCTGCGTCAGGATAACGGTGAGACCCCGTGCCATGGAGAGCATGCCGAGCGTGACGACGAACGACGGGATGCGCCCGACGACGAACAGCGCACCGTTGACCGCACCCACCACGCCGCCGACCGCCATTGCAACGACGAACGCCCAGACCCCGAGTTGCGGACTTGCCCATGCTGCGAAAATGCCCGCGAGTGCCATTGAAGACCCGACGCTCAGATCGATGCTGCCGCCGATGATCACAAACGTCAGCCCGATCGCGACCACGCACAGGACCGCACAGTTCTGAAACACGGTACCCAGGTTCGACCACGTCAGGAACCGGTCGGGGGCAAGGACACCGAAGATCAGCACAACGAGAAATAACGCGAGGTACGCAATGTAGTGAGCGACAAAATCGCTGTACACGAAACGCTTCCTCGGAGTGGGCACTGCAGGAATGGACGGGTTCGTCGTAGACATCGCTTTACTCTTTAATCTTCAGAGGGAAGGTCTGGCTGGTCGCCTTCGGATTGAACGTCAGTGAGTAGTCCTTGACGTTATAAGGCGGTTGCGAATCGATGAATTGTTGCTTGAACTTTGCGAACGAACCCGAATCGACGTCGAGCAAGCTCAAACGAATGTTCGTATTGAGCGGGTCGTGACCATTCACCTTGTCGAAGGCGATCAGCACGGCGAAACCGAGCTGCAACCAATGGCCGCCGGTCGAAAAGATGTAGTTCGTATTTTTGGAGATCAGATCGACAGCCTGCGGCACGAGGTCCATGCCGGCGAGCTTGATTTCGTCCTGGCGGCCAGCCTGCCGGACCGCGCGGAACGCACCGAGGCACAACGCGTCGTTGTAACACCATACGCCATCGATCTGCCCTTTACCGTGAGCAGCAAGCAGGTCCTGCATTGCCTTGTAGCCCGAGTCTTCCGATTCGCCTGGACCTACGTACTGCACAAGCGTTACGTCTGGATGCGCCTTGATCGCTTCCTCCAGCCCCGACTTGCGGCCCTCTGCAACCGACGAGCCGGGCAAGCCACCGATGGCCACAATCTTCTTCGCGCCGGCGGCGATGAGGTGGTTCGCTATCGAGCGGCCGGCGTAGACATCATCGGGGCCGATGAAACCGAGGTACGGCGCCTGCGCGTTGTCCGCGGCAAAGCCAGGGTAGCGATCGACAATCATGATCGGCAGATGAGCACGATTCGCAATGCGGATCAGACCTGGGGCACTCGCAGTCGACTGCGGCGTTACGACAAGCGCCTGCACGCCACGCGACACCAACGACTGTACGTCGCTGATCTGTTTGTCTTCGCGGTTTTGCGCGCCAACGATAACTAACTTCGCCCCCAGTTGCTGGGCGACGTATTGCGCGAAATTGACGGCTCGAACCCAGAATGGGTTGTCGAGTGTCGGAATCGAGACTCCGATGGTGATGTCTTTCGTCTGCGCCGAGGCCGGAACGACCCACGAGGCTGCGCATGCCAACAGTGCTGCCCCAAATACGCGCCGAAGCGCGCCTCTCCGCGATGCCATGATCATGAATGTCTCCTTAGCTGGGTTCTCCACCCTTGTTCGTCGCCCTTACACCGTCCGATGGAACGGATGGACTGAATATAGTCGCCGCGTTTCACAATCGTCAACATCGTTGCGTGAAAAATGATGCGGGGATTACCCTGGCTTCTGCGCTATACGGTGCTTACAGTCGAAAACAATCGCCTCAGGTGCCGAAAAATCTTTCTTTCGTTGTGCAATAATCAACGCCTTATTATATTTTTAGCGAATCGAGCGAATAATTGGTTGCACGATAAGGCAAGGTGTATCATCAGCAGCAACATATTTGCGTCACAGCGCGCTCGTGAGGAAAAAATGGAAGTTCGATCTGTGTCGAAAGCGCTTCGTTTGATGGAAGCGCTCGCCGATGTTGACGGCCCGGTCGGGGTCAGTGAATTGGGTCGGCAACTGGATATGGACAAGGCTTCGGTGTCGCGGATGTTGCGCACGCTTGAAATATCGGGCTTTGTTACGCAGGATCCGGTGACCAAGAGTTATATGCTGGGTCTGACGCTCGTGCATCTTGGTCAGAAGGTTCTGCGCCGAATTAACTTGCGCAACGCCGCACGAGGGTCGCTCGAGTCTCTTGCCGCCCGCTCCGGCGAGTGCGCGCACATTGCAGTTCTGGTTGGCGGTCGCGCCCTTTACATCGATCAAGCGGCACCCTCGCGAGGAGTCAGCATCGATGCCCCAATCGGCACGCTTGCACCGCTGCACTGCACCGCGCTTGGAAAGATCTTGCTCGCATTCCAGCCGGAGGCCGCACGGCAGTCACTCCTTGGAACCCTGCATCTGGAATCGTTCACGCGCCGCACACTCACCGACGCGAGGGCAGTAGGAAGGGATCTGGAGCAGATCGCGTCCCACCGGGTCGCCTACGACGATGAAGAATTCAGCGTAGGCGTGCGTTGTTTGGCCGTTCCGATCTTCAAGCACGATGGGTCAGTCGCGGCGGCAATTGGACTGTCCGGACCGAGCCCGCGTGTCACCGACGAACGCCTGCAAGAGTGGGCAGTCATGTTGCAGGAAGAAGCGCTCTCGATTTCCATACAGCTAGGTTGGGAGGCGCCCAAGGAATTGCGCAAGCGAGTCGAACTGACCGCCGGGGAATAGCTGCGCGACACTTCGCGTGGTTGGGGGTGCTCGTTCCGCATGACGGCAAGGACGTGAGCGTCGGTAAGTTGCTCTGTCCGGCCCTCATCCTCCTCTCGCCGCCAGCACAAACTGCCGAACCTTGTCCTCATCGACAGGATTCCACCACACGCCTCCCACCTTCAGCGAACTCGCGACGATCACCGCATCGACCACCGATAAAATCTCCGCCACGTTGTGCTCCGTGCAACCGCTGCCCACCAGCAACGGCAAACGGGTCGCCGCACGAATCTGCCGCAGATACTCGACGCTGGCCGCATCCCCCGTACGCTGGCCAGTGGCGATAATCGCATCCGCATCGAAAAACTCGACATCGCGCACAAGCTCCTCGAGCGCCCGGTCCGCGACGATCGCATGCGCACCATGCTTCACGTGGGCATCCGCGAACACGCGGATCCCGTCGGCCCGAAGCTGCGCGCGATAGCGCAGCGCCCGCGCCGCCTCCCCCTCGATCAAGCCTTCGTTGGCCACGTACGCATTCGCCCACTGATTGACCCGCACGAATGCCGCGCCGCTGGCAGCCGCAATCGCGAGGGCCGGTATCGACGCATTCGCAAGCACGTTGATGCCGACGGGCAGACCGGTTTCGCGCCCGATCCGGTCCGCCGCCACGGCCATGAACGCGGAGGTCTCGTGGCCGATGTCGTCGGGCTTCGAGAACGGCACGTCGCCGTGATTCTCAACGATGAGGCCGTCTACGCCGCCCTGCGCATAGGCGCGCGCGTCGGCAAGCGCCGCTTCGTAAAGCACCTCGCTCGCTCGCCCGTCGTAGCGCGGCGCGCCAGGAAAGGCAGGGCAATGAATGACGCCGATCACCACGCCGCGCGAGCGCCCGAAAATCCGTTCGAGACTGTCGGTGCGGCCTCGCCCCACTACCTGCTGCGTGCTCATGGAAATTCCCTCTCAACGGGTTCGAATAAACGTGGCCAGCTCGCTCATGAGCTCGCGGCCCGGGAAACTGGCTTGCGTGCCGCGGCGGCTCACCACGTACGCGGCTACGGCCATCGCATCGGGCAGCGCATCGCCGACCGAAAGGCCGCGTGCGAGCGCCGCGGCAAGCATGCCGCACAGCGCATCTCCGGCACCCACTGTGTCGACCGCCGCCACCGCCCGGAGCGTCGGCACATCGACCGGCTCACCGTCGCCATGGCACCAGATGATGCCCTCGGCCCCCAGGGTGACGAGCACGTTTGCCGCGCCGGCGCGCCGCAGCGCCTGCGCCGCGCGATGCGAATCGGTCAGCCCGGACAGCGCCGCCGCTTCGACGCGGTTGACCACCAGCACATCGACGTCGGGTAGCAGCGCACGGCAGTCGTACTGCGCAGGACCGGGGTTCAGCAGTGTCCTGCGCCCGCCCCGCCGGGCGTGCCGCAGGAGCGCGGCGGTCACGGCACGCGACAGATTGCCCTGCAGCACGATCCAGTCGCCCACGCGGCTCGAAGCATCGAGAGCGTCCTCGTCGGGCGCGTAGCGGTTCGCGGCGTCGCTGCGGGTCACGATGGTGTTTTCGCCGCACGCATCGACGGTGACCACCGAAAGGTCGGTCGCGCAGTCGAGCTGCACGACGTAGCGCGTGTCGACGTGTTCGCGCTCGAGCATCGCGATGATCCGCGCGCCCTCCGCGTCGCAGCCGACGGCGGCCAGCAGCGTAACCGCCGCGCCGGCGCGTGCCGCGATCACCGCCTGGTTCGCGCCCTTGCCGCCGAAGTCGAGCGTGCTGTCGAGCGCGAGCGAGGTCTCGCCCGGCTGCGGCAGCGCGGCGACGCGCAACGTCATGTCGATCGCCGCGTTGCCGATCACGCAGACCCCCGCGCCGCCGCGCGCTCCAGTGCCGTTCGTCATGGGCCGCGCGCCGCCCAGTCGTCGAGGATGACGCGGTACAGATCGACCGCGGCATGGATGCGGTCGATGCGGCAGTACTCGTCGGTCTTGTGCGCGAGCTCCGGCTCGCCCGGACCCAGCAGAACGGTGGGCGGCCATGCCGTGGCGGGCTTCAGCACGGCCGCGTCGGTGAAATAGCGCGCCGTGCGCGGGGCGGCCGGCATCTCGTCGAACGGCCGGGCGAGTTCGAGCACGCGCGCGATCCAGTTGTCCGACGGTTCGGAATAGACCGGCGGCAGATCGATGACCGGCGACAGTTCGACCGGCGCGAGGCGACCGTGCAACTCCCTCGCGAGGCAGGCGTGATCGATGCCGGGCACGGTCCGCATATCGATCGTGAACTCGGTGCGGTCGGGAACGGAGTTCACGTTGAGGCCGCCGTGGATCGTGCCGACGTTCAGCGTGGGCGCCCCCATCGCTTCGTGCGCGGGGCCCACGCTGAAATCCCAGAGCTTCGCGAGCGCCTCGGCGGCGACGCGGATCGCGTTGACGCCGCGCTCGGGCATCGCGCCGTGCGCGGTCACGCCGTGCGCCACGCCTCTGAGCCACAGCGCGCCCTTGTGTCCCAGCAGAACGCGGTTGGCGGTTGGCTCGCCGACGATCAGCGCGCCGAGCGGCGGCAGCCACCCGGCGCCCTCGGCACGCAGCGCCTCGGCGCCGTCGCAGCCAGTCTCCTCGCCTCCCGTGAGGATCAGGTGCACGCCCGTCCCGCGCCGCAGCGTATCGAGCGAGCCCGCACACGCGGCGACGAAGGCGGCAATGCCCGCCTTCATGTCGCTCGTGCCGCGCCCGTACAGCCGTCCGCCCGCGATTTCGCCCGCGAACGGATCGTGCTCCCACGCCGCCGCGCCCAGCGGGACCACGTCGAGATGTCCGGTGAAGCCGAGCGGCAGCCCTTCGGCGTCGCCCGCCAGCCGCGCCACCAGGTTCAGGCGCCGGGCGCCGAACGCATGCAGGCTCACGTCGAACCCCAGCCCCCGCAGTACGCCGGCCAGATGGCGGGCGCAGGCTTCCTCGTCGCCGGGCGGATTGACCGACTCGAACGCGACGAGCTCCCGCGTCAGCACGACGGGATCAATGGCGGTCATGAGCGAATCTCGCGTGCCGTGACCGGCTCATTGCGCCGCCTTGTTGCGAGAGCCCGCGGTGTCCGGCGTCAGCCAGTCGAGGCAGTTGCGCCACAGCCGCGCATAGCCTTCCCATGCGGAAAACTCGGGCGGCAGCCAGTGCACGGACATGTCGCTCGTCCAGGCGAGCGTGCGTCCCGCGCCGTACTGACCCGCGGCGAGCAGCGGATGGCCGGTCTCCGGCACCGTCGCGATCAGCGTGGCATCGGGCTTGATTTCCACTTCGTTGTAGCCGAGCAGATGCGGCCAGTGGGCGCCGAGCCCTTCGATCACGGGGTGCTGCGCCACGATCTCGGGCGTGAAGCCTTCGGGCACCTCGACGCGGTCGTCCCACGGCAGACAGCGCACGGGCAGCACCGCTTCGACAGGGGTATTGCGAAACCGCGCGCTGCCGTTGATGCCCTGGAAACTCAGGTAGCCGCCGATCATCATGAGCCCGCCGCCGGCCTGCACGTAGTCGCGCAGGAGCTTCAGGCGGTTCGGCGTGCGCCGGCTCTGCGCCCACGTGTCCGGATGCAGCAGCAGCGTGTTCGCGCCGATATCGGACAGGATGATCGCGTCATAGGCCTGCAGTCCTTCGAGTGTCGACGGAAACAGCGTCTGCGCGTCGTGGCTCGGCATATGCGTGACCGCGTAGCCGGAATCCTCGAAGAGTGCGAGGAACTGCTGCGAGCCCGTGTGATACGTCACTGAGGCGAACTGATCGAAGCCTTTGACGTGAGTTGCCGTGCTGGTCCAGGATTCGCCGGCGAGCAGGACGGTTTTCTTCATTCGCATCTCCTTTGGACGCAGGCCCGCGGCGCGTTTGCCGTCGGCACCTGCGTGATTGCATCTCGATGAATGGCGCGGGTGCGCCGTCAACCCCGGCGTCGCGTCAACCTGGACGGTCGCGCGAAAACACCCGGGCGGGATTCGTCACGAGCAGCGTTTCGATCTGCGCGTCGGTTACGCCGTGGCGCCGCAGCCGTGGCACGAAGTGCTCGAGGAGGTAGCCATAGCCGTAGCCGCCGTAGCGCGTGAGCATCATCTTGAGGAACACGTCCTGCGACAGCAGCAGGCGGCCGATGAAGCCGGCGTCGATCAGCGCGCGGATGGCGCGCGCGTTCTCTTCGTCGGAAGGCGACTGCGCATCTTCGTCCGCGTAGTAGTAGTCCATGCCGATCATGTCGTACTCGAGCCATGCCCCGCGCCGCGCTAGCGCGTGCTGATAGGCCACGTCCGCATGGCTCGGGTTCATGTGGCACAGCACCGTATGCGAGAGGTCGGCGCCTTCCCGCTCCACGATGTCGAGCACACGGTGCCCGTGCCGCACCCAGCCCGGCAGATGCACGGACAACGGCACCCGCGTCGCCGCGCTCGCGCGCGCGGCCGCGCGCAGCGACTTCTCCTCCTCGGCCGTGAACGCCGCCGAAACGCCGATCTCGCCGATCAGCCCGGCGATCACCTCGGGCTTCTGCCCGGCCCCGCCCACTTCGTAGATCAATTGCTCCGCAAGCGCGTCGGCGTCCCGCTCGCGCACCCAGGCCGGATGCGACGGCTCCAGATAGAAGCCGGTCGACATTACGATGTTCAGGCCCGTGCGGCGCGCGATGCGCTGCAGCGCGAGCGGATCGCGGCCGATGCCGAGATTGGTGGGATCGACCACCGTCTGCCCGCCCAGATCGCGGAATTTCATCAACTCCTCGGCGGCGAGGTCGGCGTCGAACAACTGGCAGTTGTCGCGGTTCATCAGCGGATTCATGCGCAACGCGCCGAGAATCCCGATATGCACCTTCTGCTCGCCGATATGCCGCTGGCTGCAGCACGCGGGCGCGACCCACTTGCCCGAGGCGTCGATCAGGATGTGCTCGTGCATCAGCGTGACGCCCATCTGCGCGACGGGAATGGGGCCCAGCACCGTCATCACCTGGCCGCTGTCGACACCCACCGGCAGCGGATCGACGTGCCCGAACGAAAGTTTCGATCGCGTCATCGCTCAGCCCTTGCGCCGGCGCTGCGGCGAGAAAATGCGCGTGTTCATCCAGATCGCGAACAGCATGATCGCCCCCTGGATGATCTGCGTGTAGAACGGCGAAACGTGCACGAGAATCAACCCGTTGCCGAGCACGGCGATCGTGAGCGCGCCGAGCAGCGTGCCGAGTATGGTGCCGCGCCCGCCGAACAGGTTCGTACTCCCCAGCACGACCGCCGCGATCACCGCGAGCTCGAAGCCCACGCCCTGGTTCGACGACCCGCTGCCAAGGCGTGCCGTCGTGATGAGGCCGGCCAGCCCCGCCGAGGCGCCGCTCAATACGTACACTTTGACGATCACGCGGCGCACGTCCACCCCCGCGCGGCGCACGCCTTCCGCGTTGGTGCCGATGCCGGTGATGTAGCGCCCGAAGCGCGTGTGACGCAGCACGGCCCAGCCGGCCACCAGCGTCGCGACCGCAATCACCGCGGGCAGCGGGAGGCCCAGCAGCCATTCGCGGCCCAGATCGACGAACCAGCCGTTGCTGTCCACGGGCACCGAATAGCCTTGGGTGATCAGCAGCGCCGCGCCGCGCACGATCGACAGCGTGCCGAGCGTCACGATGAACGCGGGCATGCCGGCGATCGCGATGAAGTAGCCGTTGACGAGGCCGATCAGCCCGCCGAGCACGAGGCCGCCGATCAGCACGAGCGTATCGGGCACGCCGGCATGCAGCGCGATCGCCGCGAGCGCGCCGACGAAGGCGAGCGTCGAACCGACCGACAGATCGATGCCGGCCGTCGTGATCACGAGCGTCATCGTGGTCGCGACGATCAGGAGCGGCGCGCTCTGGCGCAGCACGTTCAGCAGGTTGCCCGCCGTGAGAAAGGTGTCGGTCGACAGCGTGAACGCGACGAGGCAGACGAGGAAGAAGGCCGCGATGCTGGCGACGCCCGCATGCCGGCCCAACTGGCGCGCGAGCCGGGACTGCCGCGGCGCGGCCGGCGTGGGAGAAGAGTGGGACACGGTGATACCCATGGTCAGTGCTCCGCCAGAGGGCGCGCGGAGCGCGCGGTGAACTTGTGGCCGACGATCAGATCGACGATTTCCTGCAGGTTCGTTTCGCCGATCGGGCGGTCCGCGACGGCCTCGCCCTCGTACATCACCGCAATGCGGTCGCACACGAGAAACAGGTCCTGCAGCCGGTGGCTGATCAGGATCACGCTGACGCCGCGCGCGCTGACCGTGCGCACGAGATCGAGCACGGCCTCGACTTCGGCAACGGCCAGTGCGGCGGTCGGCTCGTCCATGATGAGCACCTTCGGATCGAACGACACGGCGCGCGAGATCGCGATCGCCTGGCGCTGGCCGCCCGAGAGGTTCTCCACATCGAGCCGGGTGTCGGGAATACGGATGCCGAGACCGTCGAGCATTTCGCGCGCGTCGCGATGCATCTTCGCGTGATCGAGCACCGGAACGCCGCAGATGCGGCGCATCGGTTCGCGGCCGAGGAACAGGTTGCCGGCCACGTCGACGGTGTCGCACAGCGAGAGATCCTGATAGACCATCTCGATGCGATGGGCGCGCGCGTCGCCCGGATCGTTGAAGTGGACCGCCTGGCCGTCGATCTCGATCGAGCCGCTGTCCGGAACCACGGCGCCCGAGAGCACCTTGGAGAGCGTGGACTTGCCGGCGCCGTTGTCGCCGACGAGCCCCAGCACCTCGCCGGGCGCGACGTCCAGATTGACGCCGCGCAGCGACTGGATCGCTCCGTACTGCTTGGCAATATTGCGCATGCGGACGCGCTGCGGCGCCGCCGTGCCTGCATCGTTCATCTCGCTTCCTCCACGCCACGCGCCCCGCAACGGGGCGCCTCGTCCGGTTACTTGAACACGCTGCGGTACTTGTCGACATTGGCCTTCGTGACGATCGTCACCGGTACCGAAATGGTCTTCTCCACCGGTTGCTTCGCAATCAGCTTCAGCGCCGCATTGACGGCTGCCTTGCCCTCGCCTTCGGGGTCCTGCTGGACGACCGCGGTGACGAAGCCCTGATCGATGCCCTTGATCGCCTGGGCGCTCAGATCCCAGCCGACGATCTTCACATGGTCGGCCACGCCCTGGGCCGACACCGCCGCAACCAGACCGATCAGCGCGGGTTCGCCGGTCGCGTAGAGAATCTGGACGCCGGGGTTGCCGGAGATCAGGTTCTCGGCCGCGGTCTGCGCCTGGTCCTGCACGTTCTGGCCGTCGACGGTGGCAACGATCTTCGCATCGGGAGCGGCGGCGAGACCCGCCTTGAAGCCGTCTAGACGCACGTTCTGGATGTACGAATTCAGCGCACCCACCACGCCTACCTGGGCCTTGCCGCCGAGCGACTTCTTGATGAGGTTCGCGGTGTAGGTGCCGATGTCGATACCCACCTTGCGGTTGTCCACGCCCACCTGCACATCGTTGTCGCCGTTGACGATCGCGTCGATCGTCACGACCGGGATGCCGGCTTTCTTCGCCTCCGTGATCGCGGGCTTGATGCCGTTCACGTCGATCGCGACGACGAGAATCGCGTCCACCTTCTGCTGGATGTACGTTTCGATCGCGTTGTTCTGCGCGTTCGGATCGTTGTTGGAGTTGAAGATCGCGAGGTCGGCGCCGGCCGCCTTCGCCGCCTTCTGCGCGCCATCGTCCATCTGCGTGAAGAACAGCGCCTCCTGGTTGATCTGGACGAGGGCGATCTTTTTCTTGCCGGCCGCGTGCGCGGCGCCCGTTGCCCCCAGCAGCGAGACGGCGCTCGCGAGAACGACGGTAGTGAGGATCCGGCTAAACTTCCTGGCTGTGCTCATCAACTTCCCCTTCATGGCAGGCCGAAGGCGCGGAACCGCCGCCCCTGCGGCCGTCCCGGCTTCAGTTGGTGAAACTTCAGCAGGCGCAGTCGATCGCGCGCCCGAGGCTGGCAAATGACGCCGTCAAACCGGATGCTTGTAAACCGGTTTACTGAACACTACTGCCGACAGCCGGACGCTGTCAACCGCATCAAAAATAAATTTTTGGCGATCCGCTCAGCGCTCGCGCGGCGGCGCGACGGAAGCGCGTTCGATCAGCCGCACGGGGAGCCGCTCGACGGTGGCGGGGGTGTCGCCCGCGAGGCGGGCAACCAGCATGCCGACCGCCTTGCGCCCGAGATCGCGGGCGGACTGGCGCAGGGTGGAGATTGGCGGCATCAGGAGGCTCGCGAACTCCATGTCGTCGAAGCCGACGATCGACATATCGGCAGGCACGCCGATCGCGCGCTCGCGCAAGGTTTCGAGCATGCCGACGACGAGGTAGTCGCTCGCCGCGAAGACCGCCGTAGGCGGCGAAGGCAGTTCGAGCAGCCCAGCCAGCGCCGAGGCCCCGAACTGCCGGTCGTACGAGCCGAAGCGCACGAGTGCCTCGTCGAACGGGACGCCGGCCTCCGCCAGCGCGCGCCGGTAGCCCTCGCAGCGTTCCTGCACCGTGAAAAGCCCGCGTGGGCCGCTCACGTGGCCGATGCGCCGATGCCCTGCGTCCAGCAGATGTTGCGTCGCGAGATAGCCGCCCTGGACGTTGTCGACGAAAACCTTCGGCACGTCGGCGCCGGCGATGTCTTCGTCGATGATGACGATATTGCCGCGCGTGCCGATCAGGTTGCGCAGCGAGCCGTCGTCGGGACGGTTGGAGACGAGGATCAGGCCGTCGAGATGCTGCGTGTCGAGCCAGCCGACATACAGCGACTCGCGCTCCAGTTGATTGCGCGTGATGCACAGCGAAAGCCCGTAGCCGCATTCCGACGCGGCCAGCTCCACTTCGTCCGCGATTTCAGCGAAGAACGGGTTGGCGACATCGGGCATCGCGAGCCCGATCGTTTCGCTGCTGCCAAGGCTCAGGCGCCGCGCGAGGCTGTTCTGGCGGTAGTTGAGCGCGACGATCGCCGCGTCGATGCGTTCGGCGGTCTCGGGCGGAAGGGTAAGACTGCCGTTCAGATAGCGGGAAACGGTGGCTTTCGACACCTTCGCGTGTTCGGCGACATCGCGGATCGTGGACACTTTGGGCACTGCAGGATTCCGGAGCGGAAAACGCCAGTGTAGCGCGGGTGTCTCGTGATCTCCGGGCGTACGCGGTTCTGACCGGTATCGCCGAAGGCGTCGCCGGATGTCATGGCTAGTCCTGCATCCTTATGCGGGAAAGGTATGCTCGGGCGCAGGGAATGCGCCGCTCTTCACTTCGTCGACGTAAGAAGCGATCGCTTCGTCGATCGAATTGCGCGCTTCCATGAAATTCTTGACGAACTTCGCCTTGCGCCCCGGAAACACGCCAATCGCATCGTATAACACCAGTACCTGCCCGGAACAGCCCGGCCCCGCGCCAATGCCGATAGTGGGAATCGCAACGCGTTGCGTCACGTCGTCAGCAAGCGCAGCGGGAATCGCTTCCATCACGAGCAGCGCGCAACCCGCGGCTTCCAACGCCAACGCGTCCTCGATAAGTTGCCGCGCCGCACCGTCCGTCTTTCCCTGCACGCGAAATCCGCCGAGCGCATGGACGGACTGC
This sequence comes from Paraburkholderia sp. AV2, assembly GCF_054968425.1. NCBI lineage: Bacteria > Pseudomonadati > Pseudomonadota > Betaproteobacteria > Burkholderiales > Burkholderiaceae > Paraburkholderia > Paraburkholderia sp. AV2. Next base: position 109,992 of record NZ_JBANLK010000005.1, read on the forward strand.
GGCGTGAGACCGATATGCGCGCAGACGGGAATACCGCGCTCGACCAGAAAAGCGACCGTCGGCGCGAGCCATGCCCCGCCCTCCAGCTTCACCATATGCGCGCCGGCCTGCATCAGCCGGGCCGCGTTGCGAAATGCGTCGTCGGGGGTTGCGTAGGACGAGAACGGCAGATCCGCAACGACGAACGTACTGCGAATGCCGCGCGCCACGCATTCCGTGTGGTAAATCATCTGCTCCACCGTCACCGGCAGCGTGGTGGCGTGGCCCTGGCAGACATTGCCGAGCGAATCGCCGACCAGTATCGCGTCAACGTTGCAGCGGTCCAGCATCGCGGCGAAACTCGCGTCGTAGCACGTCAGCATCGCAATTTTTTCGCCGTTTTCCCGCATGCTTTGCAGCACGGAAATCGTCATGCGCTTGCGAACGGGTTCTTGAAGATAAGTCATATAGATCGTGCCGAAAGTCATGAAAGAAAGCGTCGATGTCAGCGCTGCCAAACCGGCGAGCGCTTCTCGGCAAACGCCGCGATGCCCTCCTTCGCGTCATGGCTTGCCCATAGCGAATCAACCGCCGGGTGCTGCCATAACGAAGGATCGGCCGTACCTGCGCGCTTCATGCCGTCCATAACCACGCGTTTGGTCGTTTCGACGGCGAGCGGCGAATTTTTCAGCATGGCTCGCGCGTAGTTCAACGCGGCGTCCATCAGACCTTCGCGCGGAACGACCTCGTTGACGAGGCCAAAGCGCAACGCCGTGGCGGCGTCGATCGATTCGCCCGTGAGCAGCATCTGCATCGCGAATTTGTAAGGAATATGCTGCGCGAGGCGTTGTATGCCGCCTTCGATCGCAGCCAGCCCGACGCGCGGCTCGGGCAGCGCGAATCGCGCCGACTCCACCGCCACGGCGATGTCGCACGCAAGCAGTATCTCGACGCCACCGCCGAGCGCCAAGCCGTTGACCGCCGCGATAACAGGCTTCTGTAACGAGAAGCGGCGGCTCAATCCCGCGAAGCCGGTGACCGGTTTGCTCGCCGGATCGAGATCGTCCTTGATATCGCTGCCCGCGCAGAATGCCTGCGTGCCGCTGCCCGTGACGATCGCGACGCGCAAAGCGCCGTCTGCCTCGAAGCGGTCGAATTCGGCCGCAAGCGCGTGATGCGTTTCGACGTCGAGCGCATTGCGAACGGCGGGCCGGTGGATCGTCAGGATCAGTACCTGGCCTTGTATGTCGCGCTGAATGGAAGAATGCGTCATGTATTCGAAAATGCGGGTTCGTAGACAAACAGGCCGCTATCCATGACGATTACGCCGCGCTCCGGTGCGCGCACGCGAAAGCGCGCGTCGCCTTCGCCTTCGCGCCACACGTCGACACACAGCCGTTCGCCCGGAAAGACGGGCGACGTCAAGCGGGTCTTGATACGCCGAACGGTCCCCGTATCGTCGGGAAACAGGCAGCGCATCAGCGCATAGGTCGCCATGCCGAAGGTGCACAAACCGTGCAGGATCGGCCGATCCAATCCAACCGAGCGCGCCACCGCTGCATCGACATGCAAAGGGTTGTCGTCGCCGCACAGGCGGTAGATCAGTGCTGCGCGCTCGTCCACGTGCAGCGTCAATTCGTCGTCCGGGCTGCGTGACGGCATCGTATCGAGTTGGCGCGGAAGCGGCGGCGGGCCGCCGAAACCGCCTTCGCCACGGCAAAACTCCGTACACCGAAGGGAAGCGATCGGCGCGTCGCTATCGGCATCGACGAGCTCTCGGCACGTGATCATCACCGCACCGCGCCCCGGCCCGCGATCGTAGACCTCCTCCACGCGATTCCGCCCGATCACCGTTCCGCTACTCGCCAACGGCCGATGCAGCACGACATCCTGCTCGACATGCAGAACCGCGCGCCAATCGATGCCGCTTGCCGGATCCCGCAGCCAGAAGCCGGGGTAGCCAAGCACGACAGCCATGGCGGGGATCGCGCGCAGCGCTTCCTCATACACGTAGCGCAAGGCGGCCGAATCCGGCGCATCGCAACCCCGCCCCGCGCCCACGCCGAGCGCGTACAGAATCGTGTCGCGCGGAGTGTAGTGCTGACGGACGTCCGTGAACGGCCATGCTTTCAGCGTCGCATAATCGATCGGCATGTCGAATGTGTCTTTTAGCGGTTGACGTGAACCGGCGCATGCGCCGGCAGAGCGGCATCCTCGTCTTCGTTGTGCTGAACGTGGCCATCCACTCTCTCAATCGAATCCTTGTATGTTTCGCGCGCCGACGCGACGGCGATCACCGACAGCACGCCGCCCGCCATGATGTACAGCGAGAGCGGCCACGATGCGCCCGCCCAGGCGAACAGGCCCGCCGCGATAAACGGCACCGGCCCGCTCGACGTCAGGCCACCCACCTGATAGCCGAACGCCGAGCCGGTATAGCGCAGGCGCGTTTCGAACTGCTCGGGCATGAAGCTCGCAATCGGGCTATAGGTGCTGGCATGGAGGATCGGCAGCGCCAGCATCAATGCGAGAAACACGCACGCGGTATTGCCGGTATCGAGCAACCAGAAAAACGGGAACGCCCCCAGCACGATGCCAATGGAACCGGCAAGCAGCACCGGGCGACGCCCGAAGCGGTCCGCGCACATCGCAAACATCGGGATCGTGAAAATCTGCACGAAAGACGCTGCACAGATCGCGCCGAGCAGCACTTCACGCTTGATGCCCACGCTTTGCGTGCCGTAGCTCAGGATAAACACCGTCGCGAGATAGAACAGAATGTTCGGCGCGGCGATGGCGAAGACCGTCTTCAGCACGGCGGGAAACGCCTTCGTCAGCACTTCGCCGGCGGGAAAGCGTGCTTCCTGCTTGCGCTCCTTCACCTGCTCGAAGGCCGGTGTTTCCTGGATCTTCAAACGAATCCACAAGCCCAGCAACACCAGAATCGCGCTGCCCACGAACGGCGCACGCCAGCCCCAGCTCATCATCTGATCGGGCGGCAGCTTCTGCACGAGATAGAACGACGCGGTCGCGAGCACCAGTCCGGCTGGAATGCCGCACTGCGGCCAACTGCCGTAGAAGGCGCGCTTGCCCGACGGCGCGTGCTCGACGGCCATCAACACCGCGCCGCTCCATTCGCCGCCGATCGCAATGCCCTGCATCAGACGGAAGAACACCAGCAGGCACGGCGCCCACAACCCCACTTGCGCATAAGTCGGCAAAAGACCGACCGCCGCCGTGGAGACGCCCACGATCGAAAGGCTCAACACCAACATGGTCTTGCGCCCGATGCGATCGCCGAAGTGACCGAACACCATGCCGCCGAGCGGCCGTGCAACGAACGCCGCGCCGAACGCCGCGAACGACGCGAGCGTACCCGTTACCGGCGTCAGGTTCGGAAAGAAGATCTTGTTGAATACGAGCGCCGCCGCCGTGCCGAATAGAAAGAAGTCGAAATACTCGATGAGTGTGCCGATAAAGCTGGCGCCCGCGACCTTCATCATGCCGGCGCGCCCCAAAAGCTTGCGTGTCTGGTCCATCTCTGTCTCCGTTTTATGTTGCGAACGGCACACGCGTAGCCGCGTGCCGGGCGCCCTTGTCAACCTGTCATATCGAGCTTGAACAGCTTCGCTTGCATCTACTTGACCAGCAGCCCGCCATCGACAACGATGGCCGCACCGTGGATGAATTCCGCGCCCGGTCCGCTCAGAAAGAGCGACACGTACGCGATGTCCGCGGCACGGCCAAGCCGGCCCGCCGGGACGCGTTTCAAGGTCTTGACGAGCGCCGAGTCCTCGTCTTCGAGCACGTTGCGCGTCATCGCCGTTTCGATCATGCCGGGGCACACCGCGTTGGCGCGAATGCCGCGCCGTCCGTAGTCGGCGGCAAGCTGGCGCGTATAGCCAATCACCGCGTGCTTGCTCGACGTGTAGGCGGCTCCGCCACCGCCCGCCTTGAAGGCCGCGACCGAGGCCATGTTCACGACGATTCCCGCGCCGCGTTCCAGCATGCCGGGCAGCAACGCGTTGGTGAGCCGCATCATGCCTTTCACGTTGATGTCGAACACGCGGTCCCATAGCGCTTCGGGCGTATCGAGCGTGCGCGCCCAACCGTCGAGACAACCGGCCGTGTTGCACAGAATGTCGATCGCGCCGAATGCGTTGAGACCTTGCGCGACGGCGTGCGTAATCTGCTGCGTATCGGTAAGGTCGGTGCGCACGCATAGCAGCGCATCGCGCGCGGGGCACGCTTCCTTTAGGCTGCCGAGGCCGTCGGCGTCGATATCCACGGCGACCACGCGCGCCCCCGCCGCGACGAACAACTCGACCTGCGCACGACCAATGCCCGATGCTGCACCGCTCACGAGCGCCACCTTGCCGCGCATGTCGACGAGCGAGGCAGGCGATTGACGGAACGAGCCGCTCATGCCGGCGACTCCGCGCGCCGTCCGGTCCAGCGCACCGGCTGCACGGCGAGCCGCCCTTCGCGCACTTGCACGGACAATTCGCGCTTGAGGATCTTGCCGCTCGCCGTCATCGGAAATTGCTCGACGCTGACAAAGTATTCCGGCATGTCGTACTTCGAAAGGCCTGCGTCGAACAGATGTTCCAGCATCTCGTAAGCATCCACCGTCGCGCCCGGCACGCCGATGATGCCGAGACATACTTTTTCGCCAAGGCGTTCGTCGACGACCGGAAACGCGGCAACCTTCACCACCATTTCATGCGTCAGCGCGAGACCTTCTATTTCGGCCGGATAGATATTGTGGCCGCCACGAATAATCAGATCCTTCGAACGTCCTGCGATCTGCAGATTGCCTTGTTCGTTGAAGCGCCCCAGGTCGCCGCTCATGAACCACCCCTGCGCATTGAACGACGCCTGGGTGGCCGCATGGTTACCGAAGTAGCCGAGCATCAGCGACGCGCCGCGTCCGCCTATCTCGCCGATTTCGCCAGGCGCGGCTTCGACGTCGCGGTCGTCGGTACGGAATACGCGCAGCTCGTAGCAAGGATTGCCGCGTCCGCACGTCTGGCCGACCGTCTCGATCATCGTATCGAGATCGTCGGTGGGCAACGTCGTGGTATGCGAGCCGTTTTCGGTCATGCCGTAGGTATTCTGTGGCGTGATCCCGCGCTCCACGAGCCGGCGCGCCAGTTCGGCAGGGATCGCCGCGCCGGACATATAGAACGTCTTCACGTTGCCGAGTTTGTCGAGTTTGCGCGATTCCATTTCTCGCAGGATGTCGATCGCATGCGTAGGCACGCCCATCACATAATCGGCTTCGCACGCGACGATGCGATCGAACGGCTTCTCGCCTTTCGAAAGATCGTTGACGACCAGCTCGCAGCCCGTCACCAGCGTTTGTTCGAGGCCGATGGTCGCGAGATGGTGGCTCAACGGCCCCAGGCAATAGATGACGAGGTCGCGCGTATGCGTCCAATCGTCAACCATCGCGCGGCCGTTGGCGAGCAGCGTGTTGTCGCTGTGCATCAATGCTTTCGGCGCACCGGTAGTGCCCGAGGTGAATGCGAGATACGTCACCTTGTCCGGGTTGTCATTGATCGGGCGTGCGGAGAAATCGGGCGGCAGTGCCGGAAATGCATGGCTATCCCGCGCTTGCGCTTGATTCGCCAACGCGTACACGCGCTTCATGCTCGCAAGCGACCCGAGCAGAGCGAAAATGTTCTTCACGTCCGAGTCCGAGCCATAACCGGGCAAGCCGACGAATGCCGATACCGCGCACCGTTCGAGCAGCGTCATGACTTCATCGACAGTATGGTTCTGATGCAGCGATAGCGTGCACACAAAGCCTTCGCGCGAGCAAGCCAGCAGCAGTACCGCGGATTCCACACGATTCGGCAGCCATGCGGCGACGCGATCGCCGGTACGCAGGCCCGCGTCGTGCAGTTCGGCGCCAAGCGCGTCGGCCCAGCACACCAGGTCCTTCCAGGTCAGGCGGAGATGCGCATCGCGCAACGCGAAGCGGCCAGGATAATCGCGCGCATGGCGGCGCGCAATCGTATACAACGTGTCGTCGCGCCATTGCCCGTTTGCGTAAAATTCACGCGCGAGCGCTGGATCATGCAAGGTCAGCAAATTGGAACGCATTCATGTCTCCGTGTTCTGGTTCGTTCGTCGCGTATCGACACTTAGCGGTCCATTTTCACCACGACCTTGCCGCGCACCAGCCCGTCGCGCACCAGACGCATGGCCTCCGCCGCTTCATCGAAGGCGAACGCGCGCATCACCACCGGCCGCACGTGACCTTCGCGCCACAGCCGAAACAGATCTTCCTGCGCGGCCTTCACTTTCTCCGGCGTGCGATCGCGGTAGTCGCTCCATTGCAGCCCTGCTACGGCGATGTTCTTCAGCAGCAGATAATTCACCTTCTGCGAGGGAATCTCGCCCGCCGCAAAACCAATCACGACGACGCGCCCGCACCACGCCGTGGTGCGTAATGCGCCCGCAAAGAAGTCGCCGCCGAGCGGATCGAGCACGACGTCCGCGCCGTGGCCGCCCGTCACCGCGTGAACCTGCTCGCGCACGCTTTCGCGCAGATTGCCGCCGGACAGATCGATCACGTAACGCGCGCCCGATTCGCGCACCACCTTCGCTTCCGCGTCGTTGCGCACGGCGGCGATCACGGTCGCGCCGTGGCCCACCGCGATCTGCACGGCGGCCAGACCCACGCCGCCCGAGGCTCCGCCGATCAGCACAGTTTCGCCCGGCTTGTACTGTCCGCGCTCCATCAGCGCGAACCACGCGGTCTGATACACGAGCCCCATTGCGGCGGCTTCCTCGAAACTCATTCCGTCCGGAATCCGAAACGATTGCGACGGCGTGGTGATGGCTTCGTGTGCGAGCGCGCCGTACTCGATCTGCGACATGATGCGATCGCCGGGCGCATACCCAGTCACGCCCTCGCCCACTTCGCGCACCACGCCGGCGAAATCCTTGCCCGGCGTGAAAGGCCGCGCAGGCAACAGTTGATACGCGCCCGACACGACGAGCACATCCGGAAAGTTGATGCCGGCGGCATGAACATCGACAGCTATCTGCCCCGCTTCCGGCTTCACGCCGGGAATATCCTCGATCAGCATCGAAGACGGATCGCCATGCTCATGCACTCGATAGCTACGCATATCTGTTTGGCCTTTTACATCCATAAAATAAGCATTCCGAAACATAAAGAATTGAAGCGCAGCGATTTACCCATCGACGTTCTGCTCGAACCGTCTTCATAAGGCAATAGCCATGCCAACATGAAGGCGGCCCGCCATCTCCGCCGATCCCGCTACCGCGCTTCGTCCCCGTTATATCCGATCTCGCGAGTGTCTTCGGTACGGACTGACTGTCCGTTGAACACACACGGTATGTTCAGTCGTCTTTAAGCGCCGCACGCGCGGCGGCGTTCGTCGCACGGCGCGCGGGCGCATAGGCCGGATCGCCGAGGGATTCGTACAGCGCTTTCGTAACGCCGTAGTGGTGCGCTAGCCCGCTGCGCTCGAGCAGCGCGATCGGCCCTTCCGGATACCCGAGGCCGAGGCATAGCGTTTTGTCGAGATCCGCCGCACTAGCCAGCTTTTCGTCGAGACGGCGCAGCGCGGCGTTGTAGTACGGTCGGGCAAGCCGGTCGACAATGCGGCCCGGGAAATCCCCGCATACGGCGACCACCAGGCCCGCCGACGCGAATGCGTCCTTCGCGGCCGCAAGCGCTTCGTCGCCGGTGCCGGCGGGCCGCACGAGTTCGATCAGATTGCTCGGCGCGGCATGGCCGAGACGAAATCGCGCAAAGCCGAAGACGTTGGCGGCTTCGCCTTCGTCCAGATACGCGCCGAGGCATTCGGTGCCGAGCTCGACCAGCACGAACGGCACACCGGCCAACGAAGCCTTGTCATGCGCGAAACGACGGCCTGCGCCTGCCCCCACGTAGACGCACGCGCTCGCGTCGCTCGACGCCCGATCGACGAACGTATGGCCTTCCGCGAACGAACGGCTTTCGCCCGTAACGATGATCTTGTAGGACTGTGCCATTGTCATGCTCCGTACATCTTGTTGTCGTCGTACTGATGGAAGCCGATCCCGCTCTTCTTGCCTAGTCGCCCCGCCGCGATCATGCGGCGCACGAGCGGAGGACACGCAGCGCGAGGCTCGTGAGTTAAGCCGTGCATGGCTTCGCACAGCAGCCGCTGCGTGTCCATGCCGATCAAATCCAGCAGTTCGAGCGGTCCCATCGGATAACCGAGCGCGGTCTTGATGGCGAGATCGATGTTTTTTGCGTCCGCCACACCCTGCTCGACGAGGCGGATCGCGTCGTTGTTAAACGGGATCAGGAAATAGTTGAGGATGAAACCCGGCGTGTCTTGCGTCTTCACCGGCTTCTGGCCGAGCGCGAGCGCGAAGTCCCATGCTTTTTTGAAGGTCGCCTCGCTCGTATTCATGCCGGGCGACATCTCGATCAACTTCATCAACTGCGCTGGCAGACAGAAATGCATGCCGACTACGCGATCGTCGCGACCCGAGCCGCCTGCGATTTCCGTGATGGAAATCGTCGACGTATTCGAGGCGAACAGCGCGTCCTTGCCGCAGATCTCGTTGAGTTTGCCGAACAGATCGTGCTTCACGCCGAGGTCTTCGAACACCGCTTCGATCACGATGTCGCAGTCGGCCATATCATCGAGCTTCGTCGTGCCTTCCCAGCGCGACATGATGCCGGACACCGCATCCGCCGGAATCTTGCCGCGCTGCGCGGATTTGTTCAGGAAACCCTCGGTCTGCTTGCGCGCGCGATCCAGCGCGTCCTGACGCGTATCGAACACCTTCGTTCTGAAACCCGCGCGCGCCGCTACGATAGCGATGCCGCTGCCCATCGTGCCCGCGCCCGCCACGCCGACCGTTTTAATTTCGCTCACATCCGTCTCCTGTTATTTCTGAATGAAGCTCCGCCCGATCAACTGGCGGTGCACCTGATTCGTTCCTTCCCAGATCTGCGTGATCTTCGCGTCGCGCATCAGGCGCTCCACGCGGTAGTCCGAGCAATAGCCGTAACCGCCGAACAGTTGCACCGCATCGGTGGTGATGCGCATGGCCGCGTCCGACGCGCGCAGCTTGAGCATCGACGCTTCAATGCCGAAGTCCGGATCGCCCGCGTCGACCATTTCCGCCACGCGCCATAGCCACGCGTCGCACAAGGCGAGTTCGGCAGCCATATCGGCGAGCATGAACTGGATACCCTGAAACTCGATGATCTTCTTGCCCGACTGCTTGCGTTCGTTGATGTACGCCACGGCATCGTCGAACGCGGCGCGCGCGATGCCGAGCGCATGTGCAGCGACGCTGGGACGCGAGCGGTTCAACGAGCCAAGCAGAATCTTGAGCCCTGCCCCCGCTTCTCCCATCAGATTGCCGCGCGGCACCCGGCAGTTTTCGAACGCGAGCGTGGCCGTGCCGGATGCCCGCGTACCCATCTTGTGCTCCGTGCCGACGACGGAGAGACCAGGCGTGCCTTTCTCCAGCACGAGTACCGAGATGGCTTTCTTCGGATCGTCGATACCCGCCCATTTGCCGAACAGCAGATAGATATCCGCGACGTCGCCGTTGGTAATGAAAGTCTTCGAGCCGTTGATGACGATGTGATCACCGTCTTCCCTGAAAGCGGTTTGCATGCCGGTGGCGTCCGATCCGGCATTCGGCTCGGTGATCGCAAGCGCGACGAGCGCGCCCTGCGCCACGCGCGGCAAAAACGTCTCTTTAAGATCGTTCCCGCCGTACGCGACGATCGGCTTTGCCGCATGAAAATTGGTCGCCCAAATAATGCCGGTCGATGCGCACGCTTTTGTAATTTCCTTCACGCATGCGGCATAACACGTAAATGACATCGGCACGCCGCCGTACTCCTCGGGCACGAACATCGCATTGAGGCCGAGTTCGTTGATGGCCTTCACGTTATCCCAGGGGAACTCGCCCGTGCGATCGTAATCGGCCGCGCGCGGCATGATCTGTTCGGCGCAAAGCTTCTTCACGCTGTCCAGCACCATGCGTTCTTCGTCGTTCAGCTTGATGCGCGCTTCGATTCGTTCGAGTACATTCATCTTCGTGTCCTTACTTTTTTTCGGCGCTCCGTTAGAGCGCCATACCCTGACCGCCGTCCACGTACAGCGTTTCGCCCGTCATGAAAGCGCCCGCCGGCCCGAACATCGACGCCACCACGTGCGCCACGTCTTGCGCCTCGCCCGGCGCGCGTAACGGAATGCGCTTTTCGAGGAACGCGCGCAGCGCATCGCCGTTCATCTCTTCGCGATTGAGGTCGGTAACGATGTAACCCGGCGCGACGTTTATCACGCGAATTCCGTGCCTCGCCCATTCGGCCGCAAGACAACGCGTAATGGCGCCCACCGCCGCTTTCGACGCGCAATAGGCGACGTTGCGCTTCACGCCTAGCTTGTCGAAGAACGAACCGATATTGACGACGACGCTTTTGCCCGCCTCGCGCAGATACGGAAACGCTGCCTGGCTCGCGGCCAGCAGCGCGGTCGCGTTGGTGGACATCACGCGATCGAAATCCTGCAGCGCGAATTTTTCAGACGGCCCTTCCAGATGAATGCCCGCGTTGTTCACGAGGCCGACGAGCGGCGCCCTGGCTTCCCGCGTCAACGTTTCGAACGCTACGGCGAGCGCCGCTGCGTCGTTGATGTCGCATCGGATCGGCATCCAGCGCGCGCGCACCTCGTCTGATACGTTCTCGCGCTGCGGCGCGCCGCCGGTTCGCGACAGACAGCCTACCGAATAGCCGCTCACCGCGAGTTCTTCGGCGATCGCCGCGCCGATGCCGCGGCTCGCGCCGGTCACCATCACACATCCGCGAATCTTGCTTTCCTGCGTCATATCAAGCGTCCTTGAATTGGGGCGCACGCTTTTCGACGAACGCGCGCATACCTTCGGCGGCATCCTGCGTGCGATACGCGAGCGTCGACAAATCGGCTTCGATTTGCAGGCCTTCCTGCAAGCTCACGCCGTGCGCCCGCTGCACGGCCTCACGCGCGAACGTCGACGCACAACGCGAGTACCGCGTGAACTGGCTGACGAACGCTTCGCCGATGGCTTTCGGTTCGCCGCCCTCCACTACGCGATTCACGAGCCCGATGCGCGCCGCTTCTTCGGCATCCACCGTGCGGCCCGACATGACGAGTTCGAGCGCCCGCGCCTCGCCGATCAGACGCGGCAAACGTTGCGTGCCTCCGTAGCCGGGAATCAGGCCAAGCTTGATTTCGGGTAGCCCCATTTTCGCGTTCGGCGTCGCGACACGAAACAGGCAGGCCATCGCCAGTTCGAGACCGCCGCCGAACGCGTAGCCGTGAATCACCGCAACGGAGGGAATCGACAGACGATCCAGTTTCGCGCACACGGCTTGTCCAAACGCCGCGCCGTCACGTTCTTCCATCAGGCTGCGGCCCGTGAGTTCCTTGATGTCGGCACCCGCGCAAAACGCTTTCCCGCCGGCGCCGGTGAATACCAGCGCTCGCGCGGACGAACGCGCCACCTCGTCGATCGCCGATGCGATCTCGCGCAGCACCGCGAAACTGAGTGCGTTCAATGCTTCGGGACGATCGAGCGTAATGTGCGCGATATCGCCGGAGAATGCGAGTTGCAGGCTCATGCTGCGCCTCCCGTTACCGTTTCGGCCGCTTCGGCAACCTGCTTCGGTGCGACGTAGCGCACCGCCACCGGCACGAGTTCGCCCGCGCGCGTGCTGTCGATCAACTGGCGCTTGAGAATCTTGCCGCTCGCCGTCATCGGGAACATCGGAAGCTGGAGGAAAAACTCCGGCATGTCGTATTTCGAGAGACCCACTTCCGCGAGATATCGCAGCAGCGCGTCCGGATCGACGGATTTGCCCGCTTTCGCGATAACGGCGAGACAGACTTTCTCGCCGAGGCGGTCGTCCTGTACCGGATAAGCGGCCGCACGTTCCAGATCGTGATGGCGCATCGCCAGTTCCTCGATTCGCGACGGATGGATATTGTGGCCGCCGCGAATGATGAGATCCTTGGCGCGCCCAACAATCTGCAGGCAACCGTCCGGCGTCATCACACCAAGGTCGCCGCTCATGAACCAGCCGTGACGATTGAATGACCGTTCCGTAGCGCTTTGATTGCTGAAATAGCCGAGCATCAGAAGGCCGCCGCGTCCGCCAATCTCGCCTACTTCGCCGGGCTGCACTTCGGTGTCGGGATCGTCCTGACGCCACAGCTTCACTTCGTAGCCCTTGCACGCGCGGCCGCAGGTCGACACGATGGAGTCCGGCGTATCGGTCGGAATGGTGTACTGGTGCGAACCGTTCTCCGTCATGCCATAGATGTTCTGCGGCGTGACGCCCAGGTTCACGAATTTTTGCGCGACTTCACGCGGAATCGCCGCGCCGGCCATATAGAAGGTCTTCACCTTGCCAATCGCGTTCAACCCGCGTGCGGAGACTTCGCCCAGAATGTCCATCGCGTGCGTCGGGACGCCCAGCACGTAGGTCGCGCCGGTTTCGAGCACCCACTCGAGGCCCTTCTTGCCGCGGATCGGATCGGTCATCACGAATTCGAGCCCCGCCACCATCATCTGCTCGATGCCGACGGTGGCGATGTGATGGCTCATCGGCGAGAGCGACAACATCACGGTATCGGTCGTATGCCCCCAGTCGTAGACAAGTGCGCGGCCGTTCGCGAGCAATGTGTTGTCGCTATGCATCACGCCCTTCGGCATACCGGTCGTGCCCGACGTGAACGCGAGGTAGGTGATCTTGTCGGGATTCAGATCGCAGGCGCGCGTGACGGCGGGCGGTACGCGCTCGGGAAACGGCGAGGCCTGTTCCTCGGGACGCAGTGAGTGCGCATGGCGCTCGAGCGCGTAGACGGCGCTCAGATTCGGCAGCGACGCCGCGCGCGCGAAGATCGAATGGCGATCGCTATCCGCGCCATAGCCGGGCGCGGCGAACAGCGCCTTCGCATCGACGCGTTCGAGCAGCACGGCGATTTCGTCCACCGTGTAATTCTGGTGCAGCGAAGGACAGCACACGTACCCGTTGCGCGAGCACGCCAGCAGAATCACGACGGTCTCGACCACGTTCGGCAGCCAGACGCCCACGCGGTCGCCCGAACGCAGCCCGGCGCGATGCAGTTCCTCGCCGACGCTGTCTGCCCAGTTCACCAGCTCGCGCCACGTGAGGCGCAACTCGGCGTCACGCAGCGCGCAGGCGGTGGAGCGCTCGCGCGCATGACGGCGCGCGAGCGTGTAGAGCGTGTCCTGCTGCCACACGCCTTCGAGATAGTATTCGCGCGCGCGCTGCGGATCGTGCAGGGTGAGAATGTTTTGCATATGCGTCGCTCAGTGGCCGAATTTGGAAGCATCCGGCTCGCGGCGCTCTGCAAACGCGGTGGCCAGTTCGTCGTGCTCCTGCGAATCCAGATAGCCGCGCAGCAGCAAGTCGTGGCTCATGCGCGACAGGCCGCTCACGCCGCCGTGACGCGCATTGAATGCAGCCTTCAGCGAAGCCAGCGCGAATGCGCCGCGCTGCGCGATTTCCAGCGCGTACTGGCGCGTCGCCTCCCTCAGTTCGGCGTCGGGCACGACCTTGTTGATCATTCCCCACTCCAGCGCCTCTTTCGCCGAGATTTTCGGATTGCGGAACCAGATATCCTTCGCGCGCTTCTTGCCGACGAGATCTTCCAGATACCACGTGCCATAGCCCGCGTCGAAGCTGCCGACCATCGGCCCGACCTGGCGGAAAATCGCGCTTTCCTTCGCAATGGTCAGATCGCACACGACTTGCAGCACGTTGCCGCCCCCACCGCATAGCCGTTTACCGACGCGATCACGGGTTTCTGCAAACGATCGATGCTTTCATACATTTCAAGCGTGGGCAGCACGCCGGCGTAGAGCGTGGAATTCTGCATGCCATCCTTGCGGCCGCCCGTGCAGAAGAATTTGTCGCCCGCGCCGGTGATGACGATGACGCGCGTGCGCGTTTCGCGGCGGATCGCGTTGATGCAGTCGCGGATCTCGTGACACATTCTTTCGGTGAACATGTTGCCGTCGTCGGGGCGGTTCAGCGTGATCGTGCCAATGGGACCGTCTTCGTGATAAAGGATTTCTTCGTAAGCCATTTTGGTTTTCGTCTCCTTCGAATTCGAATTCAAATGATTCCGTCGTGTTTAAGCTGCTCGACGCGTGCGTCCGACAGGCCGAGCCGCTCCCGTAATACGTCTTCCGTGTCCTGCCCCAGCGCCGGGGGCGCGCGGCGATGAATATCGCTGCGTCCGTCGAACTTGATGCCAAGCCCCACTTGCGGAACAAGGCCTGATTCGCCCTGCGCCGCATAGAACAAGCCTTCGTCGAGCAACTGCGAGTCCTGCACGAGCTGATCGATACGATTGATCGGACCGGCGGGAATGCGATGCGCGGCAAAGAGCGCCAGCCAATGCGCGCTCGATCTGGCTTTCAGGCGACAGGCAATCGCGTCGACGATTTCCTCTCGCGCCTCGCGCCGTTGCGCGTTACTGCGAAAACGCGGCTCTTCGGCGTATTGAGGCTCGCCGAGCGCGTTCCAGAAGCGTGTCCAAATCGCGTCGTTGCCGAGGCCGAGCGTGATCGGATCGTCCGCAGTATCGAATACCTGATAAACCGCAATCACCGAATCGCGGCCGCCCGATCGCGTGACCGACTCGCCCGAGCCGAGGTACGGCACGATGCGGGGCGCCATGAAGCGCACCATGCTTGACACCATCGACACGTCAATGCGTTTGCCCACGCCCGTGCGAATCCGTTCGACCACGGCAGCGAGCGTCGCAAGCGCGACGTCCTGCCCCGCGAGCAGATCGGCGGCGGGCGTACCGACTTTCTGCGGACCGTCCTCCGGCTCGCCGGTGAGATCCATCACGCCGGAGTACCCTTCCGCGATGAGGTCGTAGCAGGGCAAACCCGAACGCGGGCCGTCGGGCCCGAAGCCCGTCAGCGAGACGTGAACAAGACGCGGATATTTTTCGTGCAGCCGCGCGTAATCGACGCCAAGCTTGGCTTGTACGGCCGGCACCATATTAAGCACAAGCACGTCGCTCTGCTCGATCAACGCATCGAGAATAGCGCGACCTTCCGCATGCTGCACGTCGAGCGTGATGCTCGCCTTGTTGCGATTCACGCTCAGAAACCACAGCGATTCGCCGTTTTCGGTAAACGGCGGCCCCCAGGCGCGCGTATCGTCGCCTGCGCCCGTGCGTTCGACCTTCGTAACTTCGGCGCCCAGGTCCGCGAGCAATTGCGTTCCGTAGGGTCCCGCGACCGAAGTAGTCAGGTCGAGCACGCGTAGGCCCGCCAACATGCCGAGTCCGGCTGTCTCCATTTTTTTGGGAAGTCTGTCGAGCTGCCTCATTGTGTCCTCAGATCGAACGAGTGACAGCATTAGGGCAAGGTTCATGCCAATTTTCGCGAGAGAGACGCGTGAAATCATGAAGCGTTATAAACACGCTCGATGCCGCGGCTTTCTCGGGGTTTTCAAGTAAGCGCCGTGTTTCGTCTTTAACGAGCCGGGCGTTCTGGAATACAATCGTTCGCGTGCCGAGTGTTGTCGGTGCGGTCACTTTCCGCACGCATGTGTACACGGGCCACAAGACGCGAATCATCCGGCGAGAACCCAAGAGGGAGACATGTCGAGACAGGAATGCGGAGTGCTGGTGTTGGACGACACCGGTTCAGTCCGCCTATCCGCTGGGCTTTGCGAAGATACATCGCTCATCGCGGAGCTATCGGCTTTATGGCGCAATCGGGCCGACAACCGTCTGAAGCAGGTTTTTCCGTTGATCAACAAGGAACGGCCGCTGATGGTGTCGGCATTCAAGGCCGCCCAAGCCGTGTGCTTTCTCGTGTCGGTCAACGACACGAACGAGGCGCTGTCCGAGTTCATCTCCAGCGTCGATTTCTCCGACGACATTCTTCGCCACTTCGTTACCAATCCCTACGAAGCGATCACCGTCGTCGATCAAGCCGGCAAGCTGCTCTACATGAGCCCCGTGCATGAAAAATTCTTCGGACTCCGGCACGGCGAGGCGGTAGGTCAGCCCGTGACCGAAGTCATCGAAAACACCCGCCTACAGGAAGTTGCCGTGAGCGGCCGCGCGCAGATCGGCCGCGTGCAGGAAATGAACGGCGTCGCCCGGGTGGTAAACCGCGTGCCCATTTTCGACAAAGGCAAGCGTTGCGTCGGCGCAATTGGCCAGGTGATGTTCAAAGGCGTGGAAGCGCTCGAGGAAATGCGCGGCGAGCTCACACGCGTGCGTCAGGAACTCGACTTCTACAAGCGCGAACTCTCCGGCATTCGCAACCGCTCGTACGGTCTTCAGCAGATCGTCGGCAACAGCGATGCGATCAAACGGCTGAAGGAAGACATTTTGCGCATTGCGCCGCTCGACGTGCCGGTGCTCATCGTCGGCGAAAGCGGCACGGGCAAGGAACTGGTGGCGCACGCCATTCACATGCTGAGCCCCCGCAGCGCCAATCCGCTCGTGCTGGTGAACGCGGCGGCCATGCCAAGCACGCTGGTCGAGGCCGAGCTGTTCGGTTACGAAGGGGGCGCCTATACGGGCGCGGACCGCAAGGGACGTAAAGGCAAATTCGAGCAGGCGGATACGGGCACGCTGTTTCTCGACGAAATCGGCGACATGCCGCTCGACGTGCAGGTCAAGCTGTTGCGCACGCTGCAAGACGGCAGCTTCGAACGCGTGGGCGGCGAACGCCGCAGGCATTCGGATTTTCGCCTTATCACCGCGAGCAATCGCGACTTCGATTCGATGATCGAGGAAAGCACGTTCCGGCTCGATCTGTTCTATCGGATCGCGGCGATCACGCTGCGTCTTCCGCCGCTGCGCGAGCGGCTGGACGATATCGGGCTGCTGGCCGACGTGTTCCTGCAAGGCTTTGCCGACCGTCACGGCGTGCCGAAGAAAAGGCTCGGCCCCGAAGTCGTGCGCTTTCTGCAATCGCGGCCGTGGCCAGGCAATATTCGCCAGCTTCAGCATGCGGTCGAGCGCGCGGCGATTTTCAGCGATTCGGACACGATTTCCGTCGTCGATTTCGGCCTCTCGTTCGATCCCGCGAAGGAAACGCCACCGGCCAGCTATGCGGTGCTTTCCGCACAGCGCGATAACGCGCCCAACGACGTATGGGCTGCAAAGGATCGCCTGGAATCCGAGTTGATCGTGGAAACGATGCAGCGGCTCAAGGGGAACAAGAAGCGCGTGGCGGAAGAACTCGGCGTGTCGCGCTCGTATCTGTACAAGCGCTTGAGCGAGCTTTCGATCAACTGATGCACGCGTGGTGACGCGGCTTGGCGCCGTACCACGATCGGATTCGCGATAACGGCACCGTCGCGTGATCGGGTCACGCCGCGTACGAGCGGCGATTCCCGTTCTGGTCAGTCGTGGCCGATGAAGCGCATCTCATCGCCCGCCCGGCGCGAGCAATGTCGCGTTCGAATCGCCCAGCGCAGGCGCGTTCCGGCGCGCGGGCGGTGCGCGAAACACCGGCGCGACGGGAACCGGCAGCGCAGGCAGCGTCGTCTCGCCGAAACCGATGCGGTGTTCGAACAAACCGCGCGCCTTGACGTGTGGATCGTTCACCGCTTCTTCGAGCGTCGCGACGATCGAACAGCACACATCCTGGCCGTCGAACAGCGCTTTCCATTCGGACGCGGTGCGCGTTGCGATGCGCTTGCCCACTTCGGAGATGGCTGCGGCAGGGTCGGCCGCCGGATCCCGGAACGCTTCCGGCAATTCGATGATGCGTATAAACGCCGCCCAGAACTTTTCCTCGATCGGCGCAGCGGCGACATAGCGCCCGTCAGCGGTCGCATAGATCTGATAGCGCGGCGAGCCGCCTGTGACGAGCTCGCGGCCCGGCTTCGGCCAGCCCTGCCCCGACAAGCCACTGCCCACGCCCCAGTAATTGAATGCGAGCAGGTTGTCGGCCATCGAGATGTCGAGATACGCACCCTCGCCCGTGCGATCGCGCTGACGCAGCGCGAACATGATGTTCATCACCGCCGGCATCGCGCCGCCCGCGATATCCGCCGCGAGCACGGGCGGCAGCACGGGCTTGCCGCTGTCGTCCGCACCCAGGCCGAGCACGCCCGTTTCGGCAATGTAGTTCAGGTCGTGCGCCGCGATATGGGCTTTCGGGCCCGTTTGCCCCCAGCCGGTGATCGAGCAGTAGACAATACGCGGATTCATCTCGCGAACCTGTTCGTAGCCGAGACCGAGCCGCGCCATCACGCCGGGGCGAAACTGCTCGATTAACACGTCCGCCTTGTCGATCAGCGGGCGCAGGCGCGCGATGGCGTCGGGCGCCTTCAGATCGACAGCGAGGCTGTGCTTGCCTCGATTGAGCATCACGAAGTTCACGCTGTCGTCGCCGATGCGGGGGTGATACGAGCGCATTTCGTCGCCCGAACCCGGCCGCTCGACCTTGATGATGGTGGCGCCGGCCTCCGCCATGATGAGACCGGCGAGCGGTCCCGGCAGCAGCGTCGAAAAATCCAGAACATTCAAGCCTTCCAAGGCGGACATGAAAAATCCTCGCGTATTTCGTTCGGTGTGTATGGGATGGATGAATGGGAACAGTGCGCTCAGTTGGCCCGGCGTCCCGATACATGGCGCGTGCGCGCGGCGCGGATCGCGGCGTCGAAATCCGTTTCCGTCGCCAGATGTGCGTTTGTTTTCGAAAATCGTAGTAAGCGACTTTCATGCCAGTCGGGCCAGGGATACGCGAGCCATGCACGGAGGCGCCCTTCATGATGGACATAAACCGCCATGTCATTCGTTTCGCGCGGGCGAAACCACGGGCGAAAAACACGCGATGATGTCCTCGAACGCGACGCCCGCGCACTAACTGTCTTTCGCGCGTACACAAGTGTTCGGCGCTGTCGCGACCGACGGCATGGTGAGCGCGTGGCCGGAAGCCAACCGGCCGCATTGCGCAGCGTGTACCTACACGCGCAGCAGCACGCGGTTCGGATCGATGACCGAGCGGATCAGCCGCAGATGCTCGTCGTCCGGTTCGGGCGTCGTGAGCACGACGTCCGGAACCATGGGTCTAAAGGACATCAGATCGAATACCTCTTCCTTCGTCACCCCCGGGTGCAGCAACGCGAGGCGCATCTGTTTCGTCTCCGGCTCGAAGTCGAAAATCGCCTTGTCGGTGATGACGAGTTCAGGGCCGCCGGGTGGCAGACCGACTTCTTCGCGCGAACGACCGCCCTGGTAGTGCCCCACGCTCGTGATGAAGTCGACACGATCGACGAACACCCGCCTGTCGAGATCGACGACCACGAGAGGCCGAGGCACGAATGCGAGATGCTCCGGCTGCGCGAGACAGCCCACCAGCCGCACCGACGGCTTGCGGTAGTCGCCGATGGCCGTGATGTTGAGATTGCCGAACCGGTCGATCTGCGCGGCCGAATCGAAACACACGTCGAAGGCTTGACGCGCCAGCATGTCGCACTTGATGCCCGTATCGGAGGGGCACGACGAGGCGGGCCAGCGGGTGAATGTGTCCTGTTTGATGTCAGATGAGACCCTGCTGAGATCAGGTTCCAGCAGGTTGCCCCAGTAGACCGCCGCTGAGGGCGCATGGAGCATCTGCGCGAGCCGCACTGCAGTGAGTGGAATACCTACGGCAAGCGTGAACGCGCGGCCGTTGGTTCCCACGCCCACGAACACGAGGTCGCCATCGCGAATCTGCTTCGCGATCGCGCACGTCACGAGTTCGTTCATCGAATACGGCTGATCGGCCTCCCGGGCAAGCCTGCTCATACGTTACCTCCGTGACCCGTGACATTGAGCGCCCCCAGCGCGGCGAGACCGCCAACCTTCTCGATATAGGCGGCGTGCGAAGCAGGCGCGTGGACATACTCGTCGAGCCACTCCCGCGCACCTTCAGCCGTGCGGCTGCGCGTCAGATACTCGGCCAGCCGCGCTTCGTCCTCGTTGTAGTGCGCGTCGCATGCCCCGGGATGTGCGCCATACGGAGCCTCGACAATCGCTTCCACCCAATGCCCCGGAATGTAGGTCAACGTCGGCCGGCGGACAATCTCCTCGTGCGGGATGATCTTTTCGACGGTGACGATGAGCCGCTTTGCCGAACTCGCGATCATCTGGTCGATGTCATCGGTGTCGCGGACAATCGGCCACTGTACGTTGCCATAGCGGTCGCCGACGTAGCCATGAATGACGGTGAAATCAGCTTTCGCGGCCGCCACCGCGTGCAACGACGCACCCGAGAAAGGGCAGCGCATTTCGCGAAACTGCTCGGGGTTGAGGCGCGCGATATCCGAACCGAGCAATGTCTTGAGCGGCATGAATTCCAGCCCGGCCGAAGCTGCCCGAAACCGCGCGACCATCGCCGTCTCGGAGAAATCGCGCACCTCGATTTCGCCCGCCTCCACCCCGCGCCTGAAATTCGGTGCGAGGCCATGGCTGAACATGCCTACGTAGATGCCTTCATAACGGCGCAACGCGCCCGCCGCCGCAAGCATGTCGACCGCGGTGGTTGCCGCCCAGGTCTGTACGGTCAGGTCGCGCACACCATTGCGGATCAACTCGCGCACGGCGGCATTCGGCTGCCGGCGCAGCAGACTGCCGCCGAGCGCGACCGTGCTGCCCGAACTGACTGCTCGCAAGGCAGCGCCGAGTTCAACGAGCTTATCGTTCATCGATTCGTTATCCTCCGTAATTTTCAGCAATGGCAACGGTGCGCGGCCACGGCCGATGCAGCACGTGTCCGCCCCACCGCCATCACCCGTTGCGACGACGCCTGGGGTTACCCCGGACACATGGAAGCTTGCGCGAAAATAAAAACGTTTCGATAATTCTGTCTGATTGCACGAACGAATGCAACCAGAATTGGACGAACAATTCGGAATCTGCGCGTTCACCTCACTCATCAAGGCCGCGCCGTGACATCGACGCGGTCGTTGCGAGTCGTCACGAAAGCGATCCTCGCCACGCCAGGAGACAGGATGCAAACCGATCACGAACCCGAATGCCTTTCGACCGACATCAGCCGTCGCAGCATGCTGAAGCTCGGCGCCGCGAGCCTGCTTGGCGGCACGCTGCTCGCACTCGGCGCGAAGCCGGTGCGTGCCGCAGACAAGTTGACGATCGGCGCGATCATCTACGCGCGGGACTCGCAGTACTGGCAGCAGATCGAGAAGGGCATGCGCGATGCTGCGAAAGACAACAACGTGAATCTGCTGGTCGGCATGAACCAGCGTCAGCTACCGGTGGAAAGCCAGCTCGTCGACGACTACATGACGCGCGACGTGGACGCGCTGGTCATTCCTCCGCTAGACGCGCAAAGTTCGATTGCGGCGGCAAAGCGTGCGAAGAGCAAAGGCATTCTTGTGATCGAATACGACACCCAACTCGCGGACAAGTCGATCGCGAACCACTCGGTCGGCGTCGACAGCTTTGCACTCGCATCGGCGCTGGGCGAAGATATGCATCAGTACATCGCGTCCCGGCTCGGCGGCGCGGCCACGATCGGCCTGATCTCGCTGCCGCCGATGAACGCGAACAGCGGCCCACGCCGCTCGGGCGTGCTGAAGGGGCTGGAAGGCGTCAAGATCGATGTGGTGGCCGAGGTGTCGGGCAGCACGCCGGAACAGGGAGCAAATGGCTTCGAGAACATCATGCAGCGTAATCCGCATACGCAGCTCGTGTGGGCATCGAACGCAGGAACGCTTGCGGGCGCAGCGGTTGCTGCAACGCATTCGAAGTCGCCGGCGAAACTGTACGGCATCGACATGAGCCAGGAACTTGCGAACATGCTGCTCGATCCAGCCAACAATCTCACTGCGGTCGCCGACCAGCAGCCGTACCGCATTGGTCGTCTGACCGTGGAAACCGCCGTTCAGGCGAAACAGGGCAAGAGCGAACCGCGCTACGTGCTGGTGCCGCCCAAGCTCTACAGAAAGAGCGAGCCTGACGAGGTAAAGCAGTACCTCGCACTGGTGAAGTCGCTCGCGTCGTAATGAAGCAGTACAAGGAAGCAGCATAAGGAAGCAGGCTGGAATCCAACCACGAGGTTCACGTGTTGAAGAACAAATGTATTTCCCTTGAAGACGCGGTCTCGCTGGTCCCAGACGGCGCGCGTCTGGCACTCGGCGGCTTCGCCGTCTATCAAAAGCCGATGGCGTTCGTGCGCGCGCTCGCGCGAGCGCGGCGGCGCAATCTGACGATCGTCGGATCCGCGCACAGCTACGACGTGGATCTGCTCGCCGCGGCGGGCTGTCTCGCAACCGTCGAAACATCGTACGTCGGGCTCGAAAAACACGGCCTCGCGCGCAATTTCCGCCGTCGGGCCGAGGACGGCTCGCTGCGCGTCGTCGACTACCCGGAGATGGGCAGCTGGGACCGCTTTCGCGCAAACCAGGAAGGCCTCGCGTTCTGGCCGGTCGGTTTTCTCGGCGGGAACGACGTGCTCACGCACAACCCGGACATTCGCCCGTTCACCTGTCCGGTCACCGGCCGCCCGATGCAGGCGCTGCCTGCCGCGAACCCTCAGGTGGTGGTCATTCATGCCGTGGCGGCGGATGAGCAGGGCAACGTCGTGTTCCCCGCGCGCCGGCTGTTGCCGCAAAACGGCGACGTGCTGATGGCCCGCTCCTGCGACACGGTGATCGTCACCGCGGAAAGGATCGTGTCGAAGGCGTTCATCCGTCGCCACGCAAGACTCGTCGAGGTGCCGGCCTACCGGACCACGGCTGTCGTCGAAGTACCGTGGGGCGCACATCCCACGCCGCTGCTGTCGCGCTATCTTGCCGACGAGGAACACATGGCGGAATACGCGCAGGCCGCCGAGAGCGCTGCGACGTTTGACGACTATCTGCAACGCTACGTCTTCGAACCCGCTTCGCACGACGACTATCTGCAACGCGTCGGTGCCGCCCGCATCGCACGCCTGTCCGACATCGACTCCCTGCTATGAACCAGGCACCTACCCTTCACGAAACACTCGCCGTCGTTCTGTCGCGCACGTTCGTCGACGGCGAAGTCGGCTTCACCGGTCTGCTGACCGGCGCCGCGGCCGCGATCTACGGCACCTCGATTCCGCTCGCTGCAATGGAGCTGGCGCGACGCTCGCACGCCCCCAATCTGACGATCCTGCTGGCCGGCTGCTATCACAACCCTGTTCTGGACGAACTCGATCGGCTGCCCGATTCCGAGCACGATGCGCAACTGCGCGATCTCGCCTGCGAAGCGCAGACCATCGACTATCCGGGCCAGTGGGCACTCAAGCGCGGCGACGTCCGCTTTGGCTTCAGCAGCGCGGTCCAGGTCGACGTGGTGGGCAACATCAACAGTGTCTGCGTGGGTCCTTACGAACACCCGAAAGTCAGACTCGTCGGGCCGATCCTGCAGCCGGAACACATGACCCTGTTCGGCCGCGAATACGTGATGATGCCGCACCACGAGCGCCGCAATTTCGTCGAGAAAGTCGACTACGTATCAGGCGTCGGCTATCCAGGGGGAGAGGCGGGACGGCGCGCGCTCGGGCTCGACAGCGGCGGCCCCTGCTTCGTTATCACCCCGCGCTGCGTCTTCGACTTCGACCGCGAGGCGGGCCGGATTCGCGTGCACTCCATCCATGCCGGCGTATCGGCCGACGAACTGCGGGCAGCAACCGGGTTCGACCTTGGTGATCTTTCCGCCGTGCCAGTGACCGAAGCGCCCAGCACCGAAGAGCTGCGGCTGCTGCGCGAGTCTGTCGATCCGCGCAACATCCTGCGGTTGCGCGCGGACTGACGTCGGGGTCCGCACGCCGGCCCGCCCGGTGTGCGAGCCTCGCGCGCGCCATGCGGTCGCATCGCTACGCACGCAAGCGCCGCGCGCGACGCGGCTCACGCCTTCGCGTAGAGCTGCGTGGCAAGCGCCAGCAGACGACGGGCTCCGATACGCTGGAGGCACGCATCGTGATCCGGCTCGCCTAACGCGCTTTCTCGCAGCCAGCCCGCGAAGCTGTCTTCGCAACGTGCGGCGCGGGAGAACTCGTCGCACATCGCGTCGTCGCTGCGGTAACGCGCTCCGAATCCGTATGGCCACGCGCCGTACGGGGCTTCGACCACGCAGGACACTTTCGCCGCATCGAGAAGCGGTTGGCTTGCGAGCGCCGCAATCGTCTCGCGGCTGACGATCTGTTCGACAGAGACGATGACGGTCGTAGCGGCGCGCGCCAGCAGCAGGTCGACGTCGTCGCCCATGTGCGTCGGTGCGAGACGCGCGTTGCCGTCGCGATCTGCCAGTTGTGCATGGATGATCGCGAGATTGGGGCGCACGGCGGCAACTGAGGCCGCGACAACGCCGGAAAAAGGGCAGGTGCACGGTTTCAGCCAGGCATCTTCCCCGGCGACGGTCGCTTCGGCCAAAGGCTGGAACGAAGTGCCACCGGCGCCGGCGCCCAACGCGGCACGCATGACCACTGCGTCGTGTCGTTCGAGTATCGGCGCTGTCGACGTTCGTCGGATACCTTCGCAAAGGCCAGACGCGTCCTCGTCAGCGGCACAGTCGATCCGCTCCACGGCACCGGCGTCGACGAGCAGCCGCGCGTCGATGCCAATCCCGAAACACAGCAGATGCAGTGCCCGTCTGCGCTGCCGCGCAAGTTCCCGGGCCAATGCCACCGGGCGCCCGACGAGCCCACTGCCGCCAAGCGCGACCGTGGCGCCATCGGGTATCCCGGCTACTGCATCGCGCAACGACCGTACCTTCGATTGCGTCCTCGAGTTCTGCGTCATGGTCCGCTACCTCGTTCGATTGCATGCCCGTAATACGGTCTATCGGCCGACATACACGTGGCCAGGGTCGATCACTTCGCGCAGCAACTGCAGTTGTCGGGTGTCCGGCGCCGCAAGCCGCATGACCTGCGGTGCGAGTCCGAGTTCGAAGCTGCAACGCGCCTGCACGTCGACCGCCTCGACGCCCGGATACAGGGCCTCGATACGCATCCGCTTCGTGTCGGGATCGAAGCCGAGCACTGCGAGATCCGTGATCACGCGGGCCGGACCGCCTCCCGGCAAGCCGGCGTTCTCGCGCGCGCCCGGGCCGTTCAGGAATCCGGGCGTCGTCAGGTATTGCAGCTTCTCCACGAACCGTTTGCGCTCGAGCCGGCAGATCACGACAAACCGGCCCGCCATGCTGGCGATGTCATTGGCGCCGCCACTGCCGGGCAGGCGCACCTTCGGCCGGTGATACGGTCCGATCACGGTGGAATTGAGGTTGCCGTAGGGGTCGATCTCCGCAGTGCCGAGAAAACCCAGATCGATCACACCACCCTGCAGCAGGCTCAGTGCGTAAGCTGTACCGGCGACCATCGGCGCGCCATGCGCGAGACGGTAGTCGCCCACGCCAGTCGCCAGTTCGCGCGGCCGCGGGTCAACGATGCCGGATTCGAACACGAGCTTCACGTCCGGCGCGTGCGTGACTTTCGCCAGATACGCGGCGACCATCGGCAAGCCCGTCCCGATGAATGCGACGTCGCTGCTGCGGATTTCGGCGGCCGCCGAGACGGCCATGAGTTCATCTGGACTCGCGTTACTCATGTGCGTGCTCCGCGGGAACGTAGCCGAGCGCCGGATCGACGCGCAGTTTCAGCAGCCGCGCGACGCCGATCCGGTCGAGATAGGCCCAGTGATCCGTCACGCCATCTATCCATTCGCTCAACCACGCGTGTGTCGTATCGGCAGACTGCGAGGCCGTGTAATAGGCGTCGAGAAACGCGTGATCGTGCTGGTAGTAGCCGAAGTTGCCGAGTGGATGCGCGCCGAACGGCGCCAGCACGACAGCATCGACGAGCATTGCCGGCAGGATCGTGAATTCCGGGTGCTGCCGGATGATCGCCGTGTCCACGATCTCTTCGACGGAGACGATCACATGCGCCGCGGCCCGTGCCTGTTCGACGATCACGGAGGTCGGTCCGAAGAGCTGCACGTTACCTTCTTCGTCGGCACGCGCCGCATGGATGATGGCAACGTCGGGCCTGAGAGGCGACACCGCCAGCACCCGGCCGTTGCCGAACGGCGACTCGATCAGCCGGCTCTTGCCCGATGCCGGCTCGAATCCCGGCACGTTGAGCATGTCGGTGCCGGACATCGCTCTCATCGGCATGAACGGCAGGCCCATCGCCGCGGCGTTCAGCCGGTTGACCATCCCGAAGTGACTGTGATCCTCGACTTCGATCTCGCCGCTCTCCACGCCCGCGGAAAAGCGCCGACAACGCCCGAATCCTTCGAACATGAAGTTCGAGAAGTAGAAGCGGCTGAGCGCGCCGGCCGCGGCCATCCACTCGGCGACCCAGCACTCGGCCACGCCCATCAGCGTGAGGTCGCGCGGACATCGTCGCAGCAACCCGCGCAGCAGCGCCATCGGCTGATGCGAATGGGCGAAGCCGCCCGCGGTCACGGACATGCCGTCGCGGATCGCATCGAGCGCCTGATCGATCGATACCACTCTGCTTTGGCTCACGCTCGCCTCCGCATTCAACCCGCTACCGCGCGCCCGAACTCGCGCGGCTCTTCGATCCATCGCTCGGTGCCGCCGGTGATCAGCGACACGACGGCATCCGCATCGAGCTTCGACGTCGGCACGTCGCCCACTTTTTCGCCGCGACGCATGACAACCACCCGGTCGCTCATCTCCATCACCATCGGCATGCTGTGTGTGATCAACACCACCGCTGTGCCTTCGGCGCGGATCTGGCGCACGCTGTCCATCGCGCGTTTGGTCTCCTGCACGCCGAGTGCCGCGGTCGGTTCGTCGAGCAGGATCATCGAGCGCTCCCACAAACGTGCGCGCGCCAACGCGACCGCCTGCCGCTGACCGCCGCTCAGGCCCGCGACATTGGCCCACGTGCTCGGCACGTTGATCGACAGATCCTTCAGCACGTGCGCGGCGCGGCGATGCATCTCGCGCTTCGCAAGCCAGCGGAACGGCGTCACGCCGCGTTCCAGCTCGCGTCCGAGATAGATGTTCTCGGCAACGCTCAGGTTGGCGCACAGACCGAGATCCTGGTAGACGGTCTCGATGCCGAGATCGCGCGCCGCATCGGTGCTGTCGAGCGCGACCTCGCGTCCGTCGAAGGTGATCGTCCCGGCCGTCGGGCGGATCGCACCGGACAGCAACTTCACGAGTGTGCTCTTGCCCGCGCCGTTATCGCCGACGAGCGCGACCGTCTCGCCGCGCGAGATGTGGAAGTCGACGCCGCGCAGTGCCTCCACGGCGCCATACGTCTTGCGGACCCCGCGTGCCCGCAGCAGAAAGTGATCGTCCATGCCCGCTACTCCGAACGCCAGCCGCCGCGGCGGAGCATGCTCCACCAGACAGCAAGAATAATGACGAAGCCCTGCGCGATCATGAACAGGACCGGATCGACGCCCATCAGCACCATGCCGTTGCGCAGCGTCGCGACGAACAGCACGCCCAGCACGGTGCCGGCCATGCGCCCCGCGCCTCCCCCCAGCGTGGTGCCGCCGACGATCACCGCAGCGATCACATCGAGCTCGAGCAAATCGCCAACCGACGCGCTGCCGCTGTTCAGACGTGCTGTGAAGAGGACGCCGCCGAGCGCCGCAAGGCACTGCACGATCACCAGCACGTAGAGCCGCATCCGGTTCACGCGAATGCCGTAGCGTGCAGCCGTCACCGGATTGCCCCCGAGTGCGTACAGGTGACGGCCGAAACGGGTGTGCGACAAGGTCAGCCACCCCAGCGCCACAACCACGACCGTGATGAGAACCGGCACGGGCAGACCGAGTGCGCTGCCGAACCACAAGGACGCGAGCGCATCGGGCATCGGCCCGATATTGGTGCTGTCGCTGAGCAGGAAGGCAATGCCGCGCAGCGCCGATAGCAGACCGATCGTCGTGATAAAGGAAGGAATGCCCCACAGCACGCGCAACCCACCAATGAAGAGGCCGATCACCGCTGCGACCGCCAACACGCACAGAACGGCCAGCGGCATTGGCACGCCCTCCTTGACGACCAGCAGCGCGAACACGGTGCCGGACAATCCCACGCTCGCGCCAACGGACAGATCGATCTCGCCCGCGATGATCACCATTGTCATGCCGACCGCTATGATTGCCGTCACCGACACCTGGGTCAGGATCGACACGACGTTGTCGATGCTCGCGAAGTGCGGCGCGACAAAGCTGAACAGCACGAAGAGCGCGACCAGCCCGAGCCCGACGCCGAGCTCCGTGCGCCACGTATTCAGGATGGCTCGCGACGGTGCGACGCGACTGGCCACCGCCGCCGCCTCGACAGTCGAATGGGTCGCAGTCAATTGGCTTCTCCCACGACACACGACGCCCACCCGACCGTAGTCAGACGCTCGTCCGATGCGCGGCGAACCCAGACCTCGAGCTCGGCGCGCCGGCGGCCGTCCGCATCACGCACGAGACCGGTGACGACACCCGCGATCGTAATCGGGTCGAACACTTCGAGCGGTGCGACGAACTTGAGCTTGAACCAGCCCGCGCTGAACCATGCGGCACCGAACGCGTGCACCATCGCTTCGCCGACGAGCCCCGCCTGCTGCTGGCCCTGCACGATGAGCGTCGGCAACTCGCCCGCCCGCGCGATACGCAGATCGTTGTGGATGTTGTGAACGTACTCGCCGATGCGCGAGAACACCGCAGCCTGCTCCGCCGTCACGACCTTCGGCAGCGGCCGCAGCACGTCCCCCACGCGCGCGTCCCCGGTCACCGCGTCTATCACGCGGGCATCGCGCGGCACCTCGCCGGTCACGCGCTTTTCGGGCGCCGTCTCGCTGCCTCGTCCGCCGATCGCGCCCGGCACCGTGCGCAGGATCTCAACGCCGCGATGCCGCACAATGCTGCGCCCGTCCTCGCCGCGCGCCTGCGCCTCCATCACGACATAGCCCTGCCCGCGCCGTTCGTAGGCTTCGACGTAGCTGCCGGACATCGTCACTTTCTCGCCGAGCTTCAGCGGACTGTCGAACCACATCTGCTCCTCGGTATGGAAGCCGACGGTCCTGCTCGCGCGGTAGCGCGTCGTGAAGAGCTGCACCAGGTCGTTGCCGAGCAGACATGGCTGACCGATCCGCGCACCCCCGAACGGACTCGCGCCGTCGGTCAGATACCACGGATGATAGTCGTCCTGAGTGAACGAGAAACGCTTGATCTTGTGATCGTCGACGGTGATGGTGACAGGACCGAGTGCTTCGGGAATCTCCAGATTCTCGAAGACGGGCTCCTTGAGCCCCGCTTCCAGGTCCTCCACACCAACGGCGCGGCGCGGATCGGTCAGGTCGCGCCAGGGCGACAGCGGTTGCATGGTATTCATTCGCTCTACCTCGCGGTTACAGTTGCGGCTACGGTGCGACTTCGGTTGCTTCAGGCAGTCAGACCCATCGCATCCAGACGCGAAGGCGCGAGCTTCGCCTTGCCCGTCGCGGGATCGTAGTACTCCAGAACGTTTTCGCGCGAAATCATCGGCGCCTTGAAGGCGATGGTGTTCGGCGTCGGCTTCTTTTCGAGCACGCGTGCGGCAGCCTCGACGCCTTCCACCCCGAACGGGTGGTAGGACATGACCATCGCCAGTTCGCCGTCGTAGATCGCCTTCAGCGTTTCCGCGGCAACGCCGTCGTAACCCGTCACGAACATTTCCTTCTGCCGCCCGGCTTCGCGGATCGCCTGGATCGCGCCGAGCGCCATGTCTTCCGAATGCGCGTAGACGGCATCGATCTTCGGATGCGCCTGCAGCATGTCTTCCATGCCCTTCAGCGCCTTCGCGCGGTCGTAGTTGGCCATCACGCGGCCCACCACCTTGATGCCCGGCTGTTTGTCCACGACCTCGTGCCATCCCTGGCCGCGCGCCTGGTTGACGGTCGAACCGGGCGAACCGTCGATCTCGATCACGGTGCCCTGCCCTTTCAACCGGTCGACGAAATACTGGCCAGCGGCGCGCGCCGAGGCGAGCGTATCGACGCTCAGATACACACTCCATTTCGCACCGCCCACCAGCCCCGAACTCAATACGATCACAGGGATGCCCGCGCGATTGATTTCGAGTACCGCAGGGGTGATGGCCTCCGAGAAGTACGTGCTGATCAGTATCGCGTCGACACCTCGCGTGACGAGATCCTCGAGATCGCTGACCTGCTTCGCGGGGCTGTTGGCCGCGTCGAGCACGACGGTCTTCAGACCGAGTTTCGTGGCGGTATCCACCACGCCTTCACGCTGTTCGCGGATCCACTCGGTGGTCACGTACGACTGCGAGAAGCCGATGGTTTTGCCCGCCACGGGCGACTGCGCGTGCGCGAGCGTCGCGAGCCACGGCGAGAGCGCCACGCCGCCAAAGCTCATCGCGCCGAGTTTGAGAAGCTGCCGCCGGTTGAGGGCGAACGTCGGTTTGTTTGTGGACATGCTTGACTCCGATATCTAGCGTTTGCGAATGACGCTGACGATGACCGCCACGATGATGATCACGCCCTTGAGGAGCATCTGCGAGTAAGGCGAGATGCCGATGAGGTTCAGGATGTTCGAGAGGAACGCGAGAATCAGCACGCCGATCACGGTACCGCGCACGGAGCCGACGCCGCCGTCGAACGTCGTACCGCCGATCAGGCAAGCTGCGATCGCGTCGAGCTCGTAGAGCTGCCCCGAATTCGGATCGCCGACCCCGAGGCGCCCGGTCAGCACCAGTCCGCCCAGGCCCGCGAGCAGACCGCTGACCGCGTACACCCAGATCTGCACCGTGCGGGTACGGATGCCGGACAGCCGTGCCGCCTCCTCGTTCGCGCCGACCGCGTAGATCTCGCGGCCAAAGACGGTATGGCGCAGCACGACGTGGCCGATTACCGCGCACAGCGCGAACACGATCACCGGGACCGGCACGGGACCGATGTACCCCGAACCGAGAAACGCCACCGCGGCGGGCATCTGCGACACGACGACCGGGCTGCCGTCGGAATACGTGTAGACGAGACCGCGCGCGAAAATCATCATGCCGAGCGTCGCGATAAAGGGCTGCAGGCGCATCGTCGTGATCAGCACGCCGTTCACGACGCCGAGCGCAGCCGTGGCGAGCAGCGGAACGACTGCCCAGCCGAGCGCGCCTTTCGACACGAGCCCCGCCATCAGCACACCCGACACGCCGACGAGCGAGCCGACCGAGAGGTCGAGCCCGCGGTTGAGAATCACGAAGGTCATGCCGATGCTGACGATCCCTACCATGCTGGAGCCGCGCAGCACGTTGAAGATGTTGACGATGCTGAGGAAATGCGGCGAGAGAATGCCGCCGATCACGAGCAGCGCGGCCAGCGCGATCAGGTTGCTCCAGGTGACGCTGTGCGCAAGCATCCTGCGCAGCCATCCCGGCTGAGCTGCCGGCGCATGTTGCGACAGGGCCGCGACGTTCGATTCGGGTTCGAGCTCAGACATGACGGGTTTCGCTCCGACTGTTCGGGACCGCGAGCTGGATCACGGCGTCTTCCGTGGCCTCGGCGGCGATCAGTTCGCCGCGCATGCGGCCTTCGCACATCACCAGAATGCGATCGCTGATGCTGATGACCTCGGGCAGCTCGGACGAGATCATCAGAATCGCGTAGCCCTGGTCCGCCAGCTCGTGGATGAGGGTATAAATCTCGCGCTTCGCACCGACGTCGATACCGCGTGTGGGTTCGTCGAAGATCAGCACGCGCGAGCCCTGCATCAGCCAGCGGGCGATCACGCATTTCTGCTGGTTGCCGCCGCTCAACTGGCCGGCAGGCTGCTCGACCGAGGTCGTCCGGATCCGCAGCTTGCCGACATACGATTGCGCTTCGCGACGCTCGCCGGCTGCATCGATGAAACCCGCGCGCGCCACCGATCGGCGCGCGGCGAGCGTGATGTTCTGCTGGATCGACAGCGGGCGCAGCACGGAATCGCGACGGTCTTCGGCCAGGTAGGCAATGCCGCGCGCGACGGCCTGCGCCGGGTTCCGGAAGGTCACTGCCTGCCCGTCGAGCAGCAGGTCGCCGTGGGTCGCGCGCTCGGCGCCGCACAGCACGCGAGCGAGTTCGGTGCGCCCCGCGCCGACGAGTCCGGCCATACCGACGATCTCGCCGCGCCGCAGACACAACGACACGTCCGAGAAACCGGGCCCGCTCAGGCTTCTTGTCTCGAGCACGGGTTCGCCGGGATGCGCTACGCGGCGCGGTGGAAAGTGCGAACCGAGGTCGCGGCCGACCATCAGGCAGATCAGTTCGTCTCTCGTCGTGTCGGGCACTGCCTTCGTGACGACGTTGCGTCCGTCCCGCAGCACGGTCACGCGCTGGGCGATGTCGAAGATCTCGTCGAGGTGGTGGGAGATGTAGATGAACGCGACGCCGCGCGCGCTCAGCCGCCGCATTACCGAAAACAGCACGCGGGTTTCGACCGGCGTGAGGCTTGCGGTCGGTTCGTCGAGCACGATGACGCGCGCGTTCTGCGTGATCGCCTTCGCGAGCTGGACCAGTTGCCGCTGCGCAACGCTGAGCCGGCCCACCGTTTCCGCCGCGCCGAAGGACGCACCCACGTCCTGCAACGCCGCCTCGACCCGCGCGCGCATCGACGCCGCGTCGAGCCATCCGCCGCGCCGCGCAGGCAGGCGTCCCATCAGCACGTTCTCCGCCACGCTCAGCGCTTCGGCGACCTTCGGCTCCTGGTGCATCATCGCGATGCCGACACTGAGCGCTTCGCCCGGATCGCGAAAACGCTGCGCGCGGCCGTCGACGTGAATCTCTCCCGCGCTCGGCGGCAACGCGCCGCTCAGGATGTTCATCAAGGTCGATTTGCCTGCGCCGTTCTCGCCGATCAACGCATGCACCTCGCCGGACTTGACGTCGAGCGACACCTCGCTCAGCACCGTGTTGTTCGCGAAGCGCTTCGTAATCGAGCGCGCGGACAGCAGCTCTACCGCCTCCGTCATACCTCCTCCTGGTTTGCCTGCCGCTTTGCGCGGTCAGTTCACACGCGTTTCGGCCTACACCACGCCTGCTTCGCGCAGCGCAGAGATTTCGTCCGGCGACAGGCCGAGCCAGCCGGACAGCACTTCGTCGACATGCTGCCCAAGCAGCGGCGGCGGCGCGAATGCGGGCGGGTGGTCGCCCACCCGTACCGCCTGCCCGTGCATCGGCACCGGGCCCGCTTTCGGATGCTCGACATCCACGATGTAGGCGGCCTCCCGCATCAGCGGGTCCGCCACAATGTCCGCGATGCTCGCGACTCTGGCGGCAGGCAGCTCCGCAGCATTCAGGCGGCGCGCCGCTTCCTCCGCGGGCAGGCTCGCAACCCATTCGGCAGCAATCGCCTCGACGGCTTCGACATTCGCGCGGCGCGCGGCAAGCGTCGAGAAGCGTGAATCGCCGAGTAGATCGGGGCGGCCGATCAATGCCGCGAAGCGTTTGAACATCGGCTCGCCGCCCGCGATCACGTGCACCCATTTGCCATCCGCCGCACGGAAGGTGTTCGAAGGCGCCGTATAGCGATCCCGGTTGCCCGTGCGCGTGAGCAGCGTGCCCTTGACCACATACTCGGGAATCGCGGTCATCAGCAGCGACGTGGCCGCGCCCATCAGGCTCGCGTCGACGAGTTGTCCTTCACCGGTCCGCCGCCGCTCTTCGATCGCAGCGAGAATGCCGACGCATGCATAGAGCGCAGTGCTGTAGTCCACCACGAAGGTACCCGCCATGGTCGGCGGTCCGTCGGGCGAACCGGTCAGGTCCATCAACCCGGAATTCGCCTGCGCGATGCCGTCGAAACACGGTTCGCCAGCGCGCGGACCGGATTGTCCATAGCCCGAGATGCGGGCCATCACGAGACGCGGATTGAGCGCATGCAGGTCGTCCCACCCACACCCCATCTTCTCCATCGTGCCGGGGCGAAAGTTTTCGATCAGCACATCGGCTTCGCACGCCAGACGTCGAAGCAGGTCCTGTGCAGCCGGGTTCCGAAAGTCCAGGGTAATGCCCCGCTTGTTGCGATTGAACATCAGGAAATAAACGCTCTCGCCCTCGATATTCGGCTCGAGCGCACGGCTGTCGTCTCCTTGTCGCGGACGCTCGACCTTCACCACGTCCGCGCCCAGATCGCCCAGCACACTGGCGCAATGCGGCCCGGCGATAAAGCGCGAAAGATCGAGCACCTTGAGTTCCGAGAGCGGTTGCGACATGGGTTCTCCGTCCTGTTGGCTGCCCTGCTCCACGCGTGGCAGCGGTCGTTTGCGATAGCCCTGCACGTGCGCGCACGCACGCATGCGGGCTGCTCAGGCGCGCAGCAGCGCGTGCCCGGGATCGATTTGCGAACGTATGACCTCAAGCTGTTCGCTCGATGGCTCAGGCGTCACGGTCAGATCGGAGGACGCCTCCACCTCGAAACCCATCAGCGCGCGAACCTCGTCGCGCGTCACGCCGGGATGCAGCGAGCGCAGCCGCATCGCACCGCCTGCACCCGAGAAATCGAACACTGCCTTGTCGGTAACGCACAACTGCGGACCCGGTCCGGGAAGCGCGTAGTACTTGCGACGCACGCCATTGCGCTGATGTCCGAAACTCGTCACGTAGTCCACCGCTTCGACGAATGTGCGCCGTCCCAGGTCGGCGACGATGATCGGTTTGCGCACGAATGCGAGGTGCTCGGGCTGTGCGAGACAGCCAATCAGCCGTTTGTGCAACGCGCCCGCTTCGTCGTCGATGCGCGTGATATTCAGGTTGCCGAAACGATCGATCTGCGCCGCCGATTCGAACGATACGTCGAAGCGGCCGCGGCCGAGCATGTCGATCTTCTGCGACGTTTCGGTGAGCTGTGCCGCGCAAGGCCAGCGCGTGAACGCGTCCTGCTGCCAGACCGCCGGCATCCTCCCGAGATCGGGACCGAGCAGATTGCCCCAGTAGAGCGACGCATGCGGCGCATGATCGAGCTGTGCAAGACGCGTGGCGGCGACAGGAATGCCGACTGCGAGCGTGAAAGGCCGCCCTGCCGTGCCAACGCCGACGAACACGAGATCGTCGTCACTGATCTCGCGGGCGATCACGCACGCCATCAGTTCGTTGATGGTGAAAGTCGGGCTCATCGCGGCTCCGCGTGCACAGCGAGCCGGCCGGTCAGCGCCTCGACGCCGCCACATTGCGCGAGATAACCGTCATGCGAGTGTGCGCCGAACACATAGCGCTGCAGATAGTCGCGCGCGCCGGCGTCGCCCGAGCACTGGTCGACGTAGTCGCGCAGATGCGCTTCGTCCTCGTCGTGAATCGTGTCGCATGCGAGAGGATGCGCGCCGAAAGGCGTCTCGACTACGGCCTCGACCCATTCGGCCGGGATGTAGGTGAGATTGGGCGTTGCCCGGACGGCGTCATGCGAGACGATGCGCTCGACCGTCACGATCAGGCGGCGCGATCCGCGCGCGATGATCTGGTCGATGTCATCAGCATCACGTGCGACAGGCCATTGCACGTTGCCAAAGCAATCGGCCGCATAGCCGTGAATGATGGTGAAATCCGCGTCGATGGCGCGCACTGCTGCATACGGCTCGCCGGTAAACGGGCACGCGAACTCGGTGACGATCGAGTTGTCCTGACGTGCCATGTCGGTGCCGAGGATCGCTTTCACAGGCATGAAGCTCGTGCCGTGAGCAGCGGCAAGAAAGCGGGCCACGATCGAGGATTCCGGGAAATCGCGGACTTCCACCTCCCCCGACTCCACCGCGCGGCGGAAATTCGGTGCGAGCCCGTGCCAGAACATGCCGACATAGGCGCCCTCGAAGCGCCTGAGCAGACGGGCAGCGGCAAGCATGTCGACAGAGAAACCGGTCGCGAAGGCGTACACCGTGAGCTCGCCGATCCTCTGACGGATCAGTTCGCGCACCGCTGCATTCGGCTGACGACGCATGATGTTGCCGCCCAGCGCAATGCTGCTGCCTCCAGGAATACGGGCGATGGCCTCCGACAGGCGTACCAGTTTGTCTCGCATGCTTGCTCTTGATAAGCCGCTTCTTTCCGCGCATCGAAAAAATCCTCGAATGCGTCTTTTCCTGCGAAAGAAACGTTTTTATTAACGTTGAAGCCGACTATAGAAACGTTTTTATTTTGTGTCAAGAAAGGGTTTGCGCGCAGGGCCGTGGATCCTTATCCAATCGGCTGCACGGGTGTGCATGCCCTGTTCGAGGCGCGCCGATCTCGCACGACGGCTTCGATTCGTTTTGGCGAAAGCTCGCGTGAAAGACGCGCGCGACGACGCACCCATCGTTCGACGGATCGTTACGCCGGGAGAAAATGGAGGATTGGGACTGGCGGCTGTTGCCGCGAGCGCAGCGTGTCAGCCCGCCTTGACCCGGGTGCGTTTTTTGAGCGCCGGCCCGGTCGAGCCGCGTACGACGAGGCGCATCGGGAACAGCACCTGTTTGGCCTTCTTGCGGTTGTTCTTGATCCGGTCCATCAGCAGTGTGGCGGCCGCCGCGCCCATTTCGCGCCGCTGCAGCGCGATGGTCGTGAGATTGATCGGCGCGTACGAGGCCAGTTCGATATCGTCGAGGCCGATGATGGACAGTTGTTCTGGAATGGCGATCCTGGCTTCGTGCGCTGCATTCATCACGCCGATCGCACTCATGTCGTTCGCGGCGAGAATGGCGGTGGGCGGATTGCGCAGGGCGAAAAATTCTTTCGCGGCGCGATACCCGCCCTCCACGTGATAGTTGCCCTGCACGATGAGGCTCGGATCGTCGTCGATGTGCAACCGCTCGACCGACTGCTGGAACGCGACCATCCGCTCGTCGGCCGTGCTCGACTCTGAAGGACCGCGTATCAGACCGATACGCGTGTGACCGAGCTTGACGAGGTGCTCGACAGCGGCGGAAATGCCCTCGTTGTTGTCGGCTCCCACATAGTCGTCCTGATGCTTGCGCGAGCGGCGCTGCAGGAACACGAACGGCGTGCCGGAATCCAGCAGTTCGCGAACGAGAGGCGGTTCGCTGTACTGCGAGAGCAGAACGAGACCGTCCACGCGACGATCGAGCAGCACCTTCATCTGCGTGATCTGCTTCTCCAGCACGCCGTCGGTGTTGCACACCAGCAGACTGCACGACTCGCGGTCCGCGACATCTTCTACGCCGCGCAGAAAATCGGGCGATGAAGGATTCGACACGTCCGCGAGCAGCACGCCGAGTGTGAACGTGCGCTGCATCCGCAACGCGCGGGCCACCACCGATACGCGATATCCCATGCGGTCGGCGATCTCCTGGATCCGCACGCGGGTGGATTCCTTGACGATTTCCTTGCCGGCCAGCGCGTTCGATACGGTCGACAACGCGACACCGGCTTCACGCGCGACATCGTGGATCGAAACCTTGGGCTTTGCGGGACTGTTCTTTTTGGTCACGGGACGTTCCGACCTGCCGTGCGACGCACGGTCTCACGGGTAATTGCAGATGCGGCTATTGTACTCAATCGTCCAGCACGAAAAAAACGTTTTCGTTCGGGCGGGAACCGGAGCCCGCGGGTTTGCCCCGCGGTTGCCCTGCGGTTACCTAGTCCCGGCCACGAATGCGCGTGAGGTCCGCGTGGCGTGTCTCCGGTGCGATGAACGCGCACATCCCGCCGACCAGCACACAGGCAATGGTGGTCGCCGCAAGCGGCCACGGGTCGCCATGCGACCACACGAGCAGGCCTGCGGACGCCATCGGCCAGAGACCGATCACGATGCTCGGCACCTGAGCGGCCAGCGAGATTCCCGTGTAGCGGACCCGGGTGCCGAACAGCTCCGAGAAGAAGCTGGGCTCCACCGCATACGTCGCCCCCACGCCCAGCGTATAAGCGAGGAAGTACATCACATACACCATCGGGATGTTGCCGATGCGCAGCGCCCAGAAGAACGGGAAGATGGTGATCACGCCCGCGGCCGTGCCGAGCATGAACGTCCAGCGCCGGCCGATGCGGTCGGACAGCCGTCCGAAGAAGAAGAACGCGTAGATACCGCCCGCCGCCGCCAGCGTGCCCGCCCAGAGGATGTGCACGTCGGGTGTCTTCGTGTAGTGCGTCGCGTAGGCAAGGCCGACGGTAAGCGTCATGTAGCCGAATACGCCTTCGCCGAGTCGCATGCCCATGGCCAGCAGCAGCGGCTTGAAGAAGCGCACGAACACGACGGAAATCGGCAGCTTCGACGCGTCGTCGACGATCTGCGCGGCGGTGCTGCCGTCGTCATGCGCATCCCGCTTCGCTTCGATCTGGCGCCTTGCTGCCTCGAAGGCGGGTGTTTCGGTCAGCCGCATCCGGATGAAGAGACCCACCACCACGAGCGCGATGCTGAGCAGGAACGGCACACGCCAGCCCCACGCCATCAGGTCGTCATGCGACATGCGCGCGACGACGGCGAACACGCCGGTCGCCATGACGAGACCAATCGCGTTGCCAACCTGCGGCACGCTTCCGTAGGTGCCGCGCTTGCCTTCGGGCGCGAACTCGACCGCGACCAGCGACGCGCCGCCCCATTCTCCGCCCACGCCGAAGCCTTGCAGCAGGCGCAGTATCACCAGCAGGATCGGCGCCCAGATGCCGATCGACTGCGTGGTTGGCAGACAGCCGATCAGGAAGGTGGCGATACCCATCATCATGAAAGTGATGACGAGTGCCTTCTTGCGGCCCAGCCGGTCGCCGATATCGCCAAAGACGATGCCGCCAAGCGGACGCACGACGAAGCCGACGCCGAGAATCGCGAACGACTTGATCGCACCCATCATCGGAGAATTGCCCGGGAAAA
This sequence comes from Paraburkholderia sp. AV2, assembly GCF_054968425.1. Classification (NCBI taxonomy): domain Bacteria; kingdom Pseudomonadati; phylum Pseudomonadota; class Betaproteobacteria; order Burkholderiales; family Burkholderiaceae; genus Paraburkholderia; species Paraburkholderia sp. AV2. The sequence goes on from NZ_JBANLK010000005.1 coordinate 148,789, forward strand.
ACAGGCTGCCGAATACCAGCGTCGAAGCCGTGGCGAAGATGAAGTAGTCGTACCACTCGACCGCCGTACCGACCAGACTCGCGAACACGGCGCGCCGCAGCAGTGCCGCGCGCTCCCTCCCGGACATCGACAACGCGCTCGCCTCCCGCGATTGGTCCATCTCGCCGGTCGCGAGACTCATCGACGTACTGCCTGACTTCATCACGTCTTCCTCCTGTTATCCGGGCGGTGGCGGCTCGACATCGCGCATGCCCCGAAGCGCGGCCTGTAACCGGCCAGCCAGAGCGCCGCCACCCATGATCGGCTTCAATATTTCACCAAAGCCAATGTACCAATAAAAACGTTTCTATAGCAGGGTTTTCTCGTCTTCCCTGGGTAAATACCGAGCGCCTCGCATGCCGCTACGCATGCCACAGACGCGCCGACACCCCACCGTCCACCAGCAGCGTGGTGCCGTTCACGAACGAAGCGTCTTCGCTGGCGAGAAACGCAATCGCGCTCGCCACTTCATCGGGCTGACCCAGACGACCGAGCGGCTGAAACGTTCGCATGCGGTCGAGCGCCTGATCGGGATCGGCGACCGTATCGAGCCAGTTCTGCAGCATCGACGTGTGGATCACGCCGGGCGCCACCGCATTCACGCGAATACCGTGCGCGGCGAGCTCGACTGCTGCGCTGCGCGTGAAGCCCGACAAGCCCGCCTTCGAGGTGGCGTAGGCGGTGAAATCGCCGATCGTCGCACCCGCGTGAAACGAGGACACGTTCACGACCGACGGCACGGCGCTCTTCAGCAGATGAGGATGCGCGGCCCTCAGGAACAGCCATGACGAGCGCAGGTTGACCGACTGCACGCGCTCCCACTCGTCGACGGTCATGTCGACGAGTGATCGCAGCAGCGAAATGCCGCCGTTGTTGACGACCGTATCGAGCGAGCCGAAGCGGTCGATGGCCAGTTGCACCGCTGTGGCCGCCGTTGTCTCCTGCGCGATGTCGCCCTGCAGAAACACCGTCTGCTCGCCGAGTTCGTCCGCCAGTGCGCGGCCCGACTGCGCGACATCGACCAGCACCACGCGGTGTCCGTCCCGCACGAAGCGGCGCGCGGTAGCAGCGCCAATGCCGTTCGCCGCGCCCGTCACGATCGCGGTCCTTGCCTTTTCGTTCCTGTTCACGACTCGTCCATCCATTGTCCGGTGAAGTTGGGGCGACGACAGCCGCCGGCTGGCAGCGATCCTGCCGCGGCGACGTTCAGGTTGTCTTGCGGCTGTACGCCAGTACCGCGAGCAGCAGGATCACGCCTTTGACTGCAGGTTGAACGAGCGCCGAGATGCCGACGAGATTCATCGTGTTGTCCACCAGCGCAAGAATCAGCACGCCGATGAAGCCCGCAACCAGGTTGCCCTGGCCTCCTGTCAGGCTGACGCCGCCGACCGAGATCGCGGCGATCGAATCGAGCGGCAGCCACACGCCGGTATGAGGATCGCCGTAGCCTACGCGCATCGCGAACAGCAGCCCCGCCGCCGCGGCGATGGTCGAGCCGGTGGCATAGGCCGCGAGGCTCACCTGCTCGACCGGAATGCCCGCGAGGCGTGCGGCACGGCGGTTGCCGCCGATCGCGAACGTGAAGCTGCCGGTCGCGGTACGCAGATACAGCGAGCCGAGACCGAGCACTGCAAGCGCGGCCCAGAACGCCAGAGGCAGGCCAGCAAGCTTCTCGCTGTAGAAGTCGAGCATGGCGTGGGGAATGTGGCGTCCACCGGCCGACGTGTCGACCGTGCCGCCATGGCTCCACAGCTTGGCGACCGAGTAGCCGATCTGCATCGTGCCGAGCGTTACGACGAACGCAGGTAGGCGCACGAAGGTGACGAGCAGTCCGTTCACGAGACCGAACACGCAGCCCGACAGCAATGCCGCGAAACAGGCGAACACGGGCCCCGCGTCCAGTGCGCTCACGAACACCACGCTCGACAGCGCGATCACCGCGCCGACGCTCAGATCGATGCCCCCGGTCGCGATCACAAAGAACTGCGCGGTGACGAGCACCAGCAGGATCGACTCCTGCTGGACGACGTCGAGCAGGTTGGACGGCCGCAGCAGAATGCCGCCCGACGCGAGCGTGCCGATCAGCACGACGCCGGCGAGAATGCATGCGAGCCGCAGCGTCGCGCCATGCGCGCCGAGCGGTGCGGCCCAGGCGCGCGTCGCGCCTGCGGTGCGACCGGAGCCCGCGCCGGTGTTGGCGTTGGAAGTCGTCATGCGTGCACCCTGCCCTTGAAGCGGAACTGGTTGAACTGGCTCAATGCCAACGCCAGCAGAACGATGGTGCCCTTCACCGCGCCCTGCAGATCCGGCGTGAGGCCCGAGAGATTGATCGCGCTGTCGAGCACGCCGAGCAGCAGCACACCCGCAACGAGCCCCGACACGCGGCCCACGCCGCCGAACAAGCTGGCGCCACCGATGATGACCGCCGAGATGCTGACCAGCTCGTAGCCGGTGCCCGCGAGCGGATGACCCGTACCCATCCGCGACGCCATCAGCACGCCGCCGAGGCCGCCCGCCAGGCCCGACAGGCCGTACACGACCAGCTTCACGCGCACGATGCGCAAACCCGTCAGTCGCGCGTTTTCCTCATGCCCGCCTACGGCGTAGATCGCGCGTCCGAGCGGCCAGCCGGCGAGGAATGCTGCCATGGCCAGCGCACACAGCAGGAAGAACAGGAACGAAACCGGTACGTCGAACAGACGCAGACTCGCCAGCGACATCAGGGTGGCGTCGCCCAATGGCACCGGCTGCGCGCCCGTCACGGTCAACGACAGGCCGCGCGCAAGACTCATGGTGCCGAGCGTGGCCACGAACGGCGGGATGCGCGTGAACGACACGATGAGACCGTTGAGCACGCCCACCGCGATGCCGACCGCCGCGGCAGCCGCGATTCCCGCCGGGTAACCCAGCGATGCGCTGACCATCGCGCACGCCACTGCACCAAGGCCGATCACGGACCCTTGCGACAGGTCGATGCCGCCTGTGACCACCGCGCAGAACTGACCGAGCGCGATCAGTCCGATCACCGAGTACTGGAAAGCAATCGCCGAAAGATTGAAGCGCGACAGAAACGGCGGCTCGAACCAGGCTGCACATGCAACCAGCACGACGAGCGCGATCAGCGTGCCGTGCTCGCCCAGTCCGCGCAGCCTCGCGAGAAAAGATGGCGGGTTCATGCAATGGCTCCCTGTTCCGTTGTCGGCGGACGGCGGCCCTCGGTGGTCTGGAAGGCCAGTGCCATCACCACCTCCTCGGTCGCTTCGTCCGCACTCAATTCGCCGGCGATCCGCCCCTTCGCCATCACATAGATGCGATCCGATTGCGACAGCACTTCGGGCAGGTCCGACGAGATCAGCAGCACGCCGAGCCCGTTCGCCGCCAGTCCGCGAATCATGTCGTAGATCTCGCTGCGCGCCCCGACGTCCACTCCTCGCGTGGGTTCGTCGAGAATCAGGAACCGGACGCCCGCCGCCAGCCAGCGGCCCAGCACGACTTTCTGCTGGTTGCCGCCGCTCAGTCTCGCAACGAGCGCCGCCGGATTGCGCGGCTTGACCGCCGTTGCGGTCATGCTCGCGCTCACCTCGCGTCCCACACGCGACCAGTGCACGAGACCCGCGCGCGCGACCTTGCGCACCAGCGTATAGCCGACGTTCTCGCCGATGCTGCGGGTCAGCACGAGGCCGTCGAGCTTGCGGTCCTCGGGGACCATGCCAATGCCGAGGCGCACCGCGTCGAAGGGCGTGCGCGGTGCGATCTCGCGGCCGGCCAGCCGGATCGTTCCCTGCGTTGCGACGTCAGCCCCGAAGATCAGGCGAGCCACTTCCGTGCGGCCCGCACCGACGAGACCCGCCATGCCGACGATCTCCCCTTCGCGCACCTGAAGCGACACGTCCTTCACGGCCACGCCGTCGCCCAGATGACTCACTTCGAGCAGCACCGGCGCATCGACTTTCGCGACGCCACGTTCGGTGCGGACCACGTCGCGGCCCACCATGTCGCGCACGAGGCGGTCGTGGCTGTAGTCCGCGATCGGCCCGGAGCTCGCGACGATGCCATCGCGCAATACCGTGACCCGGTCTCCGATCTCGAAGATCTCTTCCATGTGATGCGAAATGAAGATGATCGCGATGCCGCGCTCGCGCATGCGCCGTATCAGCTCGAACAGCGCACGCGTCTCGGCCCCGGTGAAGACGGCGGTCGGTTCGTCGAGAATCAGTACCCGGCAATCGTTGGTGAGCGACTTCGCGATCGCGATCATCTGCTGCTGTGCGATCCCGAGTTCCCTGACCGGCCGCTCGAGGTTCGCGCTCACGTGCATCGAATCGAGAATTTCCTGCGCGCGCGCCCGCATCTTTCGACGGTCGATCAACCCGAACCTGCGTTGCGGCGCGCGGCCCAACAGGATGTTCTCCGCGCCGCTCAGGTTCGGAATCAGATCCAGCTCCTGGTAGATCGTCGCGATGCCGAGTTCGCGCGCCGCGGCGGGTGTCAGGCGCGCGAAGTTCGAACCTCGCGCGCGCAGATCGGCCCCGTCGAACACGATCTCGCCCGAATCGGCGTGATGCGCACCCGACAGGATCCGGATCAAGGTCGACTTGCCCGCGCCGTTCTCCCCCATCAGGCAATGCACCTCCCCCGGATTGAAATCGCAGGAGACGCCCTTGAGCACCTTGACCGGCCCATAGGCTTTGCTGACGTCGCGCAACGACAGGACGGGTGTGATCGTATTCATGCCGGACTCAGAACTTCAGGCCCTTCGCCTGGATCGATTTCAGATACGCGAGCGCCTGGTCCTTCTTGTCGGCGTCGAACACCTGGATCTGCAGCCCTTGCTCCGGCTGCACCTTCTGCCCGGCCAGCAGCTTCTTTACGTTGTCGACCACGTCCTGACCGAAGTAAGGCGGCGTCTGCGTCTCGCGTGCGATTTCGCCGCGCGTGACGGCTTCGATCGCCTGGATCTGGCCGCCCTCGCCGACGATGTTGCCCAGCAGTTCGGTACGCCCCGCGGCCTTGATCACCTGGATCGCGCCCATCGTCTCGTCGCTGTAGTCCGACCAGACCACGTCGATCGAGCCCTTCGGATAGCGTTGCAGCAGATCCTGCATCGCCTTGATGCCGCCTTCCTTGGTGAACTGCGCATTCGGCGAAGCAATGACCTTGATGTCCGGATAGTTCTTCATCACCGAATCCCAGCCCGCGCGCGCATCGGCCACGGTCGACGCACCCGGAATGCCTGCGAGACGCACGACGTTGCCCTTCGGCTTGCCATATTTGGCCTTAAGCAGTTCGACCGTCTTTTCGGCGAGCAGCTTGCCGGACGCCGCATGACTCTGCACGATCGCGACCTTGTACTCGCCCGTGCCCGGCGCGACCGACAGCTTCCGGTCGATGACGATCATCGGCACGCCCGCGTCGTTCGCCATCTGCACGGCGGGCGCCAGCGCGACCGATTCGATCGGCGAAACAACGATCACGCTCGGCGACTGCGCGAGCAGATTCTGGATGTCGGACAACTGCTTGGCCGGGTCGTTGTCCGCCGACGTGCTGATCAGCTTCCAGCCCGCGGCCTTCACGTGCTCCTGCATGTCGCGCTGACAGGTCTCCTTCCAGTCGTTGCTCAGGTCCGATAGCGCGAACGCAACCGTTACAGGCTTGTCCGCGAACGCAGGCGCGCTCGCACCGATCATCCAGCACATACCGGCTGCCGACAGCAGCGCCGTTGCCCATCTCCTGCTCGATACCATCTCCGTCTCCGTTTTCGGGGTTATAGGTGTGCCGTCATCGCCGGTTCCCCGCTGGTTTCCGGCTTGTTTGCATCGGCACACTGCGATGTGGCGAATCTCCGCGGCGTGTGGCGCCGAAGGGACTACGCCGTGGTCAAGCTGCTCTCTCCGTCGCCGAGCGCGATCTCGAATACCCGCAAACCTTCGCGCGTCGTGCGACACGGGAATTTCGTTCCCAGACGGTCTTCATGGACCGGCACGACGCGGCGCGGATCACCGCCCGCGAGCCGCACCATCTGGTCGATCGAAAACAGGATCTCGGTGTGACTGCCGACGGCGAGACCGATCGGCAGGTATTCGGGATCGGACGCATCGCGTCCGACCAGATTCTCGAAGCAGTACACGTTGTCGCCGGCGAAAATCCAGTTGTCGTCGCTGTCGCGCCTGCCGTCGTTTCGCACGCGGACGAACATCGAGCCCCACGTATGGGTGTCGAATGCCGCATGCAGATCGATGCCGGACAGCACGTCCTCCACGTCGCCGTTCACGCATTTCAGCCGGCCCTGGCGGGCGAGATCCACCGCCCGGAGGATGTCGGCCGGATCGGTCGCGCTCATCAGGAAGCGGAAGCGCCGGTCGAGCGCCATCGCCCACACCCATTTCGACAGTTCGCGCTCCTGAATGTAGAACGTGGCGTTCGGGAACGCTTCGATGCCGCCCATATGGTCGTAATGCGCATGCGTGAGGAACACGTGCGTCACGTCCTCGGGCGTGACGCCGCATTCGGCGAGCACGGTTGCGGGCGAGCGCCAGTTGACGATGTCGAACTCCTCGGCAAGCACGGCGCCATAATCCTTGCGATTGAAACCCACGTCGATCATGGCCACCACGCCGGAGCCCTTGATGAGCACATAGGCGAACGGGATCCGTCGCGTGCCCTCGTTGTGCGCCGCGTAGATCTGCACGCTGACTGGAACCGCTTCGATATAGCTGTATTCCAGCACCCAGATCGAATACCTCGACATCGCTCAGTCTCCCTTTGCGAAACGCGCGTGACACGCACAGGATTCGGAAACGGACACGAGTTCGAGACCGGGAAGACACCCCGCCGCGAACCGCAATTCCTGCAGCGTGTTCTGCAGGCGCCCATAGATCTGGGCGAGGTCCTGCGTCGGCTGGGCCACTCGTGCCGAACCCGCGGCGCGGATGGACGACAGCGCTGCCCGCAGCGCTTCGGCCGCATCGGACAGGTGAAGATGTCCGTGCCTGCCCCCAGCCGGCACTGCAAGCTCCGACAGGCGCTCGCGAACTTCGCGCTCGCTCTGTTCCACCACGGCGAGCATCGGATGGGCGGTGGCGCCGGAGCTGCCGCTAGCGACCAGCACCAGGATGGCCGCGGTCTGGGACGCGGCGTCGCGCAGCAGTTCGAAGGTGGACTGGACGCGCAGGAGATACGCGATCAAGGCATCGTTGAGCGTGACATCGTGCTCAGGGGCATAGCTCCCAGCGCAATGCTCTCCATGTGCCTTCGTATTCGCGGCGGCATGACGCTCCAGACCGTCTGGCATCTCCTGGAGAAACGGATGTTCCGCAGACATCATTGGCACTCCACATCGTATGCATGACAACCTTGTCTCTCGAACGAGTCGCAGGCGATCACTGTCTCCGTAGCCGCGCGCTTCGAACCCCGCGTGCGACCTCCTCTTTTCGCGCAATTCCGGTGGCTGTCGATCACGAAAGTGAAAGCGAGCCTCGACCGTCGATGCAATCTAGCATAAAAACGTTATTATAGAAACGTTTTTATTTTCGGGTGTTCCCTGGGAATCAGCCCGTGCCGGGCTGTCCGGCAGGACCTGAGGCCTCGCGTCCCGGATCGATGTCACAGGCGCTCCCGACAACGCCCGACATATCAGTAGTTACCCTGAAATAAAAACGTTTTTATAATAACGTTTTTATGATAGATTGAACTGGTGACCCGTCTGCTGCCGACGCACCGCACGACTGTGCCGATGCGAACGCGTGGCGGGTTAGGGAGCGGGTCTGCAGACGAGCGGACCGGCACCGGTTCAACCTCATCGTGCAAACACGCTTCGCATTGCTGCCGCGCACCGTGCGGGCGCATCTCATGCAGACATCGCGAAGCCATCATGGAGAAAGACTTGATGCAGTCCAATCAGGCGGAAGTCGACGCGCTTCAGAAGAAGACCGTGGCGCAGGTATTTGCTGCGGCGCTCAAGCGTCATGGGGTCGAGGTCATATTCGGCCAGGCCATTCCGGCGGCGTTGTTCCTCGCGACGCCCGAGTACGGGATTCGCCAGGTCGGCTACCGCACCGAAAACGCAGGCTCCTACATGGCGGACGCCTATGCCCGCCTCACCCACAAGGTACCGGTCGTGACCGCGCAGAACGGGCCGGCCGCCACGCTGCTGGTGGCAGGGCTCGCGGAAGCGTACAAGGCGTCCATACCGGTCGTGGCGATCGTGCAGGACGTCCATCGCAAGCAGACCGACAAGAACGCGTTCCAGGAGCTCGATCATCTCGATCTGTTCAAGGGCGCCGCCAAGTGGGTGCGCCGCGTGACCGAAGCCGACCGGGTGGACGACTATGTCGACATGGCCTTCACGGCTGCTGCGTCCGGCCGTCCCGGGCCGGCCGTGCTGATCGTCCCCATCGATCTGTTCGTCGAGCCGGCGCAGGTCACCGCGCGCACGCATGCGAGCAACCTCGGCAGCTTCCCGCTCGATCGCAGCGTGGCCGCGCCCGACATGATCGAAGCCGCCGCGGACCTGCTGGCCAATGCCCGCGCGCCGCTCGTCATCGCGGGCGGCGGCGTGCATACGTCGGATGCCGCGGCGGAACTCGCCCGGCTCCAGGAGACGGCTTCGCTGCCGGTCGCGACGACCGCGATGGGCAAGGGTGCCGTCGACGAAACCCATCCGCTTTCGGTGGGCGTGGTGGGCTACTTCATGGGGACGCGCGGCCGTACGCGTCACCTGCGCCCGCTGGTCGAAGACGCGGACGTCATCGTGCTGGTGGGCAACCGCACCAACCAGAACGGCACCGATAGCTGGAGCCTGTATCCGGCCAACGCGCGCTACATCCACATCGATATCGACGGTCAGGAAATTGGTCGCAACTACGACGCGTTGCGGCTCGTCGGCGATGCACGGCTGTGTCTCGCCGCATTGACGGACGCGCTGGCACGGCGCGATCTCGCGAAACGCACGGAGCAGCGCGACGCGCTCGCCAGCACGATCGCCGACGGGCACGCGAAATGGCAGGCTGACATGCGCACGGCGGTCGATCTCGACGCGACGCCGGTTCGCCCGGAGCGGCTGATGGCCGATCTCGACAGCATCCTGACGCCAGAGACCGTCGTCGTGGCCGATGCGAGCTACTCGTCGATCTGGGTCGCGAATTTCCTGACCGCGCGCGGCGTGGGCACGCGCTTCGTCACGCCTCGCGGCCTCGCCGGCCTCGGCTGGGGCCTGCCGTTCGCGCTCGGCGCGAAGATGGCGCGCCCGGGTTCCCCGGTGTTCGCGCTGGTCGGCGACGGCGGCTTCGCTCACGTGTGGTCGGAACTGGAAACGGCGAAGCGTTCCGGACTCAATCTCGTGCTGGTGGTGCTGAACAACCAGATTCTCGGCTACGAAAAGCACGCCGAGAAAGTCTTCTTCAACGACTACTCGAACGCCTGCGATTTCGAACCGGTGGATCACGCCGCGATTGCGCGCGCGTGCGGTTGCGAGGGTATACGCGTCGAGCGTCCGGACGAGTTCCTGCCCGCGCTGAAGACCGCGTTCGCCACCAACGGCGTCACGGTGATCGACGTGGTGACCGACCAGACTGCGTATCCGCCGGTCACCGTTTTCGAAGAGCGGGCCGCCCTGCGCTACTGATCAATCGAAGCGTCATGGCGGCAGGCAATGCCGCCGCGACGCGGAGGAGACACTACGTGAAGAAACTCCTGAACCGCCCGGACGCGTATGCGGACGAGGCACTCGCCGGCCTGTGCGCCGCTCACCCCGGCATCTATCGCCAGCTCGGCGAAACGGGGCGTGTGATCGCGCGCGCGAAGCCGACGCGCGCCGGAAAGGTCGGCGTCGTGTCGGGCGGAGGTTCCGGTCATCTGCCCACTTTCACCGGCTACGTCGGCGAGGGGCTGCTCGATGCCTGCTCGGTCGGCAACGTGTTCGCCGGTCCGGCCGTGCACGACTGCATGACCGCCGCCACGGCCGCCAGTGGCGGGAAAGGCGTCCTGTTCCTGTACGGCAACTACGGCGGCGACAAGATGAACTTCAACATGGCCGCCGAGATGCTGGAACTCGAAGGCATCGCCACGAAAACCGTGCTGATCGCGGACGACGTCGGCAGCGCCCCGCGAGCCGAGCGCGAGAAGCGCCGCGGTGTCGCGGGCCTGATCTATCCGTACAAGGTGGCCGGCGCCGCGGCCGAACTCGAGAGCGCCACGCTGGAAAGCGTCGCCGCGATCGCGCAGAAGGCCGCGGACGCAACGGTGACGATCGGCGTGGCGCTGACCCCTTGCACCGTGCCCGAGGCCGGAGAACCGACCTTTTCGATCGGCGACGGCGAAATGGAGCTCGGCATGGGCATTCACGGCGAACCGGGCATCCAGCGCGGACCGATGATGAGCGCGGACGCCGCCGCCGACACGATGCTCGGGCAGCTGCTCGACGACAGCAGCATCGGCAAGGGCGAGCGCGTTTCGGTGCTGGTGAACTCGCTCGGCGCGACGCCGCTCGAGGAGCTCTACATCCTCTATCGCCGCGTCGCCTCGAGGCTGGACGAACGAGGCATCGAAATCGTGCTGCCGCGCGTGGGCCGCTACGCGACTTCGATGGAGATGACCGGCGCTTCCCTCTCGTTGTGCCGGCTCGACAGCGAACTGGAAACGCTGCTGCGCGCGCCAGCCGTCTGTCCTTACTGGAGTGCCGTATGACCCCGATGACCACCGAAGAGATCGCGGCCGCGCTGCTGCGCTGCGCCGACCAGGTGGACAGCTTCGCGCCCGAACTGAACCGCCTCGACGCCCAGCTCGGCGATGGCGATCTCGGCGCGACGCTGCAGAAGTGCGCGGTCCAGATCAGGTCCGCGCTGGCGACGCCCGCCGGCTCGCCCGACGAACTGTTCCGCCAATGCGCGCTTGCCTGTACCCGCGCCTCGGGTTCGAGCTTTGGTACATTGCTGGGTGTCGCGTTCATTGCGTGTGCGAAGCAGACCGCCGGTCAGACGGCGCTCGCGCCCAATGCGCTGCCCGCGCTCCTCAAGAGCGTGCTCGACGCGTTGATCGCGCGCGGCGGCGCGGCGCTCGGCGACAAGACCGTGCTCGATCCGCTCGCCGCCGTCCAGACCGCGATCACGGGCCACGCCGATCGGGCCAGCCAGTACCGGGCCGCGGTCGACGCGGTCGACGCGACACTGGCAACCTATCGCGGCAAGCCCAACCGGATCGGACGTGCGCGGATGTTCGCCGAGCGCTCGATCGGACTCGACGATCCGGGCATGGTGGCATTCCGATGCCTGTTGCACGCGATCGCATAGACAAAATCAACTATCCCGGAGACATCAGGAATGGCAGGCGCGCTGGAAGGCATCAAGGTACTCGATCTCTCGCGTTACATCGCTGGTCCCATGTGCGCGATGCAGCTGGCGGACATGGGCGCCGACGTGATCAAGGTGGAACGCACGGGCAAAGGCGAAGACACGCGGCAAAATCTGCCGCAGATAAATGGCGAGAGTCTCTATTTCATGACGTTCAACCGCAACAAGCGGAGCGTCGCGCTGGACTTTCGCAATCCCAAAGATCAGGAAACGCTGCGCCAGCTCGCGAGCAAAGCCGATGTGCTGATCGAAAATTTTCGGCCCGGTACCATGGAAAAGATGGGATGCGGCTGGGACACGCTGCAAGCGCTGAACCCACGGCTCGTGATGGTGCGGATCTCCGGATTCGGACAGACTGGTCCGCTCGCCAGGCGTGCCTGCTTCGACGCAATCGCGCAGGCCATGAGCGGGCTGATGAGCATGACAGGTCAGTCGGATGGACCGCCTACGCTGGCGGGTACGTTCATGGTGGACTACACCTCCGCGCTCTATGCGACCATCGGTACGCTTAGCGCCCTGCACAGCCGCCAGACTTCCGGAAAGGGACAACTCGTCGAGGCCACGCTGCTCGAAAGTGCAGCGAGCCTGCTGCTTACCGCGATCCCGCAGCAGAAGCAGCTCGATAACACGATGTCCCGTTGCGGCAACCTCGATCGCTACACCGCTCCGGTCAACAGCTACCAGACGTCGGACGGCCGATGGGTGTATCTCGCGGCCGGCACCGATGCGCTTTTTCCGCGACTGGTGAGCGCAATGAAGCAGCCGGGGCTGCTCGACGACGAGCGCTTTGCCACGGCGCATGCACGGCTCGCCAACGGCCTTGCCATCGACGCGGTGGTGGCCGAATGGGTCAAGGGCAGGACTGCCGATGCGGTGGTCGAAGCCATGGACGCGGCGGCCGTGCCGTGCGCCAAGGTCGCAACGATCGACGAAGTCGTCCAGAATCCGCAGTTGCAGGCGCGCGGCCAGATCGTCGACATCGATCACCCTGTCGCCGGGCGCTATACGACGCACGGCGTGACGGTGAAGCTTTCCGACACGCCGGGTTCGGTACGGCGACCACCACCGACCGTTGGGCAGCACAATGAAGAAGTGCTGCGCGAATGGGGCGTGAATTGAGTGCCCTGGTTTGGGCGACGTGTCTCTGACAGCGGGAAAGCGGGGGATGATTGGACGTTTCTGGACCGTCCGCGAAAAACAAAAAAACCGCAAAGCCAATGGCCGTGCGGGTTTCAGGGACTACAACCTACTTTTTCAGACTGCGCTGGACAACTGCAGATCACGAAACTGGTGGGTGCTGAGAGGCTCGAACTCCCGACCTACGCCTTGTAAGGGCGCCGCTCTACCAACTGAGCTAAGCACCCGTTTCCCTTATGAAACGGGCTTCCGCCGCATTTTTGCGCTCCGTCTCTGCGTCCGTAGGACTCGACGAAGGACGCAATCATGCCAACGATCAGCAAACGTGTCAACCAAGCTGGCGAAGTCTCGTATCAAGCGAAGTGCCGCCGCAAAGGCTTCCCCATCCTATCGAAAACGTTTTTGGACAAGAAAGAGGCTATCAAGTGGGCACGCGGCATCGAGCGCTCATGGGATACAGGCGAAGGTCTCGCCGCAGCCAAGCAGGAGTCGGTGAACGAATCGACCGTGGCCGACATACTAATAATGTACGACACGCGCTGCGTACCGGCGCACCGGAGCGCGGATGACGAACACCGGCGCATCGCCGCCCTGCTCAAGCACCCGTTCAGCCGCGTGCGGGCGGCGGACCTGACGCCCGATGTCCTCGCGAACTACCGGGACGAGCGGCTAAGGGCGGTCAAGCCGGGAACGGTCCTCAAGGAACTGAACATTATCCGGGCGGCGCTCAACCGGGCGCGTCTCGAATTCGGGATCAGCGTGCCGGACGTTCGCATCACCCGCCCGCGAGCGCCTGCCGCGCGTGATCGGGTACTCAAGCCGGAAGAAGAGATTTTGCTGCTGGCGGCGGCACACGACTCCGGCAACATATATCTGGCAGCGGCAATCGAGTTCGCGCTGGCGACCGCGATGCGACAAGGCGAAATTCTGGCCCTTTGCCGCAAGGATATTGACTGGGATCGGCGCGTGGCACGGTTGCACATGACGAAGAACGGAGCGCCGCGCGATGTGCCACTGTCCTCGAAGGCTATATGTATATTGCGCGCGCTGCCGGAAGGGACGGAGCGCATGTTCGCGTTGGGCGACATCACGCACAACTTCATCCGGGCCGTCCGCCGCGCCAAGATACCGCACATCACGTTTCACGACCTGCGACATACAGCTTGCACGCGATTGGCTCGCGACGGGCTGACTACGGCACAACTGCGCGTCGTATCCGGTCACAAGACGCTCGCCATGCTGCAACGCTATGTCAACCTGTCTGCGGACGATCTTGTGGCGGTGCTTGGGTAATTTCTCGCACAACCCGCGCCTCTGAACGGCGTTCGCCCTGTTGATGGGCGCGGGTGAGACTTGAGAAGGGACGCGGGCGGGACTCAGTTGTGCCCCGCTCCCATCGAAACGAGCTTGAGGAAGAACGCCATGCCGCGCCATGCCCGCTCGTCCTGCTCCTTGGCCTTCTTCGCGCGGGCTGCTTCACGCTTGGCGACGGCTTCCGGGTGCGATGATCGTTCGGCGCGGTGCGTGCTGAAAAGGTCGCGCGGATCGTCGCTCAACAGCGGTGCGTGATTGAGGCGCTTACCGCCTTCGATCTTGCCGCGCGATGTGGGTCGTTCCTGTGCGGGCGCTTCCGTCACTTCCGGTTCGCTGGTGATGATTTCTGCGTCGCGCCACTTGCGCTGGTCGATTCCGGTGGTGCTGCTGCCCGATGACTCGAAACCGTCCCAGAACGTGGCTGCGGGCTTCTCGCTGACTTGTTCGGTATCCTTGGTTTCTGGCGCTTTCGATGGGCGCTTGGATCGTAGGCTCATTTCTTTGGCTCCTGTTTAGGCGTGGCGGATTCCTTCCCACGCAGCTTTGACCGAAACGCCATGGCTTCGGGCGTGCCGGGATCGGGCCATAGCTTCGGCGCTTGCTCTTCGCCGCGTGACCACGAGAAGGCCCATGCGAACACTTCTCCGATGACGGATATGTCGTCTTCGCTCAGGCTCGCGGACCATGCAGCCCAGCCGCGCCACTCCGGGAACCACGCGCAGAATGTCGCGCCATCCGCTCCGAAGGGGCCGATGGCACTGCTGTCTTCGACCGTGACGAACTCGCCTTGATCGTCTGCGATGCTGTCGAAGACTTCGATGGACTGGCCGCAGATAAGACTCTTGTACAGAAATGCGATGACCCAATCGCCCCAAAACTCGCGCGCTTTGACTAGCTGATCGAGCCATTCCGCGCTCGCGCCTTTCGTGCTGATATAGATGATGCTGTGCTCTTCGTATGGGTGGTTTTCGTAGAGCCGAGTCCAGCCCATCGGATCGAACTGGCGAAGCACTCCTGTTCGGCAACGCTCGTTCTCCGGTAGCTTTCGCTCGTCGCCATAGCACGCATAGAATGAAGTCCAATCACGCTGCTCTGGCGACTGCTCCGCGACGAACGCGCGATTGGCGACGCGCCGACCGTGCGTGTCGAGCAGCCGTTGATAGGTCGCGCGGTCGATCATTAGTGGACCTTCGACGCTGCGCCCGGTGCGGACGGCGTCATCCTGAGCACGTCTTCGACCGTCAGACCGCCGCGACGCGTGTTGCCGTCCTTATCGACAGTCACGATGCCGAGCAGGACGTTCAAGCGGTCGATGGCGCCGAGCTTGACGTTGCCTTTCTCACTGGGATTTTCGACCAAGCGGAGAAGGTGAACGATGGCCGCGTTCGCGCTCCACGCTTTCTGAGGGTCCAGCTTCGCGGTCTCTTGCTCGATCAGGTGAAGCACATACGGGTCGGTTTCTGCGTTTCGAATCCACTGCTCAACCTGATCGGGATCGACGCCCACGCGTAACGCCGCTTCTTGCTTGGTGCAGCCGCGCCACACGATTTGCTCGATGTACGTGCTGTAGATGCGTCGCAATTCGGCGCTGATGTTGTCTTTGATCGGATCGTAGATCATGGCGTTGGCTAGGCATTCGATGTCCTGCTCGCGATTCTCCGTGTGTCTGGTGTCGATGGCTACGTGTTCTGGTGTCGTGGGCGTAGAGGCGTAGAGGCGTTCGAACTTGCTTCGGGTAGGTCGATGTGGGCCGGGTCGCTCGACGGGCGTAGGACACGGATTTAGGCCGGATGCACCCGTTTAACGGTCGGGTATCGGGTCGGCGTTTGCGTCCGGTCGCCTTCGATTTCGCCGCGCCAGTCCCGGATGCGTCCCCGCCCTTCATCACACCTTGTTCCGCTTGTGGGAGAACGCCGAATAAAGGCGTCGTGCGTTTGAGCGTCCGCTGGCGCGCCTTCGGCGCTGGACTTCGCCGCGCCATGCAAGTGGGAAAAAGACTAACAGATTAACGCCTAAATTTACGGTAAATCTGGCATAGGGCCGCGCCCTGCTTGGACTCTAGGTGTTTAGGATTAACAGATTAACAAAATCTAAACTTATCTCGGCTGCATATTTTTCTCTTACCGGATATGCAATTTTGTTAATCTGTTTATCCGGCCGACCGAAAAACGCCTATAACACGTTGATTTCAAACAACTTATCACTAGATTAAGACCTAATCCTGTTTTCTTAATCTAGATCGCCAAAACACACAAAAACAGGTCGAAATACAGCATTTTTGCCGAATTTCGACCCGTTAACATCAAACCTACAACAATCGTCAGCAGGTTCAAAACTTCTTCGGCGCAACTCCGATAGCAGAAACGCCCTCCGTCGAGCACCACCACGCCTCCAGCTCCCTCACGAACTTCTCACCAAGCGCCCGCTTTTCCTTCATCGTCAGATCATTGCCGAAGCGCTCAGGCAAGTAGTACAAGGCAGTCTGCACACGAATCGCGCCCTTCGACTGATCGGCAATCTTCGGAGCCTTTCCGACCCATTGCGCCTTCCCATCGGGCGGCATCAGCTTTTGATAGCCAGCATTCGACATGAGCCGTTCCATGTATCCGTTCTTCCGCTTCGATACATGGATGCGCTCGCCCTCGCCATCATCATCGTAGGACGCTTGCGTATTCAAAATCTGCTGCCCCGCCACGATAGCCGGCCAATCCGCACGACTTACCACGGACGGGTCGCAAGGGTACTTCTCATCGTTAAACTCGACATGCTGCGGCCAATCACGATCAGCAGTCGGATCGAAGTCAGGCATAAAGCCCATCAAATCCATCCCGCGCTCCTTCATCCACCGCCACCGACCAAACGTGACCGTGATTTCACTCAAGGCTGACTCAAGCGCGTGCGGCATCTCGTGCCCCTTCCGATACTCGTCATACTCCGCCATCAGCGCGGCAGGCAAGTTATGCGGATCGAACTTGGAGATATCCCGTTCCAACAGGAAGTGCGTGAAGCCGTCCCCATACCCTTCCTTACGCAACTCTTCGAACTCGACCGTATCGAAATCTCGCCCAAGCACATCGGCAAAGACGCCGCGCATATACTCTTTCACCTGCTCTTTCGTCACGTGCGACGAGCAAATAAAGAATCGGCGGTCGTCTGGGTCGCGCGGAATCTGCTGCTCATAGTTCGTCGCGATCAAGATGCGGTGAATATTCGCCACCTGCGCCAGATTCCGGTTCTTCGCATTCACGCTCAACGAGCGGTCCCCCGCGATCCACGATTTCAGGTTGTTCTTAATCTCCATGTAGTTCTTGTCGGACCGCTCAACGTGGAACTCATCAATGAAGACAATAGGCTTCAGCAAGAATTCATTGAACGGACCGCAAGCGGTGCCAGTATTGATGCTCGAAACCTTGTCCTGCCGCGCGAAGGTGTACTTGAAGAAGTCGATGATTGCGCCTTTGCCGATGCCTTGGCCGCCGCCGAACACGATGCAGGTCTTCGGCTTCACGAGGGGCTGCTGATACGCGTGCGCCATCCAATCGAGAATATGCGCGGCGCGGCCCGGATAGATGAACTCTAGCCACTTCTCCACGACTTCGCCAATCTTCAAATACTCCGCGCCGGGTGACGGCGGTAGGACCAGTTCCTTATATTGATTCAAGCACCGCTCGCCGTTATCGTTCGTGTAAACGCGCGAGCGGTACGGGTCCATCGTCAGATTGTGAATCTCGAAATCCTCGCACGACAGGTGCGAGCGCGAAGGCGGCACGAGCACGGGCTTATTCGATTTCATGACCACAACCCCTCGCCCGTCCCGCTCCTTCTCCCAGTGCCGTTTCGGGATGCGCTCGTCCATGATCTGCGCCTTATACGCGCGGAACGGGTTGTCCTTGTGGAAGTAAACAGCGGTCGTCTGCCCCATGCCAGCCATCCAATACCAATCTTCCGGCAGGCTTTCAATTCGGTTCACGCCAGAGTACGCGCCTGCTGCTTGCTCCTGCTGCTGGCGCTTCGCGATAATGTCCGTGGCCGCGCCTTGTTCGATGACGGAGCGGGCTTGCTTCACGGCCGCATCCAACGCCCAACGCGCCTCTCCTTCCGCCGCGCCGGACATAATCTCGCTTGTATTCGCGTCGAGTTCGGATACGGTCTTGAACCGCTCAACGAACTGCGCGGCGAGCGCATCCTTGGCTACGTGTTTCGTTGCGTACTGTGTTTCGCCAATGGTCAACATAATAATAAGTAATCCGAATCTAATGGACGATTGCGGACGATAAAGGCGCGTATAATTTCTCTTGCCTTCTCTGCGTCCGTCCGGGATACAGAATTTTTCAGACCGCTCAGGTTCGCGCCTCAGCGGTCTTTTTTCTTGCCTGTTCAATTCCGGATCGGAAACCTCCAACCGTCCAACGTGTCAGGCGCGGCAGCGTTCGCATCGTCCAGCTTCGCCACAATCGCCGGGATCACGATGGTGTCCACGAAGTGCGACCACGACGCGCGCCACTTATTCTGTTTGCAAAAATCGTGCGAGCAGTCGTACACGTAGTCGAACTCACCGGACGGAATCTTTCCGCGCATGTACGCGCCGTAGGGATCGCCGTTGCCGTGGTGGTCGGCATTGATACATCGCAGCCGGTACTTTCCCGACATGTTCATCTCGACCGCGCCGCCACGACCTTCGCCCATCTGCGCGGCGCTCAGCACGATCCGCGCAATTTCGAGCCAGCGCGCGTTCGCGTCCGCCCCATCCGCATCCGGGTTGCGCGGTCTCGGCGTGCGGATTTCGATGACGAACCCGAAGGCAGACGCAATTTCGTCCAGCGTGTAGCGCGTGTCGTAATCGGAATACAGCAGGCGGACCCGAAAGCCTTCGGGGTACTTCAACGAGCCATCCGGCAGGCGCTTATTGTTGTACCCGGCAGGAAGCCGACCAACGCGCTGAATATCCTTGATGGTCACGTCCCCGCCGCGATCACGCAGCACGTTCCACACGAACGAATCGAGAAAGCCCTTAAATTTGAATCGGTTATCTTCGGGCGCGCTGAGGAAATACCAGACCTGAAAGTTACCGGGCGAAGACTCAACCACGGCACTGGGCGGCAAGATCGCTTCGATATCGGAGAGGCGCAAGCTGCCCTTCGAGCCAACGCCGCTCCCAACGTCATCAATGAAGAAGCCGAACCCGCGCCCGAAGTTGTCCACGCCGCGCCAGAATCGCCACTCGTCCGTCTTCACGTTGAGCGACTTGATCGAAGACGAGATGGGAACGTAGCAATTCGCATCCACGTCAATCCGCTCTTCGCGATAGATCGATGGGAAGAAGCCATTGTTGCGGCGCTTGCCGTCCACGCCAGTCTGTACCTGCGCGTCTTCCGCGTAGCTCACCATCACGCGCTCGTGCGGCAAGATGCCCCGGAACAGTTCGTGAACGAACTCTTTTACAGCAGCCGTTTCCGCCGCGCGTTGCTGTTTGCTGAGGGTCGCCATTACACGATCCCTCGGAGCATGTTGAATATGATCCGACTGGCTTGTGCAAACGATAGATACACCGTGCCGTACCCGCTTTCAGAACCGATAAGCCACCTCGATTCGATTCCGATTCCGTCCACGCTTTCTTTCAAGGCGTGATGGATCAGCGCATACGGTATGCGTCGCACGAAGTCCGGAATCTGTTCGTTGAATCTTTTGCGAGCAGATTCGATGTTGAAGGCAAACTGATTAGCGCCGTGCCACGATATGATCAAATCATCGGCATTCGTCAGCGCGCGCTTGATGTATCCATATGCCGATATCATAGAGCTTGCATCGTCACCAAACAGATCAACGAAATTGCCACTGGACATCATGTGCGTACCAACATCATCAAGCGTAACTAACGTCACGCCCGACCGACTGAAGTAATCTTCGAGTTCCGCCAGCGTAGCCACGCAGTCAATTTCTTCGGCATACAGGATGTAGCTATCAGCTTGCGCAGTGTTACGCTGGCGGACAGCTTGCCGAAGGATGGCGGCGGGGTCTTCGATGACTTCGCCCTTCACGGTTCTGCGATCGCTAATGATCGGCTTGATTTCGATAGCAAATGAGACGCCTTTACCGCCGCAAAACTCGCGGTCACCAGTGCAGTTCGGCTCGCCGCAGTGCAGGCAATTCGCGCCAACGTACAAGTCCCAACCGAACATCGACTCAGGAACGGCGCGAACGTTCTTTCCATGCGTCAGCCAATTGATCGGCCACCCCTCCTCTTCCGTCACGATGTTCAAGACGGTATCGAGAAACCGACCATCGAGAAAATCCAACTGCGCGCGATTGTGGCGAGGCGTCTTGCTAGCACTCAACCGGCTTTTGGTAGCGGCAACAAGGTAGTTGGCGATGTCGGGGTGCGCCGCGCATCGTTCACGATCTTTGAGAAACCAAAGGGCGACATCGAGCCGGTCCTTGATGACGGTATCAAGGGCTTTTCCGAAGTGCGGGCCTGAGACGGGAAATTTGGTGCGACCGTTTGCGGGTCGGATAGATGAGCTTGAGCCAGCCATGGCGCGGCTTCTCCACAAAACGTTGTCCGGGTTGGTCCGGGTGCCTTATTGATCCCGTGACCGCTCTTTCTCACCCGCCTGACATTCTGCGTAGGTCGGTGCTGCGCTAACTGCTCAACTGTTGCCCGGCTATCTTACGTCCAGTCGCGTGTTCATCGTGTCTATCTCCATCGAGACACCGCGAGCGAACAAAGGCCCGCAGCACGAAGCCGCGAGCGGTCATCGGGATTGCATCAGGCCGACTTATGCAGTCTGGTGCTTCAGCTGGATTACAGGAATCTCCATCCCGTACTCATCCATCGTTTCGACTGCCTTCGATAGCGCCTGAAATAACACAGGAAGTTTCTCAGGATCGCTGTAGGAAACCTCTACACACGCTACCGGATCGCACCAACTGATGTTGGCCACGGCCCAGCCTAATCCGGTAGCGTGGATTGCAGCGTTGATGACCAGTTCTGCCGTCTCGATGTTGCACATGATTTGTCCGTCCTCAGAGATTGAGCGCGCACGAACGCAGTCACGCTGCGTGGGCGCGGCGATAAGTAAAAGGTAAATTTTCCGGCTCGAAACTAATCAGACCGCGTTGCGCGATCAGCCGAGATAGGCGGGGTTGGTTATGCGGGCGTCCTGCCTTTGGGGTGCAGGATAGACCAGATACGACAAACCGGACGAAGGTGGTGCCCGGTGCTCAGAGGCAAGGCGATGATAGATCAACGCCCACCCTCTCTGCAAGCCCTTCGAGCAGCCTATTTTGATCAGCAGAGTATTGACTTGTTTACTGACCCGCAGTAGCGCTCCCGAACGCCTGCCACGGCCCACCCGCCGCCAAATCCGGGCGTATCTAAATGTCCGATTCGTCGGATTCTTCGTCACCGCCAGCGAGCGCCGCCAACTCAGCAGCCGTCTTGAACTTACCGCGCAACATCAGTTCCGCACGCGCCTTATCTGCGGCGATGGATTCCGCCGTCTTGCACGTCCGCAACTCCGCACCGGCACGACGCCCTAGCGCAATCAGCGCGCGCTCCACCGACATGCGCGGCTCCGTAAGCGAGGTAAGCGATGCACTCGTGACCGTGGCGGACGAAGCCACTTTGCCGCCGATGTAGATGCGTGATGTGAACTCGGACATAGCCTTTCCTCTTCCAACGTAATTCGGACGCTCCGAAGTATCGCTGCTTCGATGGCGCGGCCACGTACATAACGAGCGCCGACAATACCTGTAGGCGAACGGTTCGCCCCTCCCGTTCAATAAGGATAACTATCAAAAATGAAATCAAATCACAACCCGCTTCACAAAATCCAGATCGCCTTCGATGAAGAGCGATTTCCGGAAGGCGCGAACACCCTCTATCCCGAAGACTTCGCCAGCCGCCCGGTGATCCGCGCGCTTCTCCCCGTTGAAGACAGGCGCTTGTATGCGCTACTGCGCGCCTACGGCCTGTCCAGCGTCGAATCGTGGTCCGCCGCGTTCGCCAAGCACTTCCACATTCACCCGGACGCCGTGGCGAAGGTCGCAGAAGTGTACGAAGAAACCTCCATCGCCAAGCGCGAACTGATCGAAGTGCTCGATACGACCGACCCGCACACGCTGAAAGTCGAATGGGCGCGGCAAGTCCAGCTTATGTCCGTGGCAGCGGAAGACGCAGCAATTCATATTCGCCGCGAATATCTGGTCGATTACCGGGCGATTGACAAGAGCCGGTACGCGCAGCCTTCCGATCACATTGCCCTCGCGGCCATCCTCAACGAGCGTTCGCGTGAGATCGAAATTGAGGAAGCCATCGAACGCGGTGACGGCCCGAAGATCGACTGGGATCGCAAATTCGAAGGCGAGTAAGGAGCGCAATGTGAATCAGATTCCTCTCTCCGCAGTAGTGGCCAAGGCAGCAGAAACGGCAAAAGGCAGGACGCGCGGCGGCAAGGTGGCCGTTTCGACAGCAGACATCCGCGCCGCTGCGGCAGACCTCGGCGCGTGCCTCGACGGTAATTGCCGTGCATTCGGCAAGGCGATGGCTGACCTTGGTTATAAGCGCGCACCGAACGGCCATGACACGGCCCGATACTACAAGGAGCATTAAATGAGCGATCTGGACAAGTTTGTACTCCAGTACCAAGTGGACCTCAAGGACAGTATCAAGCGCCTAGAGTTGCTACAGGACAGGATGAACAAGGTTGGCGACGGCGCGAAGAGCAGCGCCAACGAACTGAAGTCATTCGCCGCAGACGCGTCCGGCGAACTCGGCAAGCTCGTCCCCGGTCTCAACGCAGTGTCGTCCGCCGTCCGTGCGATGGGTACGGAGTTCGCTGTGGCAACCGGCGCACTCGCCACGCTCGCGGTCGGCGTGAAGATGGTCATGAACCTGCGCGACCAGTACAACGGCCAGCGCACGGAAGGAATGCAGTTGGGCGTATCGTCGCTGCGGCTCGAAAACTATCAACGCGCATTCGTTCGCGCCGGTAGCTCGCGGAACGTCACGCGCGATTCCGCATCGCAAGGCATCACGGCCTTCTCCGACATGGCGAACGCCGCCTATCAAGACCCGTCCCGGCTCGGCAGAGAGGCGCGGGTCATGCGTATGCTCGGCGTTGATGTAGGCGCGCGCGGCGCAACCCCGACCGGCACGAACGAGCGCCTTGTCCAACTCGCCACCGGCCTACAGGGAAAGTCTGCCGGACAGGTGCAAGGCATCGCGAAAGCAACCGGCATGAATCAAGATTGGCTGCTGACACTCCAACAGATCGGGCCGCAGATCGGCAAGATAACCGAACTGACGAGTCAGGAAATCGAAACGCGCGGGCAGGCTGAACAAAGCCTTGCCAAGTTCAACGATCAACTCGGCAAGCTGAAAGAGAACTTCCTTGAAGTCTCCAACGCTCTCGCAGAGCCACTGCTGCCCGCCCTGACGAGCCTTGTCCAGTTGATGGAACGGCTCGCGGCAGCTATCCCGAAGTCCGACAACTCGAAAGAGGCAAAGGCAGTCAAGGACTTCGTTGCCGACAAGCGCAGCGGCCCCGCCATGTTTCTCGATCTGCTCAAGGACAAGTACGGCATCGGCCCTGGCGGCGATGTGGTTGACAACAATTCATTCCTCAAGGGCGGCGGCATTCTCGGCGCGCTTGGCTTTGGCGACGAGCCGAAGAAGAAAACCGCAGACCAACAGCAGGCGAAGCAAGCCGCAAAGAAGGAGCAAGACACTCGCGACGCGGCGGTAAACAAGATGGACGAGTCAAACAAGCAAGGCTTGCAGACCGCGAACACGATGGCACTAGCCGTCAATATGTTCGCGGGCGCTGTCCAGTCGTTCTCTTCGGCAATCAACATTCAGCAGGCGTGGGCCGCATGGGCAGGCGAAATCGGGCGCGCAAACAACCTTCCCGGCTCGACCGGCTCGGGCGCACCTTCGCTGTCGGGTGGTGGTCGCGGAAATTGGGCGGCGAATCAGTACGCGTCAGAAATCCGGGCCGCAGCGGCGAAGTACGGCGTTGACCCGCAGATGGTCTATTCGATCATGATGGCCGAATCGACCGGCCGCAACGGTCAATATAGCTCGACGGGCGCGGGCGGTCTGATGCAGGTCACACGCGGCAATTGGAAGGCTTACGGCAATGGCGCGAGCGTCATGGACCCAGCTAGCAACATCATGGTCGGCACCCGCATCTATGCGGAAAACTTGAAGCGATTTAACGGCGATCAGGCCGCAGCCCTGCGCGCCTATAACGGCAATAGCGATGCCAATTATGTCGCGAAGGTCTCCGGGTTCTATGGCGGCAACGTTCGTGGCATCGGTGAGAGCAAAGAGAAGATCAACATTCGCAACGTTCAGCAGAGTATCGCGGACTGGCTCCACGTTCCCGTTGACCAGATTCAGCGCGGCGGCGTTTCGCGCGGCGACGCATCATGGGCGCGCTCGCAGATCGAAGCGGGCATTCAGAACAACATCTACGGCATCCAGAAGCAGCTATCAGTAGGCGGTCTGCCACAACAGGATTACGCCAAGCTCCAACAAGACCTATACGCGCAGTCGCGCGGTCTCGACCTGATGCGCCAGTACGCGCGCGGCGTTGTGGATCGTCAGCCGCTCGGCGACCGTCAGCGAACAATCGGGGAAATGCAAATTCAGATCAACGTGAACGGTACAACCGACCCGAAGGCTGTCGGCCAAGCTGTGAACGACGCGCTGCGGAAGTCGATGACGGATTTGCTCGTCAACAACGCGACGGGCATCAAGGGCTGATCGAGCGCCGCCCGGTGTGACGGTGATGTTCTGCCGTACACCGGGCCACGAGAGAATTCTATTCAGGCGAACCGTTCGCCTTTAACCCCGTATTCGTCAGGAATACTATTAATCAAAGGAGCCGACATGGCAACCCGAATCGTCCACGACAAAATCCCGCGCAATCCGCGCGTCGTCCGCGCTCGTGGCAAGCGCACGGCACAAGATACCGTCACCCCCAGCACGCGCGGCATCCGCACCATCGCTCCTTCCACCATCGGCATCCAAGATCGCGAATACTTCAGCCGCGTCATGACGGTCGCGCAGGCCGCAGGCGACGCGCTCGCCATCTGCCAGAAGCTCCGCGCCACCGGCGATGCAGCGGCCATGAAGACCGCAGACGCGGCAATCAAGCCAATCGGCAAGCTGCTCAAGTCGCTCGACTCCGTCATGCGCGAGTACGTCGCGAATTCGAACGACGATCCCGAAGACCTCGATCACTCCGGCACGGCCAACGCGCCGACCGAAGGCGACCCGAACGCCATCACTAGCCAGGACGCTGCGCAAGTCGCGCGCATCCGCCACGCCCGATTTTCCACGGCAGCGGAGCAGGCCGCAGCGCTAGGCGCATACAACCCCGCACGCGTCGCGCTCGGCCTGCCGGACGAAGTGCCCGATGACGTTTACGCGTTTATTGGCGACGTGTCGAAGGTCAGCAAGTAACGCGCTCGCCGCGCCCGCCGCGCCCGCATCAGGTGGGCGCGGCTGTCGATATTCATCAGGTTAACCAATATGTCAATCCACAGAGCTATCGCGTCGAAGCTGTTCAAGGCGCAAATGTTCCGGCTCGTCGCTACTGACGGTGCAAACAGGGTGGAACTCGATCACAACGAGTTCTTCATCATCCCGTCAGCCACACGGAATAGCGACCGCGACATCGTGGCGTTTCAAGGCGTGTTTTGCCGAAACGACGGCTTCACAGCCAACGCCTTCGTTCTCTCGTTCACCAAGACGGCAAGAGGCGTGCGCTGCACACCGGCACAGTTCGCGTGCGCCGGTCTCGTCAAATCGGAAACGCGATTACTTGGGCTGGTCAGCGTTCTGGACTTCATGATCGCTGCTGGCTGCTATCTGCCGCCCGACTCTTCGGACCTTAACGGTCACATCAGCTACATGACGCGCGCTGGAAGACTTTCCAGCCGCTCTTCGATCATTGCGGACTACCCGGAGTTCAGGAAGCGCGCCGCAAAGATGCTCGATTACGACGATTCGCTGGTCGTGCTGGAAGCCGCGTGACGGTCAGGCGCGGCGTTGTACTCGCACTTGCAGCAGCGTACTTCGCCGCGCGAATCACCGGAGCAATCTTCGCGACACTAGGCAAGAAGTGAACGTATGACGACACCTATGCAAACGAGAATCTTTCTCATGCCAATTAACTTAGGTATGCATAATGATCGTCACCGAAGAGAACATCAACGCCTTGCGCGGCAAGGCAGGCATCTATCGCTTCGTCAACCCGTCCGGTTATGTGTATGTCGGGAGTGGTGTGGATTTGCACAGGCGGCTGAGGGGTCACGAGCGCGACTGCCACAACTCGCATCTACGCCGCAGCATCGCCAAGCACGGGTTCTTCGCTCACGCGATCACAGTTGTCGAGTTCATCGACATCGAAGGGTTGTCTAAGTACGCAGCGCGCAAGGTCATTCTGGCAGCAGAGCAGCGGTGGATTGATGACGGGTTCGCGCGGCACGGCGACAAGTTGATGATGAACATTTACTCTTCTGCGACGGGAAGCCCTCTTGGATTTAAGTGGAGCGAAGATAGACGTTCGAAGTTGAGTGTGTCGAAACGAAAGCTATATGAAGATCAAGCTGCCCTCTCGAAGTTGAGTGCCGCGCACTTGAAGAGTTACGAAGACCCTACCAGAAGAGCGAATAACATCGCCGGGCAGATAAAGAGCTTTGAAGACCCGGCCAGAAGAGCAAAACACCACGCGGCGATGTTCAGCATAAAGGTCATGATGAACGGCGAGCGCTTCGAGCGCTTGAGCATCGCCTTCGAAAAGGCCGGATTCTTTAGTCTAGGAATGCTATCAGAGCACGTTAAAGCCTTCGTCACCCTGTTGCGACGCGACGGAAAGGTGACGATGAACATTGGCGATGAATCGTTTGAGTTCATCGAAATACGTTGATTGAGGAAGAGATGACCAAAGCCGAATTCGACGCGCTCTGGGACGGCGGCCAGTTCGACAAAATCTGGAGCCGCGACCGGGCGATTGCCGCGCTGGAACGGATGGCGACTTTTCCGAATGGAAACAAGTTCACGCGTGCTGCCGCTCGCCGCGAGTTGCGTGAGCTACTCGCGGTTCCCGCTCAGACACGATAGGCCGTGCCCGGACGGCTCCGCGCCGCCGCCCGAACCCGAACCCCTCAGCCCGCTACGCCGACCGCCTAGCGGGCTTCTTTTCGACCGCTCGCGGCTCCCGTTCGAACACTCTATAGAGCGCCGACCGCTCGCGGCGTGGGCCGTCGCCCGCCCCTCGTCCCTCCTGCGTCCCTTCCGCCGCGCTACGCAGTCCCGTACACAACGCGAACGCCCTATCCGGGCGGTTTCGCAGCCTGTATGCGCGCTGCCGTCATAGCCGTCTGCTGCCCTGCAATCTGGCGGCGCGAATCGGCGTCCGCCGCAAGCTCTCCACGATATTTTTCTACCAAGGTGGACAGGCTAGTCTTGATTTTGTGCGCGGCAATAATCTCGGATTCCAACTGCTTCTCGGACATGGCGGAAAAATCAGTGCCTTCGCGCGGGATCGCCGCAGCGATTTTGGTCACTTCGGCGCGGTCAGCTTCAAGCGTCTGTTCCCAGACGACCATAGCGCCTGATCTGCCAAGCCCCCTTGCAGCCATATTCGCCTTCCGAGACCCATCTGCTTGGGACATCACCTGCCGAAGCGTGCCGATTGACTCGCGAGCTTCGCCCAAATCCTTCCGAAGTGCCAGCCGCAAGTCCAGAGCTTTGATCTGGTTGCTTCGCCGGTAGCCGATATAGCCCATGACTGCGCCGGAGATTCCCGTCGCCATGCCGACCATCCCGGCCACCGCGCCAACGTAGTCTGTCCAACCCAGATTAGCCATTTGGCCCCCGCATGTGCTGTTTTGGCTATCATACGGTGGACCGAAGTACGGAGACCACTATGGCTACAAGTAATAACGACAAGCCCCAAAAATCGCCTTGGCGGAGAAGGATTGTCTGGTTCGCTGCCTTCGTTATCGCATTCGTGGCGGTGAAGTCATACAAACAACACGCGGCGGATAGCGAAGCCATCGCGCAAGGCACGGAAAAAGCAACAGCCTCAATGCAGCAACTCCAGAGTCAGGCGGCCCAGCAGCACCCGGACCAGCCGCTGGGCGTCGCCACAAGCAATGCAGCGGCTGCACAGGGTCAGGCGAGACTCGCATCGGAATCAGGGGCCCAAAAGGCTGACGAAGCTGCCGGCCAATTTCTGGGCTACTACCTCGCCAATGTCCGAGCGCGGTTTGATTACTGCAAGTCGCAAGGCGTGGATATCAGCACGTTTGTTTCTGCATTCAAGCAGCATAACGCGACCCTCTATGAAAAGAGCCGAGTGATCAACGCTCGCGGCCCGTATTCGGCAGATGTGTTGGAAGACACAATGTACAAACAGATGGGCCCGACGATGGAGCAGATGATTCGGAAGAACACAGAGGACTTGGCAACGCGATCAAATACGACTGCGGCCGCTCTTTGCCAAGCACTGGCCGCATCCCCGGTCGAAGCGGTGAACCAACTGGATTTATCGCAGATAAACCCGCCGCTCTATCAGGCCCTCTCGGAAGCGCAATAGTGGTCCGTTCGCACGGTAGACCATAGCTGCCTGCCGCACCACGCCCTTCTGCGTCCCGCAAGGTAAAATAGTGGCTCGCGGATTTGACGCAGGGACGCCCAAGGACTTTTATGGGACTCCGCGAGCGCAGAAATGAAAAAAGGGCTCACGACTGAAAATCGTAAGCCCTTGATTC
The DNA here is from genome assembly GCF_054968425.1 of Paraburkholderia sp. AV2. Lineage (NCBI taxonomy): Bacteria > Pseudomonadati > Pseudomonadota > Betaproteobacteria > Burkholderiales > Burkholderiaceae > Paraburkholderia > Paraburkholderia sp. AV2. The sequence continues at coordinate 177,411 of NZ_JBANLK010000005.1, forward strand.
TATGGAACTTTTGGTGGGTGCTGAGAGGCTCGAACTCCCGACCTACGCCTTGTAAGGGCGCCGCTCTACCAACTGAGCTAAGCACCCAGCTTCGCGATTCCTGTACTGCGGGTGCCACATGGATGCCACGCTTGCGCCACCTTGGCTAACCCGCGCATTCCAACACGACCTCAAATCACCTGAGCGGAAGCGCCGTCAACCAGCTAGCCAATTAGTTTAGCGCATCTTTCAGTGCTTTGCCAGGCCTGAATTTCGGAACCTTCGCGGCCTTGATCTTGATCGCATCGCCCGTGCGCGGATTGCGGCCCGTGCGCGCGGTGCGCTTGCCGACGGCAAAGGTGCCGAAGCCGACCAGCGTGACCGATCCCCCCTTCTTGAGCGTGCCCTTGACGCCGCCGATCACGGCGTCGAGCGCGCGTCCTGCCGCCGCTTTTGAGATATCGGCTTGTTGTGCAATATGGTCGATCAATTCCGTCTTATTCATTCCAGCCCCCGAGAATGTGTTTGACAATCGTTATGGCGCCTGCCACGCCGGATAAAGGAACCAGGCAGGAACAAAAAACTGGAACACACAGCCCGGCAGAACGCCGGGCCCCGCACATTTAACGGAGCCGAAAGCGCGATGTCAAGCGGGGTTCCGCCTGATTCGACGGGACATTCGAGGGAATATTCGATTTCCGCATCCAGGCGCGGATCAGGCGGAGCGGCCATAAAAAACCCGCGGACAAAGCCGCGGGTTCTCGGGACCTTCGCCGCGCCGCGCCCGCACCGGGCGGTGCGGCGGGCACAGGATCAGCCGGTTTCAGTGCTTGACCACTTCGGTCGTAGCACCGGCATCCTTCGATTCGGCCACGGGCGCCTTGGCGTCCTCGGCCTTCACCTCTTCTTCCGGCAGCGGCTGCGGCACCCGCTCGAGCGCGAGTTCGAGCACCTTGTCGATCCAGCGGACCGGCACGATTTCGATCGCGTTCTTCACGTTGTCCGGAATCTCGGCGAGATCCTTGACGTTCTCTTCCGGGATCAGCACGAGCTTGATGCCGCCGCGATGCGCCGCGAGCAGTTTCTCCTTCAGCCCGCCGATCGGCAATACTTCGCCGCGCAGCGTGATTTCGCCCGTCATCGCGACATCGGCGCGCACCGGAATGCCCGTGAGCACCGACACCAGCGCGGTCGTCATGGCGCCGCCGGCGGACGGACCGTCCTTCGGCGTCGCGCCTTCCGGCACGTGGATGTGGATGTCCTGCTTCTCGAACGCCTCGTCCTTGATGCCGAGACGACGCGAACGCGAACGCACCACCGAACGTGCCGCTTCGACCGATTCCTTCATGACGTCGCCAAGCGAACCCGTGCGGATCACGTTGCCCTTGCCGGGCATGACCGCCGCTTCGATCGTCAGCAGGTCGCCGCCCACTTCCGTCCATGCGAGGCCCGTGACCTGACCGATCTGGTTTTCCTTCGCCGCAAGACCAAAGTCGTACTTGCGCACGCCGAGGAAGGTGTCGAGGTTGGCGCTGTCCACCGTGACGGCCTTGTCGGCCTTCTTCAGCAGCAGCATCTTCACGACCTTGCGGCAGATCTTCGACACTTCGCGCTCGAGCGAACGCACGCCCGCTTCACGCGTGTAGTAGCGAATGATGTCGCGGATCGCGCCTTCGGTCACCTCGATCTCACCCGGCTTCAGCCCGTTGTTCTTCTTCTGCTTCGGCAGCAGGTAACGCTGGGCGATGCTGACCTTCTCGTCTTCCGTGTAGCCCGAGAGGCGGATGACTTCCATCCGGTCGAGCAGCGGCGGCGGAATGTTCAGCGAGTTCGACGTGGCGACGAACATCACGTCCGACAGATCGAAATCGACTTCGATGTAGTGGTCGGCAAACGTGTGGTTCTGTTCCGGATCGAGCACTTCGAGCAGCGCCGACGACGGATCGCCGCGGAAATCCATGCCCATCTTGTCGACTTCGTCGAGCAGGAAGAGCGGATTGCGCACACCGACCTTCGCGAGGCTCTGCAGGATCTTGCCCGGCATCGAACCGATATACGTACGGCGGTGGCCACGAATCTCGGCCTCGTCACGCACGCCGCCCAGCGCCATACGCACGAACTTGCGGTTCGTTGCACGCGCAATCGACTGGCCGAGCGAGGTCTTGCCGACGCCGGGGGGCCCGACGAGGCACAGGATCGGCGCCTTGACCTTTTCCACGCGCTGTTGCACCGCGAGATACTCGAGAATGCGTTCCTTGACCTTCTCCAGACCGTAGTGGTCTTCGTCGAGCACGGCTTCGGCATTCGAGAGGTCGTTGTTGACCTTGCTCTTCTTGCGCCACGGCAGGCCGATCAGCGTGTCGATATAGTTGCGCACGACAGTGGCTTCGGCCGACATCGGTGACATCAGCTTGAGCTTCTTGAGCTCGGCGTCGGCCTTCTTCTTGGCTTCCTTCGGCATGCGCGCGGCGGTGATGCGCTTCTCGAGCTCTTCGAGATCGGCGCCCTCTTCGCCTTCGCCCAGTTCCTTCTGGATCGCCTTGACCTGTTCGTTCAGGTAGTACTCGCGCTGGCTCTTCTCCATCTGGCGCTTCACGCGGCCGCGGATGCGCTTTTCCACCTGGAGAATGTCGATTTCGGCTTCGAGCTGGGCGAGCAAATGCTCCAGACGCTCCACGACCGGGAACATTTCGAGGATGTGCTGCTTCTGGTCGAGCTTGAGCGGCAGATGCGCGGCGATGGTGTCGGCAAGACGGCCTGCTTCGTCGATGCCCGACAACGAGGTCAGGATTTCCGGCGGGATCTTCTTGTTGAGCTTCACGTATTGATCGAACTGCGAGACGATCGCACGGCGCAGCGCTTCGGTTTCCGCGCTGTCGGCATGATCGGGCTCGAGCGGTTCGACCTCGCACGAGAACTGCGTTTCCTGTTCTTCGATCGAGAGCGTTTTCGCGCGCTGCAGGCCCTCGACGAGCACTTTCACCGTGCCGTCGGGCAGCTTCAGCATTTGCAGGATGTTTGCGATACATCCCACTTCATACATGTCTTTTTCGGTCGGCTCATCCTTGGCGGCGGTCTTTTGCGCGACGAGCATGATGTGCTTGCCGCCCTCCATCGCCGCTTCGAGGGCCTTGATCGATTTCGGCCGGCCCACGAAGAGGGGAATCACCATATGCGGGAAAACTACGACGTCTCGCAGCGGCAGCAGCGGGAGCGTGGTGCGTTCCGGCGGAAGGAGTTGGGTGCCTGACATTTCATTTCCCCATGAATGGAATCAATTGTTCGGTAAGTGAGGCCTGAAAAACCGATTGCAAGCCTCGCGAGGGTGGGAAAAGTTCAGTGACTCCAAAAAAAGTGCGCCATCGACCACAAGATAAACGAAAAAGCCGTTCATCCGATTGTATGAACGGCTTTTTCCCGGTACTCTTTAGCCGATCATCACCGCCATCAGTTCGACCCTGCAACTTTGGGCGCGTCCTCATAGATCAGGAGCGGCTTGCCGTCGCCATCGATCACGTTGTCGTCGATGACCACCTTGCTCACGCCCTTCATGGCCGGCAGCTCGTACATCACGTCGAGCAACGCCTGTTCCAGGATCGAGCGCAGGCCGCGCGCCCCGGTTTTGCGGCGGATCGCCTTGCGGGCGACGGCCTGCAGCGCGGCCGGACGAATCTCCAGCTCCACGCGCTCCATGTTGAAGAGCTTGTGGTACTGCTTGACGAGCGCGTTCTTCGGCTCGACCAGAATCTTCATGAGCGCGGCTTCGTCGAGCTTGCCGAGCGTGGCGACCACCGGCAGACGGCCGATCAGTTCCGGAATCAGGCCGAACTTGATCAGGTCTTCCGGCTCCGTCTCGCGCAGCACCTCACCCGTGTCGCGCTCCTGCTTGCTCTTCACGCTCGCGCCGAAGCCGATGCCGGTTTTCTCGGTGCGGTCGGTAATCACTTTCTCCAGACCATCGAAGGCGCCGCCGCAAATGAACAGGATATTGGTCGTATCGACCTGGATGAAATCCTGGTTCGGATGCTTGCGGCCGCCCTGCGGCGGCACCGATGCCATCGTGCCCTCGACGAGCTTGAGCAGCGCCTGCTGCACGCCTTCGCCCGAGACGTCGCGCGTGATCGACGGGTTATCCGACTTGCGGCTGATCTTGTCGATTTCGTCGATATAGACGATCCCGCGCTGCGCCTTGTCGACTTCGTAATTGCAGTTCTGCAGCAGCTTCTGGATGATGTTCTCGACGTCCTCGCCCACGTAGCCGGCTTCGGTCAGCGTGGTGGCGTCGGCGATCACGAACGGTACGTTCAGAAGGCGTGCGAGCGTTTGCGCGAGCAGGGTCTTGCCGGAGCCCGTCGGCCCGATCAGCAGGATATTGCTCTTCGAGAGCTCGACGTCGTCTTTCTTGTCGAGGTGCTTGAGGCGCTTGTAGTGGTTGTACACCGCCACCGCGAGGATCTTCTTCGCGCGCTCCTGGCCGATCACGTACTGATCGAGGATGTCGCGGATCTCCTGCGGGCTCGGCAGGTCCGAGCGCGACAGCGCAGCGTCGACGCCGGCGCCCGCGGCTTCGTCGCGAATGATCTCGTTGCACAGGTCGATGCATTCATCGCAGATGAACACCGACGGACCCGCAATCAGCTTCTTCACTTCATGCTGGCTTTTGCCGCAAAACGAGCAATACAACAGCTTTTCGCTGTTAGAACCTTTCTTGTCCGCCATGGATAGAGAGCCTCCGGACACTCTGTTACATAATACGCCGTTTTTCCCCCGGCCACGCCGGGCGGGGGGCGCACGAACCGCTTGCTGTGACGGCGTGCGGGCCGCAGGCTGCGAGCGCGTATGCCGATTATTTCACACGGTCCGCGCGGCGGCGCCAATCCCTTTTTGCACGAGGTCCATGAGGGCCGAACCCTCGCCCCGTGCCTCGGGCAGCGCGCCTGATTAAATAAAACTGCGTAAAACTGCGTAAAACTGCGTAAAACTGCGCGGGCCGGATCAGGGGCGCTTGTGCAGCACCTGGTCCACGAGACCGTACGCCTGCGCGTCGTCGCCGGACATGAAGTTGTCGCGGTCGGTGTCGCGCGCGATGCGCTCGACCGGCTGGCCCGTGTGATGCGCGAGCAACTGGTTCAGGCGCTCCTTCAGGTACAGGATTTCGCGGGCCTGGATTTCGATGTCCGACGCCTGGCCGCGCGCGCCGCCGAGCGGCTGGTGAATCATGACGCGCGAGTTCGGCAGCGCAAAACGCTTGCCCTTCGAGCCCGAAGCCAGCAGGAACGCGCCCATGCTGGCCGCGAGGCCCATACAAAGGGTCGAAACGTCCGGCTTGATGAACTGCATCGTGTCGTAGATCGCCATGCCGGCCGAAACCGAACCGCCCGGGCTGTTGATGTACAGGCTGATGTCCTTGTCCGGGTTCTCGCTTTCCAGGAACAGCAACTGGGCGACGACGAGGTTCGCGGTCTGGTCGTTCACTTCGCCGACCAGGAATACCACGCGCTCCTTCAGAAGACGCGAGTAGATATCGTAGGAACGTTCGCCACGGCCGCTCGTTTCCACGACGATCGGCACGAGCCCGAGCGCCTGCGGCTCAAGATCCCGCGACGCATGGGAGGTCAACGTATCCAGCGATTGAGCGCGAATGGTCATGCGGTGCATCCTTGTCTGGAAAAGTTCTTCTGATTAACCCGAATGGCGACGGACCCTGCAAAAATCAACCACACCGCCAGCGTGGCTAAATTGCGCGGATACAAAAACGGCGTGCTCGCCGTCGGTCGCCCCGACAGCCGGCACGCCGGAGCACAGCAACTTCAAGCCTGCGCCGTTGCGCTTGCCAGTTCCTCGAAGCTCACTTGCTTGTCCGTCACTTTCGCCTTGCCCAGCACGAAGTCCACGACGTTCGATTCGACGACATAGGCTTCCATTTCGGCAAGGCGCTGCTGGTTCGAATAATACCAGCGCACGACTTCCTTCGGGTCTTCGTAGCTTTTCGCGAATTCGTCGACTTCGGCACGGATCTGCTCCGGCTTCGCCTCGAGGCTGTTCGCCTTCACGAGCTCGGCCAGCACGAGGCCCAGCTTCACGCGGCGCTCGGCTTGCTCCTTGAACATCTCGGCCGGGATCGGCGCGTCCTTCGCGTTGGGCACGCCGCGCTGCGCGAGGTCGGCGCGCGCCATTTCGACGAGGCGCTCCTGGTCCTGCGCGACGAGCGCGTTCGGCACGTCGAGATCGGCGATCTTCAGCAGCGCGTCCATGACCTGGTTCTTCACGATGGCCTGGGTGCGGCGCTTCGCTTCACGTTCGAGGTTGTCCTTGATTTCGGCGCGCATCTTCACGAGATCGCCGTCGGCAATACCGAGCGACTTCGCGAATTCCGCGTCGATTTCCGGCAGATGCGGCCACTCGACCTTCTGCATCGTGATCGTGAACTTCGCGGTCTTGCCGGCGACGTCCTTGCCGTGATAGTCCTCGGGGAACTTGAGGTCGAACTCGCGCGACTCGCCAACCTTCAGGCCCGTCGCCGCGGTTTCGAATTCCGGCAGCATGCGGCCTTCGCCCAGCACGAACGCGAAGCCCTCGGCGCTGCCGCCCTGGAATGCGACGTCGTCGATCTTGCCGACGAAGTCCACCGTCACGCGGTCGCCGCTCTTCGCTGCGGCGTCGGCACCGCCGTCACCGTGCTCGCCCGCTTCGCCGCGTGCGTGGAAGTGCACGCGCTGCTTGCGCAGGATGTCGAGCGTGCGATCGATTTCCGCGTCGGTGATGGTTGTGGTCGTGCGCTCGATTTCGGCGCTGCCCACTTCGCCAATCTTGACTTCCGGATAGACCTCGAAGGTCGCATCGAACGCGTAGTCGCTTTCGGCTGCCTCGGCCTTCGGCGCGAAGCTCGGCTGGCCGGCCACGCGCAGGTTCTCGGCGCGGCTGATGTCGAAGAATTCCTTGCCGACCTTGTCGCTCAGCACTTCGGCTTCCACCTGGCCCGAGTACTGCTGGGTGACCATCTTGAGCGGCACCTTGCCCGGGCGGAAACCCGGCATGCGCACGTTCTTCGCAAGTTGGCGGATGCGCGAGTCCACTTCTTTCTGCACGGCATCCTTCGGCAGGGAAATCGTCACGCGGCGTTCGAGCTTGCCGAGGTTTTCTACAACGTTAGCCATGGCTTCAATCGTCCTAAAATTTGTTCGAGCGAATCAGTAATCTTTGCTGTGCCGCGGTCCGCCATCCGTCGGGGTAGCGGACCAGGCGCGCTGCTTTTGTCCCTGCTTCTGTCCCAACGGCGTCACACCTCGTTGCGCCGCTCACGGGAAGCATTCAGGCAGCGTTCGACACGGTTCCGTCAAAAGAGCCAAGTATTTTAGCAAACTATTTTCCCCATAAAACGAATTTACCCTTCGGGGTTGCCCGGAATGCCGGAAAGGCACGTCCGAACCCGTCAAAACCGGCCCAAAACGTCGATTTCCGGAAGGATCGGCGCAGCGCGCCCCGCGCCATGCCGGGCGCCGATCCACGCTATCGCTGGCAGGGTATCCAGCGGACACGGTGAGGCTGTTAAGCTTACGGACGAGCCGGATGCCCCACCGGCCTCAGCCGACGCTTGAGACACGTCAACCCTTGCCAGCAGAGACATCATGCCCAACCCGTCATCCGACGCTCCTGTCGTCGTCATTGCTCCAGATTCTTTCAAAGGCTCGCTGAGTGCGGACGGGGTCGCCGCCGCGATCGCCGAAGGCATCCGCCGCGCCCGTCCGGACGCGCAAATTCACATCTGCCCGATGGCCGACGGCGGCGAAGGCACGCTCGACGCCATGCTGTCGGTCGGCGGCGAGCGCCGCGTCATGACCGTGCGCGGCGCCGCGGGGCCTGAGCGCCAGGCCGCTGCCGGCGTCCTCCACGACGGCAGTGCGATCATCGAAACGGCCGAGATCGTCGGCATCACCGACCCGGTCGGCATGGGCGTGCCCGTGGCCGCCCGCAGCACGGTCGGCATGGGCGAAGCGATCCGCGCGCTGCTCGACGAAGGGGTGCGGCGCGTCTACGTCGCGCTCGGCGGCAGCAGTACCAACGACGGCGGCGCCGGCCTGCTCGCGGGGCTCGGCATGCGGCTTTTCGATGCAAACGGCGAGGCGCTCGCCGCCACGCCCGATGCGCTCGCACACGTTGCGCGCGTGGACGTCTCGGGACTCGACGCGCGTCTTGCCGAAACCTCGTTCGTCGGCATGTCCGACGTCGACAACCCGCTCACCGGCGAGCACGGCGCAACGGCCGTATTCGGTCCGCAAAAGGGCGTGACGGCCGAACAGGTCGCGCCCATCGACGCCGCGCTTGCGCGTTTCGCCGACCTCGTCGAAGCGGCGCTCGGGCGGCGCGTGCGCGACGAATCCGGATCGGGCGCGGCGGGCGGGCTTGGCTTCGCGCTGCGCATGCTGGGCGCGAGCTTCGAACCGGGCGCGGAGGTCGTGGCGCGCCAGATCGGCCTCGACGATGCCCTGCGCGGCGCGAACTGGCTCATCACCGGCGAAGGCCGCTCGGACGTGCAAACGCTGCACGGCAAGGCGCCCTTCATCGCCTGCCGTCATGCGCGCGCAGCGAACGTGCCCGCAACGCTGCTGTCGGGCGCCGTCGACCCGGCCGCGCTGCCACGGCTCGCCGAGCACTTCAGCGGCTGCTTCTCGCCCGCTCCCGGGCCCATCACGCTCGATACGGCGATCCGCGATGCCGCGAAGCTGCTCGCCAACGAAGCCGAGCAACTGACACGCCTCGCCTTCGGTTCGCGCTGATTAGCGACAAAGAAGCGGACGAAGAAGCGGATGAGCAAACGGCAAGCGCTTCGCTTTCCTATTTAAGCGATTAAAAGATGCGCGCGCCACGTTCTTTCGTGGTGCGCGCGATGCGTTACGAATTGACCCGCGCGCCGGTTGCGGCAACAATCACGTCACGCGCGACACGATCGCGCCATCCTCACGCGACCAGGACGACCATGAAGGCAAGCAAAGCCGGACTCGAGCAGTTTCTGACCTATCGGCTCCATGTCCTGAACAAGCTGTCCGAACGGGGCAGCAGCGAACGCTATCAGGCGAAACTCGGGATCACGCTGCCCGAGGCGCGCCTCATCGCGGCGGTAGGCGCATTCGGCCCGTTCTCGGTGATGGAGCTCGCACGTCACGCGAATCTCGACAAGAGCCAGGCAAGCCGCGCCGCCGAGGCGCTGATGCGTCGCGGTCTCATGCGCCGCGACACGAGCGAGGAGGACGGCCGCCTCGTGCTCGTCTCGCTCACGCCGGAAGGGCGCGAACTCTACCGCAAGGTCATGCCCATCGCCCGCAAATGGAATACCGACCTGTTCGCGTGCCTCGACGAGAAGGAGCGTGAAACGTTGCGTCGCGCGCTCGACAAGGTGATCGAGGCGGCACACGCGGAACTGTGAGCATCCGCTCGCGCGTCTTGCGTGAGCCCATGGCCGGATAGATCGGAGGAATCGCAGGACGCGAGCGGCTTGCCCCGCTCGCGCTGCCGCCGGGGTCATACGCGTCATCGCACCAGATCAAAAGAAGTCTGCGCAACGACACCGCCGTTGACGATCAGCTCGATCTCATGCCTGCCCGAATAATGCGTGCGCGTCGTGAAATCGCGAATCGGCTGGCTACGGCCAAGCGTAATGCGCTGGCTTGGCGCCAGCGTCAGGGTCTTCAGCTTGAACACTTTTTTCGTCACGCCGCTCCGCTTGACGTAAGCAATGCGGTAATCGACCACGAGCCGCTGCGCCGCGTCTGCCGTCGAGCGCAGTTCGCACGAAAGCGTGATCGCGCCACCGAGGACGACCGTTTCCGGCGTCACGGAAAACGGCCCGACAGCGATGCCGGGCGTGCTTTGCGCACCCAGCATCGCTAGCGCCCGCGCGTCGCCCCGCTTCACCAGCGTACGTAATGCGTGGGAAACGATCCATCGGGTAGGCGGGTCCTCGATACCCCATCGGGTAGCTTGCTCCAGCACCCACGCGGGATGAACCTTCGTCACGTCGTTCAGATGGTTCGCGACCGACCGGCGCACGTACGGGCTGGGGTCCGCGCGAAGGTTATCGAGAATTCGCCTCGTCAACGCCGGGTCGGTATCCAGTTCACGAAGTCGAAACGACCATGGCAGACGCGGCCGGCTGCCTTCGCTGGCCAGCCGTCGCACGGCATCGTCGGCATCGCGCGACCAAATCTCCATGGTCGCCAGCGCACGAGGCAGGTCATCGCGCAGGAATTCGCGCACCGCGAATTCCGACGAACCGAACCGGGTGAAGTATTTCAATGCGTCCATCGAGCGATCGAAGGCATGCCGGCCGTGCTGCCCGACAAAGTCGGGCGCGACAAGCGCAACGAATCCCCGGTCGAGCCGGGGCGCGGCCTGCGTCAGCAGCGCGAGTACCGCGTCGTAGCCGTCCGGCAACGCGTGCGCCCCGGCATGAATGGCATGGCTGGCGCGGCGTATGCGTGCCATCAGGGACAGCGAGTCCAGGTCGTCGAGTGCGGTCGCGAGAAAAGCATGCGCGTCGAAAGCAGGCTCGATCGATTTCAGCAGGGTCGACAGAGCGCGGAACTGTAGCTCTCCTATCGATTGCTTCAGCGGCACAGCAGCTTGAGTGGTCATGGCAAGGCGGGTAGCCGGTCGCACGGCGGGCCCGTGAGTCGGAGAAGCAGGGAGTGTCGCCGAAGCGGCTGTCAGTTCCTGTCAGCAGCGTGCGGCTCCATGGAAAGCGCAAGATGCTCGTGCAAGCGGCGCATCAATTCGGCGCGACTATCCGGATAGCGTGCACCTTCCGTCGCTGCGAGGATCCGGTCGGTTCGGAACGTGCGAAAGGCTCCGCGGAGTTCGCACCATGCGGCAAGCACTCGCGCGCTGTCCATGAAACCGATCTGCACGGGCCAGACCACGCGTTGCGAACGACGCCCGGCCGCATCGGCATAGACGATTTCCAGACGACGCTGCGCCCGGATCGCGGCACGCAGGCGCGCCAACTCGACCAGGTTGCCGGGAAAGGATGGCGCGGGCGGCCCCGGCATCGCCAGCGGCACGTCGAGTGTCTCGCCCGCCTCCGGCGGCAAGACGGCGGCGATCTTCGCCAGCGCCTTCGCGGCGGCGGTTTTCAGCACGTCGTCGCCGCGCTGGTCGACGTAGCGCAGACCCAGCATGATTGCCTCGATTTCCTCGCGCGCGAACATCAGCGGCGGCAGGACATGACCGGGTTTCAACAGGTAGCCGATGCCGGCGCCGCCTTCGATGGGCACGCCCTGCGCGACCAGCTCGGCCACGTCGCGATAGATCGTCCGCTCTGACACCGCGAGCTCGTCCGCGAGTCGCGCGGCCGTTACGGGCCGCCGCCTCGTGCGCAGTATCTCCATCAGGCCCAGAAGGCGCCCAGAACGTGACATCCGCCGCTCCCGGTTCGACAGGGATCTCGATCCCAAACACATTCCGGAGATTGTAAGCCGTCTGCAGCACAACACCGGAGCAGGCCAAGGCATGCCGTCCTGACAGGAACTGACATTCCCTTCGCTTACGATCGTTGCCAGACCTCTCTGGAGAACCCCATGGAAGACATCACCCACACCCTTCCCGACGTCATTGCCGCTCACATCGCCGCGCACAACCTCGCCGATCCGGCAGCGTTCATTGCAACATTTTCCGCCGATGCATGGCTCAATGACGTCCGGCGAGAATTCATCGGCCATGACGCCATCCGGGCATGGGCCGACAAGGAAATTTTTGGCGACCACGTGACAATGCAGGTCGAAAAAGCCTTCCGGAATCATGCGAATGTCGTGATCCACGCGAAAGTCGATGGGAATTTCGACAAATCGAATTTGCCCACGCCCCTTATCCTCAGCTACTACTTCACGTTAGAGGCGAGAAAGATCACGCAATTGATTATTCTGCGGAACGAGCCCGAACGGTAAGTTTCGATAGTGCGCCCGCGAAGGCCGGATTATCGGGGCCAGAATTGGCGAAAGGCCGTCGGGAAAGCAAAAAAGGCCACGTTCCTTCGAACGCGGCCTTTTCTTTTATGGTGCGTGAGGCCGGACTCGAACCGGCACACCCTTGCGGGCGTCAGGACCTAAACCTGGTGCGTCTACCAATTTCGCCACTCACGCGAATCTTCTCGCCTGGCCGGCAGGACCGCTGCGAAGTCGCGTGCGAGTCAATTTTCTGCGAACCATCGGCGCCGGGCAGGACGTAGGCCGATACGTAACACGTACCAATACCGCCGGCGAGCGCCCGTCAAGCGCGAGCGCGAGATTCTAACCGATTGCCCGACGCTTGTCTGCATGTGCGCGTGCGGCAATTCCGGGCCCAGTGCTAGAATCGCGCGTCTGCCGCAGCGGCCACGGCTACCGCCCGTTCCGGGCTGCGCTGGCGCACTTCCCCACCCCCTCGTTTGCCGCGAACTTCGGCCGTGAACTTCGACGACTACTGCCTGCAAAAGGCGGCTCCGCCCGGATCGAGCACCTACTATGCGCTGCGCCAGGCGAGCGCCGCGCGCCAGCCTCTGCTCGCCGCCCTCTTCGCCCTGCGCCGCGAGCTCGAGGAAACGGCGAGAGAAACGAGCGATCCCACCGTCGGCCGCACCAAGCTTGCGTGGTGGCAGAAGGAGCTTGCCGCGCTCACCGAGGGCAAAGCGGCGCACCCCGTCACCCAGGCGCTCGCAGCACATCTGAAGCAGGACGTGAAGACCGCGTACCCAGCACTTCAGGCGCTGCTCGCCGGCTACGAGATGGATTTCGAGCAGGCACGCTATCTCGACTTCCCGAATCTGAAACGCTATATCGAGGGCGTGGGCGGCACCTTCGCTACGCTGATTGCCCGCGTGAGCGCACGCCATCCGGAAGCGGTCGGGCAATGGGCTGCACCGCTCGGCCATGCGCTCGTGCTTGCGCAGTTCGTGGCGGAGATCGGCAACGACGCGCGCCATGGCCGCATCTACGTGCCGATCGACGAACTGCAGCGCTACAACGTCACCGCCGCGGATCTCATCAACCGCCGCTACAGCGACGACTTCACCGAACTCATGCAGTTCCAGACAGCACGCGCGCGCGAAGCCATCGACACGGCGCTCGCCGCCATTCCGGCCGACGAACGCCGCGGCCAGCGCACCCTGCGCGCACTGGCCGCGCTTTCACTGGCCCTCCTCGCCGAGGTGGAGCGCGAGCAGTTTCAGGTGCTGCATCAGCAGATTGTCCTCACGCCCATTCGCAAGCTCTGGATCGCCTGGCGCGCCTGAGCCCCGGATACCCGCAACGGCCCGCGTCGCGCGTGCATCGCGCGTGCATCGCCTTGGGCGGCACTTCAGGCCCGCAGGAGCGGCAGCGGCTGAAAGTTGCCCTGCAGCACGGTCGGCGCATCGAGCCCCCACCACGGTCCCAGCACCGTCGCATAGATCTGCCGGAAATCGACGCCAACCGGGAGATTGCCGTTGCCGTCCAGACGCGCCAGTTGCGGCGCCTCGCCATAGAGACCACCCGCCACACGGCCGCCCGCCACGAAGTGAGCGGACGCCGTGCCATGGTCGGTGCCGTGGCTCTGGTTCTCGCGCACACGCCGGCCGAATTCCGCATACGTGACGATCATCGTGCGGTCCCAGCGGCCGAGTTCACCGAGCGCATCGCGTAGCGCCACCATGCCCGTCGCGAACTGACGCAGCAAGTCCGCGTGCCGGCCCGGCTGGTTCTCGTGCGTGTCGAAGCCGTTGAGCGTGAGGCGGATCACGGCCACGCCCTTGCCAAGCACCGGTCCGCCCTGCGGCGTGTCGCTAGAGGCAAGCGCCTGCATCGCCGTCTTGATCGACGCGCCGAACGCCCCCTGCGGGAACGCCGTCTTCAGCGCGTACTGCCCCGGCCGCGGACGCAACTGGTCGGCGGCATGCACGATGTCGTTCTCGACATCGAGGATGTGCGCGAGCGCGGGGTTGCGCTCCTTCAACGACACCGGCGTAACGAGCCTCGAGGCGCGCGCGAATTGCGCCGGATTGACGAGCGCAATCGCGCGGGCGCCGTTCGCCATGGGCCCCATCTCGGCGCTGCCGAGCACGAGGCCGTCGGCGACGAAACCCTTCGGCACCGGTGCACTCGCGAAGGCGCGCGTGAGCCAGCCTTCGCGCAGATATTGGTCGGAGCGCGACGCCGTGTCCCAGATTTCGATCGAGCGGAAATGCGAGAGGTTGGGCTGCGGATACGTGACGCCCTGCACGATCGCGAGCTGCCGCGCGCGCCACATCGGCAACAACGGCGCAAGCGCCGGATGCAGCGCCGTGCGCTCGTCGAGCTGGACCGCCTGCTCGCGGCGCACGCCTATGTTCGCGCGATAGCTGTAGTAGAGCGGATCCGCGAACGGCACGACGGTGTTCAAGCCGTCGTTGCCGCCCTTCAGCTCGATGAGGATCAGCAGATTGTCGTAGCCCGCGGCCGCGGCGCCGGGCGCCACGCCGCCCTCCGCGCGCACCGCGTTCGGCAACCACAGCGACGTGCCCGCCGCCGCGGCCGCCGCCAGAAACTCGCGTCGTTTCATGCTCCGCCTCGCTCCTCGTCACGGCGACCCGCGCCGTCCGGTTCGTCGAACCGACTTGTCATGTCTGCTATTTCAACTGGTAGACCGGATCCATCAGCAGTGCTTCGAGATACGCGCCCGCGTTGCTGCCCGCCGCGAGCGCGTCGACCGGCGCGAGCGGCAGCACCGCATGCTGCATTTGCAGTTGCTCGGAAAGACCAGGCGTGTCGTCGGCGCTCACGTGAAAACGTGCAAGCCAGCCATCGAGATCGAAACGCATGCCACCGGGCCCCACGCGTGCCGAACCGGGTCCGGTAGCCATGGAGGAACCCGTCGGCGATAACCTGGGCGGAACCATCGAAGCAGCCGTCTTCGTCACCGCGCCGGCCTTCTTCGGCTGCGCCGTTTCGGTCGCGCGAAAGAGCTGCTCGACGAACTGCTTGCGCGCGAGCAGCGTCGAGCTGTTGATCCACGCCGTGCCGCCCGGCCAGCCCTTCACGTTCGGCGGATAGAACAGGTTCTCGCCAAGCGATGCCGTCGTCCGTGCGAAGGGCATCGCATCGCCGTAAGAGACGTCGAAGCGCCGGATCGTGCCCACGACGAATTCGACGGGCGAGCTCACCAGCGTGCCGCGATTGTCTTCGTCCCAAAAAGCGGACGTGAGCAGTAGCGCGCGCAGCCCCGTGCCGATGTCGTAGCCGCTTGCGCGAAACCGTTGCGCGGCCAGGTCGAGCTGGGCGTCGTCGGGAGCGGGCGAGACGAACTCGCGCCAAAGCTTGGCCGCGACGAACTGGGCCGTCTGCGGTTCTTCAAGCAGGATGTCGAGCACCGCGTCACCGTCGAATGCGCCGCTGCGGCCCAGTACGGTTTTTTCACCGCCGTCGTGCTGCTCCGGCCGCCACACGTAGTGCCAGGTATCCGGATCGACGCCCCAGCCGGTGTACGCGCGAGCCGCCTCCGAGACGTCGCGCTGCGTGTACTGCCCTTCGCCGAGCGTGAACAGCTCCATCACCTCGCGCGCGAAGTTCTCATTGGGCTTGCCCTTGCGATTGCTCGCCCCGTCGAGATAGAGCAGCATCGCGGGATCCTTCGCGACGCCGTGCAGCATCGCGGCGAAACTCCCGAGCGCTTCGCGCCTCAGCAACGCGTTTTGCGAGGCCATCAACTGCGGCTCGGACACCTTGTCCTGGCCGGACGTGAAGTGGTTGTGCCAGAAGAGCGTCATGCGCTCGGTGAGCGGCGAAGGCGTGACCAGCATCTCGCCCAGCCACCAGGCCCGCAACTGGTCGTAGTGCTGGCCACGCCGCTTGTCCGCTTCGCGGCGCTGGTCGGGCGTCCATGCGGCGCGCTCCGCGCGCGTTGGCGGAGCCGCGGCGGTCCAGTCGGGAAACGGCGTGAACGCAACGGTCCGGCCGGTCGCCAGCACGCGGTCGACGGCGTCGCCACGCGAAAGGCCCACGTACGGCGCGACGTCGGCCGCGGACGGCGCGAAACCGGTACGCAGCAAGAGATGGCGCGCGTCGTCCGGGTCGAGCAGCAAGTCTTCGCCCGGCATCGCGGCAAATGGCCGCCGCAAATGCGGCGCCGGCGTCTCGTCTTCGGCGGCCGCCGCGCGCAGCGGCAACGCAGCCGCGAGCAACGCGCCTGACGCCGCGAAACGTGGCGGGTTCATCGGCCTGAGCGGTTCCATATCGCCTCGGACAAGAAGGCGCGCACTCGTGCTTCGGCACGCGCAGATTGAATGTATCGGCTTAACGAGCGATCCGGTACGGATGTTGACGACGCAATTGCTACGGAATTTTTCAGACCTGCACAACGGCAGCGCACGGCCGCGCTGTGCCGCGCCGCGACATCAGCGCTTGTACAGCTCGCGCACGGCGTCTTCGATGTGCTGACGCAGGAGGCGGCGCTCTTCGGGCGTCATGTGGCCGTCGCGGCGGCGCTGATCGAGGTCGGGCGGCACGCCGGACGTACGCATGCTGAGATCGGAAGCGGTAGTGTCGGGAGAATCGCTGCGAAAGCGCCGGGGGGGCGGCTTGCTGCCGGGAGGGTACGAAGGCGGACGGGGAACTTCGAGGCGGTCGGCCGAGGGCTGGGAATGGGCTGCGACCGGGTTCAATGCCACCACGACGCCGCTGGCCAACGCCAGTGCAGTCACGGTGTGGCGCATTGTCGGCCCGACCCCTCCCTTCATTTTCTTCCCTTCGTGACGCGGCAAACGGCTACCTCGAAAACAGACACGGACCCGCCCCGACGCGGGTGGCGATGTAAAAGTCGGTTGAAGTATCTACCGAACGGCCGCATTCAGTAAAGCAGTCTATCTGTCAGTGCTTGCGGTCGTGGCACGTCACCGGTAAATTTTGTAACTGACTGTTACCTGATAATTGGTGCAAACTCGCACCTGTATCCAATCGCGATAAGATGCCACGCATGGAAACCAAAAACCCATCGAAAATTCTCGTAGTCGACGACGACCCGCGCCTCCGCGATCTGCTGCGGCGCTATCTCGGCGAGCAAGGCTTCAACGTGTACGTGGCCGAAAACGCACCCGCCATGAACAAGCTGTGGGTGCGCGAGCGTTTCGATCTGCTCGTGCTGGACCTCATGCTGCCCGGCGAAGACGGCCTGTCGATCTGCCGCCGCCTGCGCGGCAGCAACGACCGCACGCCCATCATCATGCTGACGGCGAAGGGCGAGGACGTGGACCGCATCGTCGGCCTCGAAATGGGCGCCGACGACTATCTCCCAAAGCCGTTCAATCCGCGCGAACTGGTGGCGCGCATTCATGCGGTGCTGCGCCGCCAGGCGCCTTCGGAGCTGCCCGGCGCGCCGTCGGAAACTACCGAGGTGTTCGAATTCGGCGAGTTCGCGCTGAACCTCGCCACACGCACGCTCACGAAGGCGGGCCAGGAAATCCCGCTCACTACAGGTGAATTCTCGGTGCTCAAGGTGTTCGCGCGTCATCCGCGCCAGCCCCTGTCGCGCGAAAAACTCATGGAGCTCGCGCGCGGCCGCGAATACGAAGTGTTCGACCGCAGTCTCGACGTGCAGATTTCGCGTCTGCGCAAGCTGATCGAGCCGGATCCGGGTAGCCCGCGTTTCATCCAGACAGTCTGGGGCCTCGGCTACGTGTTCATTCCGGACGGCGCGGCCTGATCCGGCTGGATGTCTGCAATTCCTCTGTCGACAGGAAGGTTTCATGCGGATTGACCGGCGTGTGCTGACGCTTGCGTTCGGCGACCTGTTCTGGCGCACCTTCCTGTTGATCGCGCTTCTCATCGCGGTCAGCCTCGCCGCGTGGTTCCAGAGCTTTCGCGTGATCGAGCGGGAGCCGCGCGCGCAGCGCGTGGCGCTGCAGCTCGTCGCCATCGTCAAGCTCACGCGTACCGCCCTGCTCTATTCCGATCCCGATCTGCGCCGCGCGCTCCTGCAGGATCTGGAGAGCAACGAGGGCGTGCGCGTCTATCCGCGCGAAACCACCGACAAATACAAGCTCCAGCCCGACGAGTCGCTCAACCGCCTCATCGAGCACGACATCCGCGGGCGGCTTGGCGACGATACCGTGATCGCCCAGTCGGTGAACGACATTCCGGGCGTGTGGATCAGCTTCAAGATCGACGACGACGACTACTGGGTCGCGCTCGACCGCGATCAGCTCGACAACGTCACGGGCCTGCAGTGGGTCGGATGGGGCGTGTCCGCCCTCGCGCTGTCATTGTTCGGCGCGGCGTTCATCACGAGTCTCGTGAACCGGCCGTTCGCGCGGCTCGCGATGTCGGCGCGCATGGTGGGCTCCGGACAATCGCCCGCCACGCTGCCCGAAAGCGGCATGGGCGTTGCCGCCGAAACCAACCGCAGCTTCAACCAGATGGTGCGCGACCTCGAACAGCTCGAGGCCGACCGCGCGCTCATGCTGGCCGGCATCTCGCACGATCTGCGCACGCCGCTCGCACGCCTGCGGCTCGAAACGGAGATGAGTCCGTCCGACCAGACCACCAAGGACGCGATGATCGACGACATCGAGCAGATGGACATGATCATCGGCCGCTTCCTCGATTACGCGCGGCCCGTGCAGCGCAGCCCCGAGCGCGTCGATCTCTCCGTGATCGCGGGCGAGATGGCCGCGCGCATGGCGAGCGAAGACGGCGTGCGGCTCATCACACGGCTCGCGCCGTCGGCCATGATCGAGGCCGACGACACCGACATGCGGCGCGTAGTGGGCAACCTGATCGAGAACGCGCGCAAGTACGGCGTGAGCGAGACGGACGGCATTCCGCACATCATGCTCGAAACGCGCGTATCGCATTCGCGCGTCGAGCTTTCGGTCGTCGACGAAGGCCCCGGCATTCCCGAAGACCAGCTCTCGCTCGTCACACGGCCGTTCTATCGCGTCGACACCGCGCGCACCCAGGCCAACGGCACGGGCCTCGGCATGGCGATCGTGCAGCGGCTCGTGGGCCGCTATCGCGGCGCGCTGCGCCTGCGCAACCGTCAGCCCGGCCCAGGGCTCGAAGTGACGATCGAGTTTCCGCTCGCCAAGGGCGTGTAACCCTACTCTGCCTACTCAGGAGCTGCCGCATGAAAACCGTGGGCGACAAACTCGAAGCCTTCACCGTCAACGCCGCGAAGCCCGGCTTCAACGAGCCCGAGGAGAACGGCGAATCGGCCTTCGTCGAAATCACTGAGCAGACCTTCTCGACCAAGTGGAAAGTCATCTATTTCTACCCGATGGACTTCACGACGGTCTGCCCGACCGAAATCGTCGCTTTCGCGCGCCTGCAAAAGGAGTTCGAGAACCGCGATGCCGTGCTGCTCGGCGGCAGCTGCGACAACGAATACGTGAAGCTGGCATGGCGCCGCGAGAACAAGGATCTCGACCGCCTCAACCACTATTCGTTCGGCGACGTGAAGGGCGAACTGATCGACCAGCTCGGCGTGCGCGACAAGGAGGCCGGTGTCGCGCTGCGCGCCACCTTCATCGTCGATCCCGACAACACGATCCAGCATGTCTCGGTCGACAATCTGGACGTCGGACGCAGCCCCGACGAGGTGCTGCGCGTTCTCGATGCGCTGCAGACAGGCGCGCTGTGTCCGAGCGGGCGCGCGATCGGCGGCGCGACGCTCTGACAGCGGTCAGCCGTCGCTGGCTGCCGGTCCGGAATACCGCCCTGCGGCCCTGTCGGCGCCGGACGGCATGCGCTGCCGGATCGCCGCCTGCAACGGCCCTTTCCAGTCCAGCACGCGCTTTTCGAGCAGTTGCCACGATAGATGCGCGAGCAACAATGCCAACGCGAACTGCACCGCGAGCGGCAGCGCCGCCTCCACGACCGGCGGCAGGCCGAGATGGGCATAGAGTGCCGGGGCCTCGCCCAGTTTCGACGGCACGAGGTTGTGGAAGAGATAGAAGCCGTAGCTGATGGTGCCTAGCCAGGCGAGCGGCCTGAGTTCGAGAATGGCGACGGGAACCGAATCCGGGCGGCGCACAATCCAGAGAAACACCGCGCCCAGCATCAGCGCGAGCCCAATGTCGAAAACGCCGGGGAGCACGGAGGCTTCCGGCGCCACGCCTTGCGCGCAATGCGCTCGCGCCAGCGCGCAAGCTGCAATCCCGCCGATGCCCGCTGCCAGCCACATCGCGCCTGCCATGCCGCGCGGCGGCGACACGCGCCGCCCGACGATGGCCACTACGCCCCCCAGCGCGATAAGCGCGAAATTCCACGGCGAAAACGCGTAAATCAGCGGTTCGCTCGCCTCATGCAGATAGAGCATGCAGTGCGCCAGCGCAGCGGCGACGATGACCGCCGTGCAGAGCGCGAGATGCCGCGAAGCACGCGTAAAGAGCAGCGCAAACGGCGCGACGAGATAGAACTGCTGCTCGACAGCGAGACTCCAGAAATGGGACACCGTACCGGGCCAACTGTCGCGCACGACACCGATCCAGTAATTCGAGAGGAATGCGAAATGCCATGCGAGGCCCAGATCGACGTCACGCTGATAAAAGCCTGCGTGCGCGATCGCCAGCGCAATCAGCAAGAGGTAATAAACCGGCCAGATACGCAGCGCGCGCTTGACGAAAAACACGCAAAGCACCGCATCCTTGCGCGCCGTATGCTGCTCGACCCGCAAGCGGTTGCGATGCAATTCGCCAATGATCAGATAGCCGCTGATCAGGAAGAACAGCCACACGCCCAACTGCCCCACGTCCACCGCGTCGACGTGCGCTTTATGCGCAAGAAACACCATCACCACTGCCAGCGCCCGGAGACCGTCGAGACCTTTCACCCGCCTTTCGTCCGCCGCCATCGCTCTCCCCGCTTTACGCCAATGATCAGTATCGGTGCAAAAAAAGCGGAAATAAATCGACAATAAAAACGGCCGACGATCGCATAAGCCTCGTCGGCCGTTTTTGCGGGCTGGAACGCGGCCTGCCTCGCACGCCGACGCTCTGGCAGCACGGCGCAAGGCCCGTGCGCCGCTTACGCGCGTGTCAGGAGCACGGCGGCTTGCGCCTCGATCCCCTCGCCGCGGCCGAGGTAGCCCAGTTTTTCGTTGGTCTTGGCTTTCACGTTCACCCGGTCGAGCGGCAGCCCGAGATCCTCCGCGATATTCGTCCGCATCGCCTCGATGTGCGGCGCGAGCTTCGGCGCCTGCGCGATCACGGTGCTGTCCACGTTGACGAGCGCAAAGCCCGCCGCCTGCACGCGGCGCAGGCACTCGCGCAGCAGCACGCGGCTGTTGGCGCCGTAGAACTCCTTGTCGGTATCGGGAAAGTGGCGGCCGATGTCGCCCAGCGCCGCCGCGCCGAACAGCGCGTCGGTGATCGCGTGCAGCAGCACGTCGGCGTCCGAGTGGCCGAGCAGTCCGCGCTCGTAAGGCACGGTCACGCCGCCGATCACGAGCGGGCGGCCCGGCACGAGGGCGTGCACGTCATAGCCTTGTCCGATTCTGATGTCCATGAGGAAAGTCTTCCGTAGTGAAATGGCGTACGCGGCGCTCAGTTCGCCGTCTGGCGGCCAAGAATGGCCTCGGCGAGTGCGAAATCTTCGGGGTACGTCACCTTGAAATTGCGCAGGCTGCCCTGCACGAGGCTCGGCGCATGGCCGAGCCATTCGATCGCGCTCGCTTCGTCGGTGAGATCGTGGCCGTCCTGTTGCGCGCGCTCGATCGCGGTGCGCAGCATGCCGATGCGGAACATCTGCGGCGTCTGGGCCTGCCAGAGACCGTCGCGCGCCTCGGTGCGGCCAATACGTGCAAGGGGCGCCGCGCCGCCGCCCGGCGCTACGCGCTTGAGCGTGTCCGCCACCGGCAGCGCCATGATGCCGCCCACGGGATCCTCCTTGAGCGCCTCCACGAGCGAGCGGATCAGCGCGGGCGTGATGCCGGGGCGCGCCGCGTCGTGGACGAGCACCCAGTCCTCGTCGCGCGCGCCGAATTCGGCGAGGCCGGCGAGACCGTTGTACACCGAGGCCTGACGCGAAGCGCCGCCGCAGCGGCGCACGGCGAAGCGCAGGCCGCTGAAGCGGCGGGCGTCGAAGTGGGCGTCGTCGGGGGCGATCACCACGAGGGTCTGGGTGAATTCGCTGCAGGCGTCGAAGGCGGCCAGGGTGTAGTGCAGGAGGTCGCGACCGGCGACGGTCCGGTATTGCTTGGGCATGGCCGAGCCCGAGCGGCTGCCGGTTCCGGCGCACGGGATCAGGGCGAAAAGGCGTGGGGTCACGTTGGTGCTAGCCGCATGAGTCAAAGTAAAGGACGGATTTTATAATACGTCCTTTGCCCGGTGCGCCCCGGCCCACCGCATGGACCCGCTGGACTCGCGCCCGCCACCCGTCCCCCGTTTGGGAGACGGGGGTTCGGGAGCGAAACCAGGCCCAAACCAGGCCAAGTCAGGCCAACCTGTAGCCTATGTCCGATATCGCCGCTTCCCAGCAGTCACCGTCTCCGTCCCCCGTCGCCGTCGTCAAGCCGGGGCAGCGCTTCGCGTTCGACGGTACGCACGGCTCGTCCGACGCGCTCCTGATCGCCCGCTACCGCGAGGCGTCGCGCGCGAGCGCGCCGCTCGTCGCCGTGATCTGCGCGAGCGCCGTGGACGCGCAGCGGCTCGCGCAGGAAATCCCGTATTTCGCACCCGAGGCCCGCGTGCGCCTGCTGCCGGACTGGGAAACGCTGCCCTACGACACGTTCTCGCCGCACCAGGATCTCGTTTCCGAACGGCTCGCGACGCTGCACGACCTCGGCGAAGGCCGCTGCGACATCCTGCTCGTGCCCGCCACGACGGCGCTCTACCGCATGCCGCCCGCCTCGTTCCTTGCGGCCTACACGTTCTCGTTCTCGCAGGGCGAGCGGCTCGACGAAGCGAAGCTCAAGGCCCAGCTTACGCTGGCCGGCTACGAGCACGTGAGCCAGGTCGTGCGACCGGGCGAATACTGCGTGCGCGGCTCGCTGATCGACCTGTTCCCGATGGGTTCGCCGCTGCCCTACCGCATCGACCTGTTCGACGACCAGGTCGATTCGATCCGCGCCTTCGACCCGGACAGCCAGCGCAGCCTCTACCCGGTAAAGGACGTGCGCCTCCTGCCCGGCCGCGAATTCCCGTTCGACGAGGCCTCGCGCACCGCATTCCGCAGCCGCTGGCGCGAGGTATTCGAGGGCGACCCGAGCCGCGCGACGATCTACAAGGACATCGGCAGCGGCGTGCCGTCGGCGGGTATCGAGTACTACCTGCCGCTCTTCTTCGAAGAAACCGCCACGCTGTTCCACTACCTGCCCGACAACGCGCAACTGGTGTTCTCGGGCGATCTGGACGTCGCGATCCGCCGTTTCTCCAACGACACGAAGCAGCGCTACAACTTCCTCTCGCACGACCGCGAGCGGCCGATCCTGGAGCCGCAGCGCCTCTTCCTCGCCGAAGACGACTTCTTCACGCTCGCCAAACCCTTCGCACGCCTCGTGCTGCCGGCGGCCAGCGCAGGCGGCTGGGCGAACGCGCTGCCGAACCTCGCGATCGATCGCCACGTGGACGAGCCGCTCGCGGCGCTGCGCGACTACCTGGGCACGACGCAAAACCGCGTGCTGTTCGCGGTGGAATCGGCGGGCCGCCGCGAAACCATCGCGCAACTGTTCGCCGACAACCATCTGCGGCCCGCGTCCGTGGACAGCTACGAAGACTGGCTGACCTCCGACGAACGTTTCGTGCTGGGCGTCGCCCCCCTTTCGAGCGGCTTCGCGCTGCCGGCCGAAGGGCTCGCCATCCTCACCGAAACGGAGCTCTACGGCCCGCTCGCGCGCCGCGCGGGACGCCGCCGCCAGGAGCAGGCGAGCAACGTCGACTCGATGGTGCGCGACCTCTCGGAGCTCAAGGTGGGCGACCCGGTCGTCCACACCCAGCACGGCATTGGCCGCTATCACGGCCTCGTGACGATGGACCTCGGCGAAGGCGACACCGAGTTCCTGCACCTCGAGTACGCGAGCGGCAGCAAGCTCTACGTGCCGGTTTCGCAGCTTCACGTGATCTCGCGCTACAGCGGCGCCGATCCGGACAGCGCTCCGCTGCACGCGCTGGGCTCCGGCCAGTGGGAGAAGGCGCGCCGCAAGGCCGCGCAGCAGATTCGCGACACCGCTGCCGAACTGCTCAACCTCTACGCGCGCCGCGCGGCGCGCGAGGGCCACGCATTCCAGCTCGAACCGCGCGACTACGTGAAGTTCGCGGAGAGCTTCGGCTTCGAGGAAACGCCCGACCAGGCCGCCGCCATCGCGGCCGTGATCGGCGACATGACGAGCGGCAAGCCGATGGACCGGCTCGTGTGCGGCGACGTGGGCTTCGGCAAGACCGAAGTGGCGCTGCGCGCGGCGTTCATCGCCGTGATGGGCGGCAAGCAGGTGGCGATTCTTTCGCCCACCACGCTGCTCGCGGAGCAACACACGCAGACCTTCACGGACCGCTTCGCCGACTGGCCCGTGCGCATCGCCGAACTCTCGCGCTTCAAGTCCGCGAAGGAAGTGAGCGCGGCAATCCAGCAGATCAACGACGGCAGCGTCGACATCGTGATCGGCACGCACAAGCTGCTCTCTTCGGACGTGCAGTTCAAGCGGCTCGGGCTCGTGATCATCGACGAGGAGCACCGCTTCGGCGTGCGCCAGAAGGAGGCGCTCAAGTCGCTGCGCGCCGAGGTGGACGTGCTCACGCTCACCGCGACGCCCATTCCGCGTACGCTCGGCATGGCGCTGGAGGGCTTGCGCGACTTCTCCGTGATCGCGACCGCGCCGCAGAAGCGCCTCGCGATCAAGACCTTCGTGCGCCGCGAGGAAGACAGCGTGATCCGCGAGGCCATGCTGCGCGAACTCAAGCGCGGCGGCCAGGTGTACTTCCTGCACAACGAAGTCGAGACGATCGAGAATCGCCGCGCGATGCTCGAAGCGCTCGTGCCCGAGGCGCGCATCGCCGTCGCGCATGGCCAGATGCACGAGCGCGAGCTCGAAGCGGTGATGCGCGACTTCGTGGCCCAGCGCGCCAACGTGCTGCTCTGTACCACGATCATCGAGACCGGCATCGACGTCCCGACGGCAAACACGATCCTCATCCATCGCTCCGACAAGTTCGGCCTCGCACAACTGCATCAACTGCGCGGCCGCGTCGGGCGCTCGCATCACCAGGCCTACGCCTATCTGCTCGTGCACGATCCGCAGGGGCTCACGAAGCAGGCGCAGCGCCGTCTGGAAGCGATCCAGCAGATGGAGGAACTGGGCTCGGGCTTCTACCTCGCCATGCACGACCTCGAAATCCGCGGTACGGGCGAAGTGCTCGGCGACAAGCAGTCGGGCGAAATCCAGGAAATCGGCTTCCAGCTCTACACGGACATGCTCGCCGACGCCGTGAAAGCGCTCAAGGAAGGCCGCGAGCCGGATCTCAACGCGCCGCTCGCCGCAACGACCGAGATCAATCTGCACGCGCCGGCCATTCTGCCCGCGGACTACTGCGGCGACGTCCGGGAGCGCCTGTCGCTCTACAAACGCCTCGCGAACTGCGAGCACGACGATTCGATCGACGGCATCCAGGAAGAGCTGATCGACCGCTTCGGCAAGATGCCGCCGCAGGCGCATGCGCTGATCGAGACGCACCGGCTGCGCCTCGCCGCGAAGCCGCTCGGCATCACGAAGATCGATGCGGGCGAAGCCGTGATCGGACTGCAGTTCGTGCCGAATCCGCCCGTCGACGCCATGCGCATCATCGAGATGGTGCAGAAGCACAAGCACGTCAAGCTCGCCGGACAGGACAAGCTGCGCATCGAAACACGCAGCCCGGACCTGGCGGTGCGCGTGGCGACGGTCAAGGAAACGCTGCGCGCGCTCGGCGCCCCGGCGCGCACGGCCTCGCGCTGATCCGGCCTGCTCGGGCACGTCCTCTGCTGCGTCGCACAAAGATACCCGCCATGCGGGTATCTTTGTCCTGACTTATCCTTTTTGGGTAAGATGGCTACGACTAGCAAGCTGGAGCCCCCTCATGTCCGTCGCCGCTGAATCAGCGCAACCCTCGCAGTCGCCCGCCGCCGCTTCTTCCGCCTCCGCTGTCCCCGTTTCGCTACCCTGGGTCACCCGGCTCGTGTCGATGGACACGGTCAGCCGCCACCCGAACCTCGGCCTGATCGAGACAGTCCGCGACGACCTGCGCGCACGCGGTATCGAGTCGACGCTCACCTACGGCCGCGGCGGCCGCTGGGCCAACCTGTTCGCGACGCTGCCGGCGCACGATGGCGCGACGAACGGCGGCATCGTGCTCTCGGGTCACACGGACGTCGTGCCCGTGGATGGCCAGAAGTGGGACAGCGATCCCTTCAAGCCCGAGGTCCGCGACGGCCTGCTCTACGGCCGCGGCACCTGCGACATGAAAGGCTTCATCGGCGCGGCGCTTGCCCTCGTGCCCGAGATGCAGCGCGCGCAGCTTGCGAAACCGATCCATCTCGCGCTCTCCTTCGACGAGGAAGTGGGCTGCGCAGGTGCGCCCTTCATGATCGAGGAACTCGTGAAGCGCGGCGTGCAACCCGAAGGCTGCATCGTCGGCGAGCCGACGGGCATGCGCCCCATCGTCGCCCACAAGGGCATCAACGCGTACCAGTGCTGCGTGCGCGGTCACGCGGCGCACTCGTCGCTCACGCCGCGCGGGCTCAATGCCATCGAATACGCGGCGCGCCTCATCTGCCATATCCGCGACCTGGCCGACGAGTTCCGCGCGAAGGGTCCGTTCGACGAGCTCTACGACGTGCCGTTCACGACCTCGCAGACGAGCACGATCGAAGGCGGCAACGCGATCAACACCGTGCCGGCCGAGTGCCGCTTCGTGTTCGAGTTCCGCAACCTGCCGTCGCTCGATCCCGACGCGATCTTCGCGCGCATCGAGCGTTACGCGCGCGAGACGCTGCTGCCGAAGATGCAGCGCGAGCACGCGTCTGCCGCGATCGAGTTCACGAAGATCGCCGCGGCGCCGGGCCTCGACGCCGCGGAACAGGCGGCGATCACGCAGCTCGTGCGCACCCTCACGGCGGACCGGTCGCAGCGCAAGGTGGCCTACGGCACCGAAGCGGGGCTCTTCGCGCGCGCGGGGATTCCGAGCGTGGTGTGCGGCCCCGGCGACATCGAGCAGGCCCACAAGGCCAACGAATTCGTCGCGCTCGAGCAACTGGGTGCGTGCGAAAGCTTTTTGCGCAAGCTGATCCACGGCATGTCGCTGGAAGCGCAACCCCGATAATTACGCACCCACGCCCCGCTACCGCCATGTCCACCGGCACGCCGCTTCCCACCGACCATACGATCGACGGCGAGCCCATCCCCACGCTCGACGGGATCGCCTCGCAGCATTTCGCGCTCGCGCCGTGGGTGCTGCGCACACCGGTGTTCGACCGCAACGACCTGCCCTCGCTCGAAGACACGCTCGTCAACTTCAAGTTCGAACTGCTGCAGGCGAGCGGCAGCTTCAAGGTGCGCGGCGCGTTCACGCATCTGCTCGCCCTCGATGCCGCACAGCGCAGCGCCGGCGTCACCTGCGTCTCGGGCGGCAATCATGCGATCGCCGTATCGTATGCGGCGATGCGGCTCGGTATCAGCGCGAAGGTCGTGCTGTTCGCCACCGCGAGCGCGGCACGCATCGCGCAATGCCGGCGCTTTCACGCCGAGATCGTCATGGCGGGCAACAGCAGCGAAGCCTTCGACATCGTCAGGCGTATCGAGTCGGAGGAAGGCCGCTATTTCGTGCATCCGTTCAATGGCTATCGCACGGTGCTCGGCACGGCGACGCTCGGCTACGAGTGGGCCACCCAGGCGAACGACCTCGACGCCGTGATCCTGCCGATTGGCGGCGGCGGCCTCGCCGCGGGCGTCGCGACGGCGCTGCGGCTCGCGAATCCGCGCGTGCGCGTGTACGGCGTCGAGCCCGCAACCGCCGACGCGATGAGCCGCAGCTTTGCCGCGAACCATACGGTGCGCATCAGCCACATGCATTCGATCGCCGATTCGCTGATGGCCCCGCACACGGAGCAATACAGCTACGAACTGTGCCGCCGCCATCTCGAGCGCATCGTCACGGTCTCGGACGACGAACTGCGCGCCGCGATGCGCCTGTTGTTCGACCAGTTGAAGCTGGCCGTGGAGCCTGCCTGCGCGGCGGCCACCGCGGGCCTCATCGGGCCGCTGCGCGACACCTTGCAGGGCCGGCGCGTCGGCGTCCTGCTGTGTGGGACCAACACCGACCCGGCCAGTCTCGCCGGCCAGCTCGCGCGCACCTCTTAAGTTTCGACCGGTTCGAGCGGCTTGAGCGGCGGTGCAGCGACATCGGCCGCGGGTCAGAAAGTGTCAAATCGCTACCGCATCGCGGACGCGTTCGCTATCATTGCGGCATTCAGTCACAGTCAACCGCCCCTTCCCTCGGAGAGCCCGCCCATGAGCATAATCAAGGAATTCAAGGAATTCGCCGTAAAAGGCAATGTAATGGACCTCGCCGTCGGTGTGATCATCGGCGGGGCCTTTTCCACCATTGTCAACTCGGTGGTGAAAGACCTGATCATGCCGGTCATCGGCGTCGTCACGGGCGGCCTCGACTTCTCGAACCAGTTCATCCGGCTCGGGCACATTCCTGCCAGCTTCAAGGGCAACCCCGATTCGTACAAGGATCTGCAGACGGCGGGCGTGGCCGTGTTCGGCTACGGCTCGTTCATCACGGTGCTGATCAACTTCATCATTCTCGCGTTCATCATTTTCCTGATGGTGAAGTTCATCAACAACCTGCGCAAGCCGGAAGAGGCCGCGCCCGCAGAGCCGGCGCCCACGCCCGAAGACGTGCTCCTGTTGCGCGAAATCCGCGACGAGCTGAAGAACAACCGGAGCTGAGCGACGCCCGCGCGGCCGTCCGCGCAAATACCGACGCAAACGCCCGCACAAGAGCCCGCACAGGCGTGAACGCCGCGCGGGCTTTTTTGCGCGCCCTTCGTCAGCAGGACGGACGATCCGCTACGCGCGTCACCGCGGCCTTCTCGATCAGCCGTTCGAGGTGCTCGAAATTGACCGGCTTCGTGAGGTGCGCCGTAAAGCCCGCTTCGAGGCAGCGGCGCACGTCGTCGTCGGTGCCGAAGCCAGTAAGCGCGATGGCAGGCGCGGCCGAGTGCTTGCGGAACGCGTGAATGAAGTCGATGCCGGTGCCGTCGGGCAAGCCGATATCGCTCAGTACGAGGTCGAAACGATTCCGTGACGCGAGAGCGAGTGCGCTCGCCACGCTGTCGGCCACCGCCACCTCGTGCCCAAGCCCGCGTATCAGTTGCGACATGACCTCGGCCGTGTCCTCGTGATCCTCGATCAGAAGAATGTCGAGCGCGCCCGCCAGGTGCGGGCTGCCGACATCGTCGGGAGCCGTCGCGCCCGGCACCGGCGTAGCCGTGGGCAGCACGATCGAGAAGGTCGCCCCGCAATGCGCGCCAGGACTCTGCGCCGTCACGCTGCCGCCGTGCGCCTCGGTCAGCGCCTTCGTGACCGCGAGCCCCAGACCGAGGCCGCCGAACTGTCGCGTCATGTTGTGGCTGCCCTGCTCGAAGGCATTGAAGAGCTTGCCGATCTGCTCCGGTGCGATGCCGATACCCGTGTCCTCCACTTCGATCAGCATCTGCATACGCTCGTCGCGCGTACGCACGTAAATATGGCCGCCGTCCGGCGTAAACTTCGCGGCATTGCGCACGAGATTCCAGAACATCTGCTGCAGGCGCGCGCGATCGCCGCGCACGTAATGATGCTGCGCACGCAGATCGACGTGCACGTCCTGCTGCTTCACCTGAATCTCGCTGTGAAAGAGTTCGAGCACGGCGTCGATCACCTCGTGCACGTCCACGGTATCGAGCGCGAGGCTGAGCTTGCCGTTGGCCACGCGCGTGAGGTCGAGCAGATCGTCGATCAATCGTGCCTCCAGCTCGATATTGCGGCGGATCATCAGTACGCCCGCGCGCGCCGCCGCCGGCAAGTCGGGAATCTGCTCGATAAGGCGTGTGCCGGCCAGCACCGGTGTGAGCGGCGTGCGCAATTCGTGCGAGAGCATCGCAAGGAAACGGTCCTTCGCGCGGTTGGCCTCTTCCGCCGTCTGGCGCGCGGCCTGCGCGGAAGCGAGCAGACGCTCGCGCTCTTGCGTCGACTCGCGCTGCACATGGATATCGGTGCAGCTGCCGAACCATTTGTTCACGCCGCCGCGCGGATCGCGCATCGCAACGATACGGACATCGAACCAACGGTACGCGCCGTCGTGGCGGCGGATGCGCAGCTCGTGCCGATAGTCGGTCGCGCCGCTCGCCACGGCCTTCAGCCAGCTGCGCCGGATCTCCTCCCGGTCGTCGGGATGCACGGCGTCGAGCCAGGCCAGACCGTGCGAATGACGCGCGTCGAGCCCCGTGTAGTCGAGCCACTGCTTCGACAGGAAATCGCAGTTGCCGTCCGCGCCGCAGGTGAGCACGAGATGCGGGAGCGCCTCCGAGAGCGTCCGGTAGTGCTCTTCGCGATCGCGCAGCAGCAGCGCTTCGTCGGAGGCGCGCTGCAGCGCGACCTGCGAAAGCACCCGCGCAACGGCCTCGGGCAAATAGTCGAGATAGCCGCCCGCTTTCGGCACGACATCCGATACGCCGGCACGCAGCGCCGCGATCACGCGCGATTCGTCCGTGAAGCCGGTCACGAGTATCGCGGGCACGCGCACGTCCTGGGCACGCAGCCGGCGAAAGAGGTCGAGGCCAGTTTCCGCACTGTCCAGCTGATAGTCGAGCACGAGCACGTCGGGCGTGCGGGCGGCCAGCACCGCGAGCGCCTCGCTCACGCTCGCGCAAGTGTCCACCAGCGCGCCGGCTCGGGCGAGCGACTTGCGCGCGAGCCGCAGTATGCCTTCGTCGTCGTCGACGACCAGCACGTGTGCACCCGCCAACAGGTTGACTTCGTCGTTCATGCGCTGGACGTTCCTCCAGGAGTCAAAATTGCGCAAGGGGTGGATCGGCAAGCCGGGCGCCGCTCAAGGCCGCTGCGCGCCGCTAGCGCGCGTAACGATGCCCCGGCGGCAGCTTGACGACCTGCAGGAAGAAGCCGAGCCGCCGCACGGCTTCAATAAACGCGTCATATTCGACCGGTTTCGTGATGTACACGTTGCAGCCCAGTTCGTAGCAGCGTTCGATCTCGCGCGGGTCGTCGGTGGTGGTGAGCACGATCACCGGCACCGATGCCGTGGCCGGATCGGCCTTCAGGCGGCGCAATACCTCGAAGCCGTCCACGCGCGGCATGCGCAGGTCCAGCAGCACGACGACGTTCGCAAGATCTTCGCGTGACGGGACGCCCGGCGCCCCAGCGCCTCCGGCGGCCGCCGACCCGAAGAAATAGTCGAGCGCCTCCTGACCGTCCGAAAAGCGCACGAAACCATTCGAAACCCCCGAGCGCCGCAGGTTGCGCTCGACCAGCGTCGCATGGCCATCGTCGTCTTCGATCAGCACGATGCTGACCCGTTCCTCGTCCGTCATTTCATCTCCCCGATGGGTACGTACCGGCTCGCGGCCGGGCCGCCGCGACGCTACGCATCGTAGCGCTCATGCCGCACGCGCAGGTTGCTCGGGCAGCGCGACGAAGAACGTCGAGCCCACTCCTTCGGCCGACTCCACCCACATCTGCCCCCCATGCCGCTCCGCAATGCGTCGAGCGAGCGCGAGCCCGATGCCCTCGCCACCCGAATCGCCGCCATGCAGACGCTGAAACGCGCGAAAGAGCTTCGGCTGCCAGGCCTCCGGAATGCCCACGCCATTGTCGCGCACATAATACGTTCGCGTACGCGGCGCAGGCACACGGGGTGCCGCGGCGCCAGTGCCATCCCCGTCGGCCTGCGTCTCGAGCGCGCCGATCTCGATGCGTCCCGCCCGTTGCGGATCGAGATGGCGCAGCGCGTTCTCGATCAGGTTGCCGAAAATCTGCTCGATGGCCGCGGGATCGCCCCAGGCGGGCGGCAGATCGCGCACGTCGATACGCGTTGCATCCGACACGACGTCAAGACCGACCAGCACCCGCTCGACGATGCGTCCCATGTTCACGCGCTGCCAGCGATATTCCCGCCGCCCGGCGCGCGAGATTCGCAGCAGCGCGTCGATGATCGCCGCCGCACGCGCCACCGCCTGGCGCAGGAATTGCAGCGATTCGTCGACGTCGCCGTCGAGCAGCCCGGTCACGCGGCGATGCTCGTCGGCAGGCAACCCGGCTGCGTCGATCCGCGCGCGCAGGTCGTCGCAGGAAACCTGCAGCTCCTTCGAAAACCCCTGCAGATTCACGAGCGGCGAGCGCAGATCGTGCGAGACGCTGTAAATGAACATCTCGTTGTCCTGCGTCTCCTGGCGCAGATGTTCGTTGGCGTTCGCGAGGTCGGTAGCACGCCCTTGCAACTGGTGTTTGAGCGCGGCCTGGTCCCGTTCGGAGTCGACGAGACGCGCGCTCGTCTCATGCAGCACCGCGTCGAGCGCGGCGATTTCGTCGTTGCCCGACAGCGCCGGCGCCAGCCTCACCCCGTCGCCCAGCCGGCGGGCATTGTCGCCCAGCGCGGCAAGGCGCCTGCCCACGTTGCGCGCGAATACCGCTGCGGTGACGCCCCACGCCAGCATCGAGCCGAGCACGGCTGCGATCAGCGCGTCCTGCAGGCGCGCACGCGTCATGCTCCAGGACGCATTGCGCCGTGCGTCGAGGCGCGCTTCTTCGGCCATGAACTCGGCCAGCTCGCTGCGCACCGTCTCGATCTCGGGCGGCAGCGTGGCGGCAGCGGTGCGCGCCCACGCGACGCTGCGTCCGGCGCGCAGCGCATCGGCAATGTCGCCGGCCTGGGCGCGCCAGGCATAGGCCGCCGCGCGCATGTGGTCGACGCGCGCGAGCTGGACGGGATTGTCGGCCACCATTTGCGAGAGCAAGGCGATGCGGTCGGCAAACTCGGTCCACACCGCACGACGATCGATGAAAGAGGGATCGTCGAGCGCGATCCCCGTACGCACGCGCGCGGCCTCGCGCAACAGCGGGTCGACGAGGCTCGACGCCTGCCAGAGTATCTGCTTGCTGTTCTGCTCGCCTTGCGCCGCACGCACCGCGGCCTCCTGCGTATCGAACACCACGCCGAGCAGCGCGAGTTCGACGACGCTCGGAATCGCGATCAGCAGCAACCCCTTGGTGAACAGTTTCATGGCGGGTCTGGCGCGTGGGTATCGGCGTGAGTACGGACTGGCGGATCGACGCGGCACGGTGGCCCGCGCAACGCCAACGGGCTGCAGGCACCAGAACCCGAACATTATCGGCGCGAAATATCAGGATGACAACGGATGTGGCCCCTGCCACGGAATCGTGACAAAAGCCCGCTTTTTTACGAATGATGGCCACACCGTGCGCGTCAGCAGGACTATTATTGAGACGGAGACAGAAAGAAGGGAAAAGGAGAGCCGGGATACCTACATCAGAGCGCGGCGAGCGGTCGGGCACGGCGGCTGCGGACACCCGCGAGGGCTCGGACAACCTCGAATCCTCGTGAATCCTGCAGAACCCTATGCTATAAAGGATCGACGTGCGGCGCGCAAAACCGGGAGTGGTCGCATGGAACAGCTGCGTTTTTTGCAATCCTTTTTCAGGCGAGTTTTTATGTCCTTCCCGAAAAAGCGTAAACGCGTCAAGGCGGACGGCGACGAGTCGTTCCTTGCCGTGCTCGACCACTTCAAACCGTTCGGACAGCTCGATACCAAGATTGCGCGAGCCCGCGCCCAGGACGAGCCCGTACTCTACGCCCACATTCTGCCAGGACTCGATGTCCTGCTTTGCAGTGTGCGCGGCGCGCACCCCCCCTATCCGGCCACGAGCGAATTGCGGCGGCGCTGCATCGAATCCATTGCGCATGCGCTCGAGCAGCCCATCGAAGGGCTGGAAAACGGCGGCTACTGGTACGAGGCGGACGGCTTCGGCTTCCTCGTGTTTGCCAGCCGCGCGCGCAGCCGGATCCTGCCCGAATTCGGCGCGGCCCGCCCTGGCCTGACCACGCGACGCGTCACGCGCCGCCAGGGCGCAACGGGCGATACCGTACCGCGTTCACTGCGTTAAGGCCTGTTCGCGCCGCAAGCGCGGCGACAGGCCCGATACGCGAGTGTCCCGCGGGTCCTCCGCGGGTTTGCCATTTTCTAATCGTGGTTCGCCACCGCCGCGGCCCTAGCGGTTAGCGGTGCCTGCCGGTGCGCGCATCTTCTGGCCTGGCGGGGGCGCCACGGGTCGTGTGCGCATTTCGGCAAAGAGATCCTTGCACGCCAGCGGCTTGTTATTGCTCGGCGCAATCAGCGGAATCAGCGCGGCGAACGGATTGATCAGGCCGAGCCCGACCATGGCTCCGGCACGCAGCGCAAGCGCTGTCGCATCCACGCCGACGTGGGGATCCTTGAATGTTCCCTTGGCATAGAGCGGCGAGCGCAGCGAAAACACGCGAAACCCTTTGGTGTGCGGATGGATCTTCAGATCCAGCGATTCGTCGCGCAGATTGATCGGCCCGCTGATGTCGATCACGGCGTCGTCCGTGTCGAGCGCGAACACGCGCGGATCGAGCACGCCGTTGGTCGCGACGAAATCGGTGGCCGCGCAGTTGATCTTGACGTCCTGCGTGCCGAACAGCTTTTCGTACACCACGTTCGCCACGTTCAGGCCGGCCGCCTCCATGAGCAAGCGGCTGATCGTGCCCTGCGTGACCAGCATCTTCACTTCGCCGTTCGAGGTCGCGGCAAGCGCCGCCGGCGAATTGCCGGTGGCCGAAAGCGAGGCATCGCCGTTGACCTCGCCGAGCGCCGACTGCATCGACTTGGCGTTGGGGAACAACTGCTTGAGCTTCAAGTGCCGCGCCTCGGCCGAGACCCGCGCCTTGAGCGGCACGCCGCTGCCGTCCAGCGCGATACGCGTGGCGAGCGTCCCGCCCGCCACGCCGAAGCGCAGCGGGTCGAGCGACAGCACACCGTCCGTCATCACGACGTGCGCATAGAGATCGGAGATCGGCAGGCTGCCCTGCCTGACGATGCGCCGGCCGGTGAACGTGACGTCCGTATCGATCGCGCTCCAGCGGTTGGTGCGGAACGGCTCGACCGGAATGACACGATCGGCGGGCTGCTTCACGGCATCGCCGCGCTTTGCCTTGCTCGCATTGCTGTCGGCGCCGATGATCGGGGCGAGATCGGAGAACTGCAACAGGTTCGACACCAGTTCGCCCTTGAGCAGCGGACGCGGATCGCGCTGCACGTAGGCAAGCGTGCCGTTCAGGTCCGAACCGCCGACGCGCCCTGTGAAATTCTCGTAGCGGAACTCGCTCGCCCCGCGGTGAAACTCGCCCACGAAATGGCCTTCCGTGGCATACGGCGGCGTCTCGGGCAGCGTCACGCCGGTCAGGCTGTACAGATGCGCCATGCTCTCGCCCTGCAGCCACAGGCGCAGGTCGACGGCGGCCAGATGGGCGGGATCCGTGAGCGTGCCAACGAGTGCGATATGCATATCGCCTGCGCGCACGTCGGCCTGAACCGGGAACGGGCGCTTCGCGTCCTGCAGCGCGAGCACACCGCCCAGCTTGCCCGTGCCGGACACGGGCGTCTTGTTGTACGTGCCCTTGAGCGTCCAGCCGATGGCGTAGAACGGCTCGGCCGGCTTCGCGGCGCTCGTCACGTTCGTTGCAGAAGCGGTGGAAGCACCCGACGCAGTGCTCGCCAAAGCCGAAGCGGGCGTCGCAGCCGCGCCGCCGCTGCTCGCTTCGCTTACGGCGCTGGCTGCCCTGGCCGCGCTCGCGGCCGCCGCTTCGGATGCCTGCTGGGTCCGCGCCTGCTGCGCGAGCCGACGGGCGCCCGCCGCGCCGATCGCCTGCGCCGACTCGCTACGCGAAGTCGCCTCCTGCTGCGCCATCGCGGCGCCGATCGGAATGCCGTGGCCGAGCAGATCGACGGTGATCCGCAAATCGGTCTTCGTTTGCCGATCGTCGACGGCAATATTGCCCGAGGCGAAGGCGATGTCGTGCAGATCGAGCTTCCACGTGGACGGACCGCTCGACGAAGCCAGCTTGAACGTCCAGTTGTTGCGCCCGTCCGCAAGCCGCTCGACGTCCACGGACGGGTTCACGAGATTGATGGCCGGAATCACGATGTCGTGCGCGAGGAGCGGCAGCACCATGACCTCGAAGTCGATCTCGTCGAGCGTGGCGAAATGCGGCGATTTCGTCCAGTCCGGATTGGCCACCTCGATGCGGGTGGCCGAAAAGCGCGGCCACGGCACCCATGCGCGCCAGCCCGTCTCGCCCACCGGCGCGCGCCAGCCGATCTTCAGATCGCCCTCGATGGCGAACGGCCGGCCGATCGCCTCGCTCACCTTGTCGTTGACCCAGGGCTTCGCGCGATTCC
Organism: Paraburkholderia sp. AV2; assembly: GCF_054968425.1. NCBI lineage: Bacteria > Pseudomonadati > Pseudomonadota > Betaproteobacteria > Burkholderiales > Burkholderiaceae > Paraburkholderia > Paraburkholderia sp. AV2. The sequence continues at coordinate 213,833 of NZ_JBANLK010000005.1, forward strand.
AGTCGAAGGTAAGAAGAACCGCCACGAGTATCCCAACGAGGACGACGACAACGAGCGCAAGCCATGCGAAGATCCTGGCGAACAGGCGGCCGATGCCGCGAGGCTTGGGTTGCGGTGACGTCATTCACTCTCCGTGATTCTGGGTCGTTTTTTTAAGGCAGGAGGCAAGCAGGCGGCGTGCCTGCCGTCGGCCTGCGTTACGTCCCGCTGTATGTCCTGCGGTCCATCCTGTTTCCTGCCCGGTGCGCCATCATGCCGTATCGCAACGGGGCGCGCACTTTTTGTTTGCAATCCTCTCATGACCCGATCCCCCGTTTCCAGCCAGCCAGACGAAAGCGGCGCCGAGAGGCGCGTTGCGCTCGTCGAAGCCCGCCAGATAGCGCGTCACGCCCGGCAGCACGGCGAGTATCTGCTGCATCCCGCCGACTTCGCCTTGCATGCGGGCGAGCGCGCCGTGCTGACGGGGCCGTCCGGCTCGGGCAAGAGCGTGTTCCTGCGCGCCCTCGCGCTGCTCGATCCACTCGACGGCGGCACCGTGCTGTGGCGCGGCAAACCGGTCCCGCGCGCGAGCATCCCGCGCTTTCGCCGGCATATCGCCTACCTGCGGCAACGGCCCGCCCTGCTCGATGGTACCGTCGAGGACAACCTGCGCTACCCCTACACGCTCTCCGTCTATCGGGACGCCGCATTCGACGCCGCGCGCGTGAAGGCGCTTCTCGACGCCGCACGACGCCCGGCTGACTTCCTCGCGCGTCATGCGTCCGAACTCTCGGGCGGCGAAGCCCAGATCGCCGCGCTCGTGCGCGTGCTTCAACTCGATCCGGATGCCCTGCTGCTCGACGAGCCCACGGCCTCGCTCGATCCCGATTCTGCACGCGCAGTCGAAGCGCTGGTTGGCGGCTGGTTCGACGCCCAACGCACCGCGCGTGCCACGGTCTGGGTGTCGCACGACCCGGCTCAGGCCGCCCGCGTCGGCAACCGGCATCTCACGATGACGGCCGGCGTGCTCGACGCGGCCGGCGAACCCGCGCCCGCCCCCGCTCGCACCGAGGGAGCCGCAGGAGCCAGCCGATGAATTCCGTCCTCCAGAACCTCGGCCTCGGCGACGTGGCGATCGCGGCGCTGCTCGTGTTCGTCAACGGCGCGGTATCCGTGCTGCTCAAGCTCGACCTCGAACGCAAGCTCGCCTGGGCCGCCGTGCGCACCGTGGTGCAGTTGCTCGCGATCGGCTACGTGCTTGGGTGGGTATTCGCGTACAACCGCTGGTACGTCGTGCTGCCGCTGATGGCGCTCATGACGCTGATCGCGGGCGTGGCCGGAGCGCAGCGCGGTGCGCGCACCTACGCGGGGCAGCGTGCCGACAGCATCGTTTCGATCTGGGTGAGCGCGTGGCTCGTCGCCGCGGTGGGGCTTTTCGTCGTGATCCGCATCCACCCGTGGTATGAGCCGCAATATGCCATCCCGATCCTCGGCATGATCCTCGGCAACACGCTGACGGGGGTGTCGCTCGGCGTCGAGCGGATGATGCAGGAGCTTACGGCGCGGCGCGACCGCATCGAGACCTCGCTCGCTCTCGGTGCGACGCGCTGGGAAGCGGCCCAGGCCAGCGCGCGCGAAGCCGTGCGCGCCGGCATGATCCCGACGCTGAACCAGATGGCCGTGGTGGGTGTGGTAAGCCTGCCGGGCATGATGACGGGCCAGGTGCTTGCCGGCCAGCCGCCGCTACAGGCCGTACGCTATCAGATCGTGATCATGTTTCTGATCGCCGCCTCGTCGGCGCTCGGCACCGTCGGCGCGGTCCTGCTCGCGTACCGGCGCGTGTTCTCCGCCGAACACCGCTTCCTCACCTCGCGGCTCATGGAGCGAAGCGCAAATGCAAAATAGCGCGCGTCGTTGACGCGCTACGGCCCGCGTTATAGCCCGCTTTACGCTTTACAGCCCGTCAGCGCTGCGCGGAAATCGCGATCTGGGTGCCGTCGCCGAGCTTGACCGTCTTCACCGTGCCATTGGTCGGCATCGAGAAGCGGACGACCTCGCTGTACGACACGACCGCGGGACAGGTCAGCGTCTTGCCCTCGTTTTCGACGCTGCGCGTGCCGTGCGGCGCCTGGGCGCGGAAGCTCGCCTGGACATTGGCCGTGCCGTGCTCGTCGACAATGGGCGCGAGGCGCAACTGCGTCTGCCGCATCATCGCGCCGTTCTCGTCGAGCGGCAGCGAGGCATTGCCGGGACAACCATCGGGAGACGGCACGACGCCGCCCGGAGGCGTGGTGCGCCAGGTGAAGTCGTCGGTGTCGCCCGAGCGCAGCGTGCGCGTCTCGCTGGAGTTGCCGTACTGCTTCGAGGTAACGCGCACGGTGTAGCGGATCGGGCCGTCCGTTGGCGTTTTCGAGGTCACGTTGATTGGCGTGCTCGCCAGCGCGGGCAGCGCGAGCGCGCACGAGGCCGCGAATGCGGCATGGACGAGCGCCGCACGAGCGCGGCGCGAGCGGTGGCAATGCATGCGTCACCTCCTGACGAAAGCCGCCGCGTGCCGCCCGTCGTTACCTGCCTTGTGAACGGCGCACGCCGCATGGCGTAGGGTCCTGCTCCATTTACCTAGTCTAGCTCGCCCCACGCCGCCTTGCGCCGAACGTACTCCCCTCGCCGACCAGGTTTTATCCCGCTTGCCACGCCGGGAATTTTGCAGGCGCAACGAACGGTTCTGCCCGCCGCGGCGGGCGGCTGCACGGGCCGCCGCTTGCCCTCCATTCCCGGCTATTTGCCGCTCTCTTCCAGCCCGATCGTGAGCTCGGCCGTGATCCGCTGCCCGACGCTCGCGTAGCCTGCCCACGGATCCACGCGAGCCAAGGCCGCCAGCCGCTCGTCGATATTGCGCAACGTCCACTGCGCGCCACCGGTGGTGCTCCCGAGTTCCTCCCACGAGATGGGCACCGATATCCCCATTCCGCTGCGCGCCCGCACTCCGTATGCAACCGCCGTGCTCGCACCGCGCGCGTTGCGCAGGTAGTCGACGAAGATCCGCTTTTTGCGATGCTCGGGGCCCATCGTCGCCGTGATCTGCGTCGGCGCCGTCGCGGCCAGATGGTGCGCGACCGCGCGCGCGAATGCCTTCGCATCCTCCCAATCCGCCTGCGGCACGAGCGGCACGACAACGTGCAGGCCCTTGCCGCCGCTCGTCTTGCAGAACGACTCGATTCCGAGATCGCGCAGCAGCGCGCGCGTCATTTCAGCGGCTTCGATCATGCGGTCCCAGCCGAGTGCCGGATCCGGATCGAGGTCGAACACGACGCGGTCGGGCCGCTCGATGTCCGCGGCCAGCGCGTTCCATGTATGCAGTTCGATGACATCCATCTGCGCGGCACCGATGAGCGCCTCGAGCGTGTCGATCGTAATGAGCGGAGGATGGCCCGGGTCGAGGTCTTCGTGCTCGGTCACCCCCGGAATCGGCGGACGTCCATTGTGGCGCTGGAAAAACATGTCCCCGGACAGGCCGCGAGGCGCCCGCACGACCGAAACCGGACGCGCGGCCAGATGAGGCAGCAGCCATGGCGCCGCGCGCGCGTAGTAGCGGACGAGATCGATCTTGTGGGTGCCGCTGACGGGATCGATCACGCGTCGCTCGCTCGTGATCGGAACGCCGGCAATCTCGGTGCCCGCCTCCGTGTGGCGTACCCGGGACGGCGAGCGCGGCGCGGACGTGGTCCGCGAGACTTCAGCGGCGGCGTCCTTGACAGCCGACCGCGTGCGGCGCGACCTCCGGGTGGGCGACGCGTGCTGATGCTTGTGAGCGTCCTGCATACCGGTTCCCCTGGCGCGGATTGGCGCATGTGACGCGCCGCGCGACGCAAGTCGCGGCACGTGCGGTTCACGGCATACGGCGACCGGGCCCGTGTATCGCTGTCGACAGGAGTCAGGGCTTCAGTCCTGACTCCGTCCCATGCGGAGCTGTCGGACCGCCGCGCTAGCTTTCATTTTGCAACGAATAGGCGCCTTCGTCCCGAAAAACTGTGGGGACGGATCGCTTTTCCATGCACCCGGCTTCGGGCATGCTCCCTAAAGCGCGCGGGCACAGGGCGCCAGCCAGATGCCAACTACGAGCAGTTACAATGTCGTGATTTACCGCGCATCAGGACGCGGCACCCTCGCCGCTGCTCACCTACAACCTGCACGACATGAACCTCGTCATCCAGAGCCTTGCCCCGCTGCCCGCCGTCCACCACAAGCCGTTACTCGCGCTCGCGCGCGGCAGCCGGCTCGCGCCGATCGACGAATGCGCCCTGCGCATCGAAAACGCGGTGCCCGGCCAGCGCGCCGATATCGAGGTCTATTGCAGTACGCATCAACTCGACTATGCGTTCGTGGAAAGCGGCCGCGCGCTCGCCGACTTCGGTCTCCTCGCCATGGACATGGACTCGACGCTCATCACGATCGAGTGCATCGACGAAATCGCCGATTTCTGTGGTCTGAAGGCGGAAGTCGCGGCGATTACCGAAGCCTCCATGCGCGGCGAAATCAAGGATTTCAACGAGAGCCTCACGCGCCGCGTTGCACTGCTCAAGGGGCTCGACGCAAGCGCGCTCGAACGCGTCTACGAAGAGCGCCTGCAACTCTCGCCGGGCGCCACGCAGATGCTGGCCGGCGCGAAAGCCGCGGGCCTGAAGACGCTCCTCGTTTCGGGTGGCTTCACGTTCTTCACCGAGCGCCTGAAAGCGCGCCTGAACCTCGACTACACGAATGCCAACACGCTGGAAATCGTGGACGGCAAACTCACGGGCCGCGTGAGCGGCGAGATCGTCAATGCCGAGGTGAAAGCCCGCACGCTCGCGCAAACCTGTGCGCAACTGGGCATCGAGCCGAGCCGGGCCATTGCGATGGGCGACGGCTCGAACGATCTGAAGATGATGGCGGAAGCGGGACTTTCGGTGGCGTTCCGCGCGAAGCCCGTGGTGCGCGAGGCGGCGAGCGTCGCATTCAATTTCGTGGGACTCGACGGCTTGCTGCGGCTTTTCTGATCGGCTCGCAGCCCTTGCATTGCCTCGCGCCGCCGCGCGAATCATGCGCCGCGGCCGTTGTCGTCCGGCCCGTTCGCGCGCTCAGGCGAGCGTCGCGAGCGCCTGCTCGATGTCGGCGCGCAGGTCCGCTTCGTCTTCGAGACCCACGTAGAAACGCACCAGCGTACCGCGATGCGGCCAGCGCGCGGCCGTACGCATCGATTCGACGTGGTAAGGCATGACGAGACTGTGCGCCCCGCCCCAGCTCCAACCGAGCGCAAAGAGGTCGAGCGCTTCGCAGAACGTATCGATCTGCGAAGCGCTGTAGCGCTCGTCGAAGACCACGGAAAACAGCCCCCCGGCGCCCGTGAAGTCGCGCTCGAACGCGGCGTGGCCGGGGCAGTCTTCGAATGCGGGATGCAGCATGGCCGCGATCTCGCAGCGCGTCTTGAGCCAGCCCGCTAGCGCGAACGCGCTGCGGTCGTGCGCCTCGAAGCGCGCCTTCATGCTCGGCAGCCCGCGCAGCACGAGCGAGCAATCGTCCGATGAAACGCCGATGCCAAGACGCATGCGTGCCTGCTTGAGCTTCAGATGCAAGGCACGATCGCGCGTGATCGTCGCGCCCATCAGCACATCGCTGCCGCCCGACTGGTATTTCGTGAGCGCCTGCACCGAGATGTCGACGCCATGTTCGAACGGCTTGAACGCGAGGCCGGCCGAATACGTGTTGTCGATCGCCGTCACCACGTTGCGCGCACGCGCCACGGCCGTGATCGCACGCACGTCGGGCACTTCCATCGTGACCGAGCCCGGCGCCTCGATCCAGATCAGCTTCGTCTCGGGCCGGATCAGTTCCGCGATGCCGGCACCCACCAACGGATCGTAGAAACGCGTCGTGATGCCGAAGTCGCGCTCGAGCCACTCGCCATGTTCACGGTTGGGCGAGTAGACGTTGTCGGGAATCAGCACGTCGTCGCCCATCTTCAGGAGGCCGAAGTATACGTTCGAGATCGCCGAGAGCCCCGAAGGCTGCAGCAGTGCGTGCTCGCCGCCTTCGATGGCCGCGAGCCGCTGGGTCAGCATGGCGGAAGTCGGCGTCGCATGCAGGCCATAGCGCCACTGCGAGTCGTCGCGCCAGTCGAGTCCGCGCACCGTCGCCAGATCGGGGAAGACCACGGTGGAGGCCCGCGTGACGGGCGCGGCGAACGATTCGAAGCCCGGCGTGATCTCGTCTTGCGGATGGATGAGGCGCGTCTGCAATGCGCGGCTGGAGTCGGTTTTCTTCATTTCGGAATCGAAAAAACGATGAAGGCCAGATCGACCGGCGGCAAGCCGGGGGTTATTCGCCGGTGCTCAGATTGCTGACACCGTTGACCTGCTGGGCACCGCCGGGCGCCGGCGCGGATGCGGCCTGCCACTGCTGGGCGTGACTTTGGGCTGCCTCGCGAGAAGCCGAAGCGGGCGGGACCGGCTGCCCGGCCGCGAGCGGCTTCAGCTCGAAATCGACCGGGTTCGAATCGTCCACTTCCATGCGCTCGCCGGACACCGTTCCGTCGGGCGAGAACGTCCCCACCCAATTGCCGGTGATGTGCGTGCCGTCGTTCGATTCCTCGCCCTCGAAGGTCGTGCCTTCGTGATCGCCGGCAATCAGAATGATTTCGCCCGTGTCGGTGAACTGGTACTCGCCGTGCACGCCGCTCGGATCGTCGGTTTTCGGGCCGAGGCGCATCACGATCTGCCGCTTGCCGAGCATGCCCACGTAGCGCGGAAACTGCGCGAACTCGGGGTTGGGCTTGAGCGGCAACTGGATCGCGGGCGGCGCGGCCAACGCCTTCACGGGATCGGCAGTATCCTGCGCAAACCCCATGACGGGCAACGCAAGCGCCGCAACGGCGAGCGCACACGCGCGCGCCGCATGACCCACGCCGCGCGACGCGGCGCCCCATTGTTTCAAGGTCGATACTTCCATCTGACTCCTTCCTTCGAGTACGCCGCGACCGAACGGTTGGGTCGCCGCACGCGGCAGCCTGCGCTCAGCCGGCCAGCAGTTTTTCGACAGCCTCGCGCTGCGGAATCGGCGCAACGGCGCCGTACCCCAGCGTCGAGAGCGCGGCTGCCGCGTTCGCGTAGCGCGCCGCTGCAAACGGATCGTCTCCCGACACGAGACGGGCTACGAACGCCCCGCCAAAGCAGTCTCCCGCCCCCGTCGCATCGACCGCCGCGACGGCACGGCCCGGCACGAGCCGCCGCTCTTCGGCCGTCGCCACGTAGGCGCCTTCCCTGCCGAGCTTCAACGCCACCACGCGCGGCCCGCGCGCGAGCAGCCAGTCGACGATGGCGTCGCGCTCGTCCAGCCCGGTCAGCACCGTCACGTCGTCCCAGCTAGGCAGACAGATGTCGGTGACGCGCAGCACCTCGCTCATCACGGCCCGCGCGCGCGGCAGCGGCCAGAGCTTCAGACGCAGGTTCGTATCGAAGCTCACCCGGCCGCCGTTGGCGTGCACGTGGTCGATGGCCGCGAACGCCGCGTCGCAGGCCGTATTGCTGATCGCCACGCTGATGCCGGACAGATGCAGCACTTGCGCCGCCGCAAGCGCTTCACGCGGCAGATCGCCCGGCGCATAGCGGCTCGCGGCCGACCCGGCGCGCAGATAATCGAAGGCATGGCCATCGGGACCGTGCGAAACGAAGTAGACGCCGGTGGGCGCTGTCGGATCCACGCGCACGGTGGACGTATCGACACCCTCGCGGGCCCACAGGTCGAGCAGCAGACGTCCGAACTGATCGCCGCCGACTGCCGAGACAAAGCCGGTGCGCACACCCTGGCGCGCGGCTGCAATGCAGAAGTTCGACGTATCGCCGCCAAAGCCCTGCAGGTATTCGGGCTTGTCCGGCGACGCCTGGTTGAATTCGACCATCGCCTCGCCGAACGCGAGAACCTGCGGGGCAGCGGCGCTCATGCGGCTCAGACCTCGCCCCAGAGATCGTGGCCGTCTGCGCCCGTGATCTTCACCGAGACGAAGTCGCCGACCTTGTAGCGCTTCGACGCCTTCGTCGATGGCGCGACGTAGACGACGCCGTCGATCTCCGGCGCGTCGGCAGCCGTGCGGCCGATGCCGCCATCGGCGTTGATCTCGTCGATCAGCACCTTGAGCGTCTTGCCGACCTTGCGCTGAATGCGCTTCGCCGACACGGCCTCGGCCACCTCCATGAAGCGCGCGCGACGCTCCTCGCGCACTTCGTCGGGCAGCGCGCCATCGAGCTCATTGGCGCTCGCGCCCTCCACAGGCGAGTACGCGAAGCAGCCCACGCGATCGAGCTCGGCCTCGCGAATGAAGTCGAGCAGCGTTTCGAACTGCGCCTCGGTCTCGCCGGGGAAGCCGGCAATGAACGTGCTACGGATCGTGAGATCCGGGCAGATCTCGCGCCAGGCCTTCACGCGCTCCAGTACCTTCTCCGCATTGGCGGGACGCTTCATGCGCTTGAGCACTTCGGGATGCGCGTGCTGGAACGGCACGTCGAGATACGGCAGGACGTGCCCCTTGAACGGACCCTCGGCCATCATCGGAATGACTTCGTCGACGCTCGGATACGGATAGACGTAGTGCAGGCGCACCCAGGCGCCGTACTGCGCGGCCAGTTCGCCCAATGCACCGACCAGCTCGGTCATGCGGGTCTTCAGCGGCCGGCCGTTCCAGAAGCCGGTGCGGTACTTGACGTCCACGCCGTATGCGCTCGTGTCCTGCGAGATGACGAGCAGTTCCTTCACGCCGGACTTGAAGAGGTTCTCCGCCTCCAGCATCACCTCGGCCACGGGACGGGAAACGAGATCGCCGCGCATCGACGGGATGATGCAGAACGTGCAGCGGTGATTGCAGCCTTCGGAGATCTTCAGATATGCGTAATGGCGCGGCGTGAGCTTCACGCCAGCGGCCGGCACGAGATCGACGAACGGATCGTGCGGCTTGGGCAAATGCGTGTGCACGACCTGCATGACTTCGCCCACGGCATGCGGGCCGGTCACGGCCAGCACCTTCGGGTGGACTTCCTCGATGAGATTCGAGCCGCTCGCGCTCTGCTTCGCGCCGAGGCAGCCCGTCACGATCACCTTGCCGTTCTCGCTGAGCGCCTCGCCGATGGCGTCGAGGCTTTCCTGAACGGCTTCGTCGATAAAGCCGCAGGTGTTGACCACGACCAGATCCGCGCCGTCATAGGTGCCGGAAATCTCGTAACCCTCCGCGCGCAGTTGCGTGATGATCTGCTCGGAGTCGACGAGGGCCTTCGGGCAGCCAAGGGAAACCATCCCGACACGCGGAGCAGGGTTGCGGGAGGTCGTTGATTCAACAGGGTTTTTCACGTGTACGTCCGGATGTGGGCGCAAGGCGAGCGATGCGCCGTGCGAGATCAAGCCAGTCCGTCATTTTACCCGTATGTCATATGGAGCGCCGCTCCTTTGCTGCGTAGCATCGGGAAAGTCGGGCCGCAACAGGATTGCGCTAGGCAAATTTCTTGATCGGCATCACTCACCCAACATACGGCAAAGCCGTATAATCATTTCCGCTTCTTTCTTATGCTCACGATCATCGAAACGGAAACGTTTCAGCGGTACGCGGCCGATATCTGGCGCGATAGCGAACGCGAAGCCTTCATCACATGGCTAGCCGACCACCCGCTGGCGGGCGACGTCATCCCCGGCACCGGCGGCCTGCGCAAGGTTCGCTGGACGCGCTGGGGATTCGGCAAACGCGGCGGCACGCGGGTGATCTATTACAACATGCTCGATCAGGGCTGCATCTGGCTCCTGATCGTCTACGCAAAGGCAAAATTCGACAACCTGCCGGCAGCGTTTCTCAGCCGGCTGCGCGAAGAGGTGGAATGTGGATAAGGAACTGGAACAGTTTCAGGCGGACCTGCTCAAGTCCGTCCATGAAATGAAGAGCGGGCGCGCGGCGCGCACCACGCGCGTCGAGCCCACCGCCGCGGCGCTCGCACGCGCAAAGGTCGGGCTTTCACAAAGCGCCTTCGCCGCGCTGCTCGGCGTCTCCACGCGTACGCTGCAGGATTGGGAGCAAGGCCGGCGCCAGCCCACGGGCGCCGCACAAACGCTGCTGCGCGTCGCAGCGCTCCATCCCGAAGCGCTGCGCGATCTCAAAACGGCTTGAGCGGCCGGCGCCTGCCAGGCCGCCCGCCGCGATCACGTCCTGACGATCACTTCTTGTCGTCGCCCTCGGGCGTTTGTCCAGCCGGTTTGAACGGAAACGTGCCGAACATCGACTTCGCCTGGTTCTGCATCTGCTCCTGCATCTGCACGAACATGTTCTTCGACTGCTCGATGTAGCTCGTCATCATGCCCTGCATCATCGGCGCCTGCATGTTCATGAACTGCGTCCAGACCTCGGGATTCATCGCGTTGCCTTCGTAAAGGCTCTTCGACTGGTCCGCGAGCTTGTTCTGGATGTCGATGAAGGCCTGGATGTTCTTTTCCAGGTAGGTGCCCATCATCCCCTGCATCGCGTGGCCGTAGAAGCGGATGATCTGTGACAGCATCGACGACGAGAACATCGGCAGACCGCCGCTTTCCTCTTCCAGAATGATCTGCAACAGGATGCTGCGCGTCAGATCCTCATTGGTCTTCGCGTCGATGACCTTGAACTCCTCCTGATCCAGCACGAGCTGCTTCACATCCGTCAACGTGATGTAGGTGCTCGTCTCCGTGTCGTACAGCCGACGGTTCGGATACTTCTTGATCAGTCGTTCGGCGGTTTTCTTTGTAGTCGTCATATGTCGCCCTTGTTCGTCCGGCCAACCCTGTGCGCCGGTCTAGCCAGGAGGTTGCGCCTGCCCCGGTGTGCAGCAAGGCGCGCCGCCCGTGTGGATCCTTGCGTAGCCGCCCGCCGGGGAAGGACGTGCGGCGCGGCCGGATCAGCCCATGTGCAACCCGCCGTTCAGCGAGAAGTCCGCACCGGTTGAAAAACCCGACTCGTCGGAGGCGAGCCAGGCGACAATCGACGCGATTTCTTCGGGTGCGCCGAGGCGCCGTACCGGGATCGTCGCGACGATCTTCTCCAGTACGTCGGGACGGATCGACTTCACCATGTCCGTGCCGATATAACCCGGCGAAACGGTGTTGACCGTCACGCCCTTCGTGGCCACTTCCTGCGCAAGCGCCATCGTGAAGCCGTGAATGCCGGCCTTGGCGGTCGAGTAGTTGGTCTGGCCGAACTGGCCCTTCTGGCCGTTCACCGACGAGATATTGATGATGCGGCCCCAGCCGCGCTCGACCATGCCGTCGATCACCTGCTTCGTCACGTTGAAGAGGCTCGTGAGGTTCGTGTCGATCACGGCGGTCCAGTCTTCGCGCGTCATCTTGCGGAACACGACGTCGCGCGTGATGCCCGCATTGTTGACCAGCACGTCGATCTCGCCGACTTCGGCCTTGACCTTCTCGAATGCCTGGCACGTCGAATCCCAATCGCCGACATTGCCTTCCGAGGCGATGAAGTCGAAGCCCAACGCCTTCTGGTCTTCCAGCCACTTCACGCGGCGCGGCGAATTCGGGCCGCAGCCAGCCACCACGGTGAAGCCCTGCTTGGCGAGGCGCTGGCAGATTCCCGTTCCGATTCCGCCCATGCCGCCCGTTACATACGCATTACGCTCTGACATAAACCCAACTCCATTATCGTTTTCCGGGGTGCCGAACGGCTGCCCCGGCCTCGCCCTCTCCTGTGTTCCCGCCCGTGCTGCCGCGCCTCGCCGGAGGCGCCTTGACACGCTTTGTGGCGGCCGGGCGTCCGCCTTTCCCTTACAGCACGCGCCGCTTCTTCCAGCGCCTCTGGCGCCACAGCGGGCTGCGCTGCAGCCCGCTGCGTTCATCACATCACGAACGCTCGAGCGCGAGCGCCACGCCCATGCCGCCGCCGATGCACAGCGACGCCAGGCCCTTCTTCGCATCGCGCTTCTGCATCTCGTACAGCAGCGTGACCAGCACCCGGCAGCCCGACGCCCCGATCGGGTGTCCGATCGCAATCGCCCCGCCGTTCACGTTGATCTTCGACGTGTCCCACCCCATCTGCTTGTTCACCGCCAGCGCCTGCGCCGCAAACGCCTCGTTGATCTCCATCAGATCCAGATCCTGCGCCGTCCAGCCCGCGCGCTCCAGGCACCGCTTCGACGCCGGCACCGGACCCATGCCCATGATCTTCGGGTCCAGACCCGCGTTCGAGTACGCCTTGATGCGCGCCAGCGGCTTCAG